>NZ_JAFCWQ010000011.1:0-93984 GCF_049897665.1 Brevundimonas sp. TWP2-3-4b1 | reverse complement strand
ACCCTCCAACATCGGCGCTTGCAGCACCGCAAAATCGCCGCCTAAATATCGAACCCAGACAAGGCCAACTCTCCACTAAATCCGCACCCCGACTGTCCCAAAACATCTGACGACGTACACGTGCGAAAGCGGCAGAGCGTGGTTGAAGTGCACGCCGATCAACCCAGGCGCAACAAAGCCCTGTGCAACCGCCCGAATGTTGAGACTGCGAGCACGCAACAACATTGACTGCTGACCTGGCCCATTTTGGAGGGTGAAGGTGTCGTTGGGAGGTGCCAACGGCAAACACATATGCATCATCTCGCCGAGGCTCGGTGGGGTCGTGAGCGCATGGCAATGATGATGCGAACGGTCGTTGTCGACTGAGGCCTGATAAGCGAGCAATTGATCGATCTCGACCAGCTTGAAGTCCGCCCCAGGGTTGGCGACGAGATAGGGGGCTACCCAGGGCATCGCGGAAAGCTGCGCCACGTGCCCATGCTCCGAAGCCGGGATAGGATGGATCGCGGGCTGACCTGGGTTGGGCATCGGCGCGCCTAGGGCGGCTTGAGCTGTCTGCCACTCCAGTATCAATGCATTTGGATCTGGATCAGCCGGAATGCATGCCGACTGGAGATGCTCCAGCGCCATTGCTTGATCCATAAATCCTACGAGCGACAGTCCAGCTGTGGGCAATGGCCTACGAAACCTTCCGAATCAAAGATTGCATTGTTTCAGGCCCTCCCGCCGGTGGCGAGTCGTTCGAGTTGATTCCGATCTTTTGCAATGAATCTCATTACAGCGCCGAGCGTAGCGTCAAAGCACCTGCTGTGGACGACGCGAACAAAAGAAGAACATTTTCTTGCGCTCTCCGCTACTCACGAGTCACAAGCGCCTCGGGTCGGCAACTTGGAGAGAGCGAATAAATGACCGATCCCTGCACGACATGGCGCCGTGTTCTCTCGTGGACTACGCCGGGGCTTGACCGTGCCTGCGCCTCTCGCTTTCGGCTTCGCCGATCTTCACCCCGCAGTCCGCGTAAGGGCCTGTTGCCGGACGTGCATGTCCTCGCGCCAGTTCGGCAGCGATGACCTTCCTGCGGCGACGAGAGACCAGCCTTTCCGCGCGATCGAGCCCCGCCTCCGCTGCACGGCCAAGGGTAAGGACGGGCGACAACCACCCTGTGGCGGACGGATGGAGATCTAGATCATCACCCCGCACGCCGGCCATGTGGTCCTGCGCGATGGGGCGTAAGAACCTCGACTGCTACACCGAGGCGGACTGGCGCGAGGCGTCAGGATCGGTCGAACGGATTCTGATCAACGGCTGGCCGGTCTATGCCGACTGCCCGGTCTGCGATCTGCGCATCCAGGCGGACCTGAAACGCATCGCCCAGGTCCGGGGATCACATTACAGCTTGTGGGGTGCCGACGCTGCCTGCCGGCGGGTCGGCTGCATCGGCCGGGTCCAGTTTGTGCTTCGCCTGCGCGGTGCACAAGGCGAGTATCTGATGACGGCCAAGGCTGTCCGGTGACAGCGGCCGCCGGTTCACTCTCAGGATCGTTCGCAGGGCCCGCACTGAGAACGCTGTGGGAGGGTCCGTTTTCCGCGCGTCGGCCAACCGCCGCTTTCGACCCCTAGCGGACCTTCAGGGCTGGGCTTCCGCTTCCTCAATCATCTCGGTCAAAGTCGCGCGCGAGACCGTTTTGAGGTCTTCGAAGGCCGGAGCAGTCGCCCTCTGATCGCCGTTACCTTCGCCGCTTACGCTGACGCCATCGTCAGTCTTCGACAGCCTGAAAATGAAAGGCATCGCTGGATTGCCGGGCGCCGACACAACGATGAGAGTGGCGTGATCGGCGCAACCATACGCCAGCCAATCAGTCCCGCCGAAGGAGCGATGGATCGGCCCAGCCATACATTGGAGAGGCTCCGGCGTGGCAGGTTGGTCCTGCTGGATAGGGGTGGTCAGCAGCATCATTCCCGATAGAGGCCCGATGATTGACATGGTTGAACTTCCCTTCGAGTTCACATTGCCCGATGGAAAGTGCGCTAACCACCCCGAACAGCCCTCCGGCGGGTCTGGTTTGCGGCGGTAGCCCCAATGTCTGTTTTGGGGCCGACAGCCAACCGCTGAGTCCGACCCATACTGGACGCCCACTTTTCCCGACCGAATACGGGGGCGGGGGGTGTGCACTCCATCTCCTTTATGGTTATCGTTGGTTTCTGAAAGCTGTGGGGGATCCAAATGTTGAAGCGGTTGGCGGCGATGGCCGCAGGTATGATGCTGGTGCTGACCGCTGGAGCGGCGATGGCGCAAACCGTCTCCACGCCGACACCTTCGAACAATGGTGATGCCGGGATCATGTTCGACGTGACCGCGACCAACGCGGTCACTGTCACCGGTTTGGCCAACCAATTTAACACCGCGATCCCCCAGACGGTTAACATCTACACCCGCCCCGGTACGCACGTTGGGTTCTCGAGCGCCTCTACGGGATGGTCGCTCGTCGGGACCACATCTTTGACCGGAACCGGTGCCGTCCAATCGATACCCGTCGTGTTGAGCGAGCCCATCGCGGCCGGCCAGACAAAGGGCTTCTACATCGCTGCGGCTGGTATCGGTTACCGCAACGGTACGGCGGTAGGCGCAGTGGCAGCGTCAGATGCCAATATCCAAATCCTTGAAGGAACAGGAAAGTCAGCGCCGGACTTTTCCGCAACAAACAACACACCGAGAGTGCTCGTCGGGAGCGTGACCTATAGTGCTGGGCCTGCCCCGGTTCCAACCCTGTCGGAATGGGCGATGATCCTGTTCGGCTTAGCGCTCGCGGGCGGAGCGGCGCTTTACATTCAGCGTAGGCGAATGACTGCCTGAGGCCCAGGCCAATACGAAACAGAAGCGGCCTCGCTGGCGACGGCGGGGCCGTTTGCATGTCCGGTTTCCACCCCTAGGCGACCCTCGGTGGGTCCGCTTCCGGGCGATGGATCGAATGTCCGCTTTCCGCTTAGCAGGCGATGACCGGTCCCGACCCAATGCGGACGGTCACATCGGCGCTGATCGCATAAAATCCTCGTTCAAAAACGCTTCCCCTGCAGCCGAGTGTCACGCAATTATCGGAAACTACGCGCCACGCGCCTGATCTCTTCGACTCATGCGCAAAGTAGGAACCATAGGATACCGCTCAGCCAGTTCAGGTCGTCCTCGGGCAGCGCCAACGCCCGGACCAGGCAGCGCGAGGCGCTTACCGCCCTGTTCCGACTTGTGAGTTACGCCGCGTCCGCCAATCGCGCGCCGCCCTTATCTGCTTCAGCAGCTATGGCATGGATGCGTTTAAGCAGCTGTTCGGGGTTGAACGGCTTGGTGATGTGACCATCCGCGCCTGCCTCTCTTCCGGCGGCGATATGCTCAGGCAAGGCGTTCGCGGTCAGCATCAATATGGGGATGCGCTTGTCGGCAGCAGTTTGCTGAGCGCGGATTTCCTTAACGGCAGTCAAGCCGTCCATAACAGGCATCTGCATGTCCATCAGAATTGCGTCGAAGAGCTGTGTTTGCGCAGCGAGGACCGCCTGTAGCCCATCTTCGACACAGGTGACGTTTACGCCAACTGAGCTGAGAATCAATTCTACCACGCGTCGATTGGTGGGGTGGTCATCCGCGACGAGGACGGACAGCGGCGTTTCTTCCTGCCAGGCCGGGGCGCTAGGGGTTTGATCGCTCTCCCCCATCAAGCAGTCTGGGAGATTCAGGTCCAACCAGAAGGTCGATCCTTCGCCCGGCGCACTGTCGCAATCGAGCGTACCCCCCATCGCTTCAGCGAGACTTTTAGATATGGAGAGACCCAGCCCGGTGCCCCCAAAGTTCCGCGTGATCGATCCATCAGCCTGCTGGAAACGCTCGAACAGGGCATGTTTGGAGGCCGGGTCAAAACCCACGCCTGTGTCTGTCACCCAAATCCGCTGACTGGTTTCAACGCCCGCGGTGAGACGGATAGTCACCTGACCGGATTCGGTGAACTTCACTGCGTTTGAAACGAGGTTGGTCACGATTTGGCGGAGACGGGTTGGATCACCCATTAGGATCCGATCCTGACTCTGGTCGACTTCAACCTGCAACCGGACGCCCTTTTCGTCAGCCTTTAGGCGTAGCAGCGCCGCCACGCTCCGCACGAGATCGCCCGAATGGAAGGGGGTCTCCTCCAGGGTCAGACGTCCTGCCTCGATCTTGGCTGTGTCCAAGATGTCCGAGAGCAAGGCTTCGAGGGTATCGCCCGAGGTGGCGATCAGGTTGGCCGCTTCCTTGTTCTCCGCCGACAGATCGGCCCTTTTCAGCATATGAGCCATGGCGACGATCCCGTTCAGGGGCGTGCGAATTTCATGGCTCATGTTGGCCAGGAACTCTGACTTGGCCGTATTGGCGGCGGAAGCTTCCTGCTCCTTTTCCCGAAGGCCGTCGGTCAGCTCATTGAGTTGGCGTTCCGCCTTCCACGAACCGACAGCCGATGACGCAGTGAACAGGATCAGAAGAACCATCGCGGTCAGCGTCTCCAATCTTGCGCTCGTAACGGGAGCGAGGAACGGGACGACAAGCAAGGTGGCGACCACAGGAGCCGCAACCGCGATCATATGCGCAAGGGAGCGATGGCAGCCGCGGACGATGTAAACCAAAACGCCGCAAAGCAGCGCAAGCGCGACGGCACCACCATGCCCACCTTCCGACAACCACCAAAACGATGCGAGGGCCGCCCAGGAACTGGCAGCGATTGTTGAACTGACCAGCCGCAGAGTTCGGCTGCCGACCGGGTAGAGCTGACGCATTTTCTTGGCCGTCGCAACGCGCAGGAGGATTTCGCCGAGGGCGAAAAGACACATCCAGAGCGCCAACTGTGGAGCTGACATTTGCTGCATCGAAAGCAGGAAGACCGCTATGGCCGCAAACAGACGATCACGGAATTGGACTCGCGTGGCGTCCGCCGTATCGTCGAACGATTGGTCAAGTCCCCAAAAGCTTCGCGTCACATCCAGCCTCCCGAAGACGAACGGACAATGTTTGCGCAAGCGAATGAAAAAGCTATGAAGGTGGATAAGGCTTATTGGAAGAGCGAACAATCTCAACACACCAGAGAGCGTTCATCTGAGGTTTTAAACGTCCGCTTTTAACCCTAGCCGCATTGAGGAAGGTCTGCTTCCGCGACATGGCGGTGAGTGTCCGGTTTCCGGCCTGATGCCCGTGTCGTGGTCCGACCCATTGGCGACGTCTGGGGCCTCCCACCGAGTGGCCCTTGATGCGGCGCACGAGGCAACAATCGCGAAGGTCAGAAAACCTGGCTTGCGCGATAATGGTGTTCAGTCTTGCTCATCAGGTCCAACAGGATGGATGTCACCTGTGCCCCCGTTCCGTTCTCGGTGACGATCCGGAAGGACTGCTGGCTCAGCGGCGTAGGATCGGGCCGAGCCATGGACCATCCCCTGAACAGCCGAGCTTGGACCTCCCATTCCCCCAGAACGGTAAGGTTCTCATGACGGTTGTCGGCCCGCACTCGTTTCATGAGCACGTCCACCTTGCCCCTCTCCCCCTCATAAACCTGGACGAACTTTCCATCAGGTAGAGCAAGCGCACCGGAGATTCCGTCACGCATATTGTTGCGGATCGACACATTGAAGATTGCATCCAGCCCTGACACGTCATCATGGGAGATGCAGGAATCGCTCCTGTAAACCAACCGGATCAGGTTCTTTCCCAGCAACAGCGTATTCCCCGAGGTTGAAAACCCAGCCCGTGGAAACGCCCCACCGTTTCAAATGATCCCGGTCGTCAGGCAAAGAGCGAACCGTCGTCGGTGCGGAAGTAACGAAAGAAGTCCGCTATCCACGGCGGGCTCAACCGGTGACCGCAACACGCTAGCTTTTCTTCGGAGATGGAGCGTGGGTCATGAAGCAGCGGCGGCGGATCTATTACTCGGCGGCCCAGCGGGCTGAAATCTGGGATCGCTGGAAGGCCGGCGAGTCGATGAGTTCGATCGGACGGCGGTTCGATCGGGAGTCCTCGTCGGTGTTTTCGGTGCTTTCGCCGACGGGTGGCATCCGGCCTCCAGACCGGAAGCGGGCTTCGAAGGCGCTCAGCCTCGGTGAGCGGGAAGAAATCTCCCGGGGGCTCAGCACCCGCTGCTCGCTGCGTGGGATCGCCCGGTTGCTGGGTCGATCACCGTCGACGATCAGTCGCGAGGTTCTGCGCAACGGCGGACCGGAACGGTATCGAGCGACAGGCTCCGATCGTGCCGCCTGGGACCGGGCGTTGCGTCCGAAGCCGTGCAGGCTGGCTTGCCGACCCGCCCTGGCCCGGACAGTATCGGCCAAGCTGCGGCGGAACTGGTCGCCCGAGCAGATCGCCGGCTGGCTCAAGCGCACCTGGCCCGGGGAGCCGCACAATCAGGTGTCGCACGAAACCATCCACCGCAGCCTGTTCATCCAGACCCGTGGGGTGCTGAAGAAGGAACTGCTGGACCACCTCAGGGCCCGGCGGACCATCCGGCGTTCCCGGCATGCAAGCCTGAAGCGTCAAGGCCTCGGCCAGATCAAGGACGCCGTCTCCATCAGCGAGAGACCCGCCTGCGTCGAGGACCGCGCCGTCCCCGGCCACTGGGAAGGCGACCTGATCGGCGGATCCCAGAACAGCTACGTCGCCACCCTGGTCGAGCGTCACTCGCGCTACGTGATGCTGGTCAAGGTCGCCAACAAGGACACCGAAAGCGTCGTCACCGCCCTGATCAAGCAGTCGAGGAAATTGCCCGGCGAACTCTATCAGTCCCTGACCTGGGATCGAGGCAAGGAGCTGGCTGACCACAAGCGGCTGGCTCTGGCCGCCAACGTCGAGGTCTACTTCTGCGATCCCCGGTCACCGTGGCAGCGCGGCTCGAACGAGAACACCAACCGGCTGCTGCGCCAGTATCTGCCGCACGGAACCGACCTGTCCCTGCACAGCCAGCCCCAGCTTAGCGCAATTGCCCGACAGCTAAACGAACGACCAAGAAAGACCTTGCTCTATCGAACCCCAGCGGAGACCTTCGCCGCGTGTGTTGCAGCGATCAGTTGAGCCCGCCACCCTGATCGGACGTTGGCTGCGTCCGCTGTTCGCTTGGAACCCGCCTCTCCGTCCGGGGCGCAAAACTCACGGCTCTTTGATTGGAAAGGCCTCCGTGGCGCGCCCATAATCTCGCCATGGACCGGCTGCGTGTGTTGGAAATTCTGGACGCCGAAGAGACCTTCGAACGCTTCGAAACTCTTGCCCAGGCTCTGGCGACGCGGGGCATCTATGTCGTCGGAGGCTTGACGACCTCGCCCGGCGCGCCGGATCGACTGTCCGACGCGAACGGCCAACATGGAACGGCCCCGCCGTGGTTCGACAGGGCCGTTTCGCGCTAAACCGGATTACGCTGCTTTGGCCTGCATCGCCTCGGCGTTTACCGCCGCGTCGGCGATGGCGGTCAGGTCGGTGTCCGTCTGGGATTCCTCCTGCAAGGTCTCGTCCAGCAGCTTCACCGCATCCTTCAGGCCGAGAACATTGGCCCACCTCTTCAGAGTGCCGTAGCGGGTGATCTCGTAATGCTCGACGGCTTGGGCGGCCGCCTTTGCCTGATTTCAGGCAGAGTAGGGCAGGTTTTCAGTTGGCGGAGTTAAGCTGTCAGCGCCCGCCAGCGATACATCGACGACCTTTGCTGTCCTCGCTAAACAGGGTCTGTGAGCCGCAAGCCCAACTCTGCCATCCCAAGTGAAAAGGTCATCCGCAGCCTGCTGGATCGCTATGCTTGCCCGGTGCCCTGGCACGAGGTTCGGACCCGGTTCTTGGGCAATCTGGCGACACCGGCCTTGAGCGTCTCGCCCATGCGCATCGTTCAGGATCTGTGGGGCGGAGAGCTGCCGGTCTTCGACACCACGGACGAGGCCGACGAGCTCATTGGAGCCCTGGTGAACGACCTCTGGAACAGCCTCACCAAACACCAGAAGCGCAGTGAGCCGTTCCGGCTTGTGCGGCTGATCACTGAGCCGACCGCTGGCAATTTGGCGGCGCTCGCGACGACGCGTCGCCAGGAACTCGATGGGTTCATCGAGGGTCTGTTCAACGAAGAAGACCAGCTGGACCTGCCTGAGCGCGCCCATGTCGCGGTCGGCCATCTCTCCGAGATGCGCGCTATGATGGCTGGCATTGAGGAATTGGTCGCCCGCGATGAGAAGTCGGAGACCCGGACGGAGCTGGAGGCGACGTTCAAGCACCTGCGGGAACTGACCAGGATCATGGAGCTGGAAATCCACGAGGTCGTGCTGTCGTGCGCTCGGGCCCGCAAGCACTTGCTCGCGTCCTTGCCGACCCAGAAGCCGACCGTCCATTGACCGGTGCTCGCCACGTCCGGCGCCTGCTCATGGCTGCCGGCATGCTCGGCGCGCTCGTCACCTCCAGCCCGGCCGCCGCCGCGCCGATCGTCGGCGTGGCCAGCGTCATCGACGGCGACACCATCGAGATCCACGGCGTCCGGATACGTCTCCACGGCACTATGCGCCCGAGAGCCGCCAGCTTTGCACCCGCCCGACCGGCGAGCGCTGGCGCTGTGGCCAGCAGGCATCCCTGGCTCTCTCGGATCAGATCGGGCGATCGAACGTGTCCTGCGATCCCCGCGACACCGATCGCTACGGGCGGACCGTCGCAGTGTGCCTTACCCGCGGCGTGGATCTGAACGGCTGGCTGGTCACCCAGGGCTGGGCGGTCGCCTATCGGCGCTATTTGCGGGACTACGTCCGCGCCGAGGACCAGGCGCGGGCGGCTCGTCGTGGGGTCTGGTCGGGACAGTTCGACATGCTTTGGGAGTGGCGGGCTGAGCGGCGGGGCCGATGAAGTCAAAGCCCGAACCTTTGGTCCAGGAAGTGCTTGCCGGTTTGGTCGAGCGAGTGACCTTCCACAATGCCGATAGTGGCTTCTGCGTCATCCGGATCAAGGCGCGCGGCCACCGCGACCTGCTGACCGTGGTGGGGCACGCAGCGGCCATCTCCCCCGGCGAGTGGATCACTGCTTCCGGCGAGTGGATGAACGATCGCAGCCATGGCCAGCAATTCAAGGCGCGGTTCATGCGCACCTCTGAACCGACCTCCATCGAGGGTATCGAGAAGTACCTTGGCTCCGGCATGATCCGGGGGATCGGCCCGGTCTACGCCAGGAAGATGGTCAAGGCCTTCGGCGAGAAGGTGTTTGACGTCATCGAGGCCGAACCCGACCGGCTGCGTGAGGTCACCGGGATCGGCCCGGTCCGGGCAAGACGGATAACCTCGGCTTGGGCGGACCAGAAGATCGTGCGGGAGATCATGGTCTTCCTGCACACCCACGGGGTTGGCACGGCGCGCGCCGTCCGGATATTCAAGACCTACGGCTCGGACGCCGTCCAGGTGATGACTGAGAACCCCTACCGACTGGCCCGCGACATCCGCGGCATCGGCTTCAAGACCGCCGACGCAATCGCCATGAATCTCGGCATCGAGAAGACGGCGATGGTGCGTATCCGCGCCGGCATCTCCTATGCGCTGACCAAGGCAATGGATCAGGGGCACTGCGGCCTGCCCACGGAGGAGCTTACGCCGCTGGCCGTAGCGCTGCTGGAAGTTCCTCAGGGTCTAGTTCTGACCGCGCTCGACCTCGAACTGTCCGAGGGAACGGTCATCGCCGACACCGTCGGCGAGAGGGCTTGCATCTTCCTCGCCGGGCTCTACCGGGCCGAACGGGCGATCGCCGATCGACTGACTAGCCTGCTCAAGGGGAGCCTACCCTGGCGACATATCGATCCCGAAAAGGCCCTGCCCTGGATCGAGAAGAAGACAGGCCTCTCTTTGGCGGAAAGTCAGGTGGTGGCGATCCGCCGCGCCCTTCTGGCAAAGGTCCTGGTCATCACCGGAGGGCCCGGGGTCGGCAAGACGACCATCGTCAACTCCATCCTGCAAATTCTGGCGGCCAAGCAGGTGAAACTGCTGCTTTGCGCGCCCACCGGCCGCGCCGCCAAGCGGATGACCGAAGCCACTGGCTTTGAGGCCAAGACCATTCACCGGTTGCCGGAGGTCGATCCCAAGGGCGGAGGCTTCAAGCGCAACGACGATCACCCGCTGGACTGCGAACTGCTGGTCATCGACGAGACGTCCATGGTCGATGTCATGCTGATGCAGGCCTTGATGAAGGCCATCCCCGCACAGGCCGCACTGCTAATCGTGGGGGATATCGATCAACTGCCCTCCGTCGGCCCTGGTCAGGTTCTCGCCGACATCATCGCGTCCAACACCGTACCCGTGGTGCGGTTGACGGAGGTCTTCCGGCAGGCCGCTCAAAGCCGGATCATCACCAGCGCCCACAAGATCAACCTGGGCTCTATCCCCGATCTCTCGCGGCCTGATAGCGATACTGACTTCTACTTTGTACAGGCGGACGATCCGGAAACAGCAGTGCAGCGGATCGTCGAGTTGGTGAAGACGCGCATTCCCCAGCGCTTCGGTCTCGATCCCATTCGCGACATTCAGGTGCTTTGCCCGATGAACCGCGGCGGCGTCGGCGCCCGCTCCCTAAACATCGAACTCCAAGCCGTTCTAAATCCGCCTGGTGAGCGAAAAGTCGAACGCTTCGGCTGGAGCTTTGCTCCTGGCGACAAGGTCATGCAGATCGAAAACGACTACGATAAGGAGGTCTACAATGGCGACATCGGCTATATCGACGATGTCGACCTGGAACTTGGTGAGCTGACGGCGAGCTTCGATGGGCGCGCGGTCAGCTATGGCTTCGGCGAGTTGGACACGCTCGTCCCGGCCTATGCCGCAACGATCCATAAATCACAGGGATCAGAGTACCCTGCCGTCGTCATCCCGGTGCTCACCCAGCACTACACGAT
The DNA here is from genome assembly GCF_049897665.1 of Brevundimonas sp. TWP2-3-4b1. Taxonomy (NCBI): domain Bacteria; kingdom Pseudomonadati; phylum Pseudomonadota; class Alphaproteobacteria; order Caulobacterales; family Caulobacteraceae; genus Brevundimonas; species Brevundimonas sp. TWP2-3-4b1. The sequence goes on along the minus strand of NZ_JAFCWQ010000011.1, from coordinate 83,095 downwards.
GCTGCAGCGCAATCTGCTCTACACGGGCGTGACCCGCGGAAAGAAGCTCGTCGTGCTGGTCGGCCAGAAGAAGGCCGTCGCCATCGCCGTACGCAATGTCTCGGGCCGCAGACGGTGGTCCAAATTAAACGAGTGGCTCGCTAATAGGCGCTGACGGCAGACAAGTCAGCCAATTGTCCGCCTTGTTGGTTGATGGCTCGGCCTGTGGTTCGTTCTAGGTTGGTGCTGTCAGTCTAAGAGGCTGACCGGAAATGAAGTTGGGTGAAATCAGTCGTTTGTGATTCTGTTGAAGGTGCGAGCCATCAACGGATATCGACATGTGGACTGAGATCACCCGGCGACGGTTGGCCATTCCATCAGGCTGGAATCTTGCGGTTCCTCGCCCGCGCCGGCACGACCCGCATCTCGCCAACCCAACCATAAGAAGCGAAACGGGAATCCTCACCCGGCGGTGCTCGGGCAACGGTAGCCAACCATTGGTTCTTCGCCCGTCGTGCGGATATAGGTCCCGCTGGCGGACATGACGAATTGATGAGTATCGATCCAAGTCTGACCTTCACCGGACATGTCGAGGACGATGACGATCTCGAATGGTCCTCGAAGGAACGCACCTCGCACCATGCCTCCGCTCTCATAAAAAAGGACGCGGTCTCGTTCGATGCGGAGGCGACTGTCGTTGTTCCCGGTTCCGCAATCCTCCAGGTTTTCATTCCACTCGCCGATCCAATTATCGGGAATGACGCGTTCGTCGATCGCTTGGCCGCCGATCGAGACAGCCAAGGCGGCGAGTAGATTCAGCATTGTCATGGCCCTCCGTCGTCGATCGTATCGCCGACCCCTGCTTTGGCGAAATCCCCCGAGTCGCCGTATGGCCGCATTCACTGCTAGACGACGTTGGCCCCGTCCGCTTCTGGACAGTGCCCGAGCGGCATGATGGTCGCCCGTCGTCTCCAATCTTTTCCCTTCGCAAAGGTCCGGCGACGGAAACGCACGGGGCGCGACTATGGTCAGACGGCGCCGTGGCCGCAGGGGGGGAGCGTGCCGGAGTAGGGCCTCTAATTTGGCGGGGGCAGAGTAGCGGGAAGCCCCTCAAACGGCCGGATTCTATTTTGGCAGGGGAAGACGTCTTCAAGTGCGAATAACGTCACGATGGGCAATGAGTCGGCGTCTTCGATACCGGGGCTGCGGTCAGCGAATAGCGTGACGATCCTCTCGACCTGATCGACCGTCAAAGAGAGGCGTTCGGGTGCGCAATACAGCGGCGGCACTCCGCGATCGATCAGCGCCGCGTTGGCGGAGCCATAAGCCGCTACCAGCCCGAGGAGGTAGATCATCTGGAAACCTCTCTCCTCGCCGGTACTACGTCGAAGCTCACCTAACGTTGGTTCAGCGGCTGCGCTGGAAACCATCGCAAGAGCGGCCAGCACGCCAGTCGCTGAGATTCGAACGAACCCCTTCACAACCCTACCCTCCCGCTCACGTTGGCTACGAACGCAGTCGCATGCCGACGGTACCCGAGGAGGACTTTGACGTCACGATGCCTAGTCTGGCGCATCACATCCTCGGCGGTCAGTCCTGCCGCAAAGGCGGATGTGACCAGACCAGCGCGAAGGCTATGGCCTGAGATTAGCGATGATGCCGAAGCTATCTCATTCGTTGACGCCCCGGCGCGTGCGGACGCCCCGGCCACGAGGCCTTTCAGGATGCGAGCCACGCTGCCGGTAGTCAGGCGGCCTCCGACCCGGCCGGCCCGGTCGACCGACTGAAACACTGGACCGCTCGTCTCAGTAACGGCTCCCCATGCCTCAATCGCAGCGACTGGGCACGTGGCCGCGTATGCTCCGCGACAGATCGCAACCTCCTCTACCTCGCCGAACTGGTTCGTCTTCGATCTGCGGAGATGGATGCGCAGGCCTTCGGGCACAGGTTCGATCCAGCCGTCGCCGTCGCCCGCGTCATTCCAATCCAGACCTACGAGCTCCGATCGCCGTAACGCGCTAGAGAACCCCAGCAGGAGAAGCGCTCGATCGCGGACGCCTTTGGGGTCCCGGCCACAACCACTGACGAGCTCACGGAGCTCAGCGATCTCGATGGGTCGGGCCTGACGTCGCGCAGTCCCGATCTGCCGCCGGATGCCCTGGAGAACAGACGCGAGGGGTTCGTCGCGAGCGGATAGCGCATCACTACCCGACATGCGTAGGCGGTAGTTGATGGCCGCCAAGCGACGTTGAATCGTCGACATCTTCGCTCCGCGTCTCGCGAGCTGGTCGAGGTAGATGCTGACGACAGGGCCGGTGGGTGTGGATGCCATGCCCAGTTCGCGACTGGCCGCCAAGAAATCGTTCCAATCGGCTTCATACGCTCGCAGCGTATTCAGCGACCGCGCACTGCGCGCTCTGTCGGCCGCCTGTTCAGCGATGGCGGGTGGTAGCGATTTGGTAGCGGTCCATTCCCCGGCAGTGGTAGCGGAGGCTGAAACACGCCCGGAAAGTGTGGTGCCGCTTAGGTGACTCGAACACCTGACCCCCGCATTACGAATGCGATGCTCTACCAGCTGAGCTAAAGCGGCCTGTCGGCTGAGGCTGAGCCTCGGCGACGGAAGCGGCTCTTTATACGCTGACCCCCGGCTTGCCAAGCGCTGCGAGCAGGGCGTCTTCGGTGGGCGCGGCGGCGACGCGGACCTCGGCGAAAGGCAGGCGCTCCAGCGGAGCGGCGGCGGCGGGCGAGATGGCGACGGCGACGCGTCCCTCGGCCGCCTTCGGCGCCAGGTTCGCAGCGAGGGCGCGGCCCGCGCGGGGGGAATGGATCAGGACGGCGTCCCAGGCCCCGGGTGCGGCCACGCCGCTTTCGCGCGCCTCATAGACGGGCAGGGTTCGGATTCGGGCGGCGTCGCCGACGGCGGCGGACAGGTCTCCGGCGGGTTCGGCTGCGCAGGCGTGCACGATCGTCAGGCCTCGCGCCTCGGCGCGGATCATGGCCGCGAGGTCGGCGAGGTCGCCGTCGGCGGACCTGATGATCGCGAAGCCGGCCTCTCTCGCCGCGCGGGCGGTGGCCTCGCCGACGGCCAGGACCGGCAGGGTCCGCGTGTCGGACAGGGCGGCGAAGGCGGCGACGCCGTTCGCGCTGGTGAAGGCCAGGGCCTGAACGCCGCTCAGGTCAAGCGCCACGGGCAAGGCGTGGATCTTGAGAAGCGGCGCGACCAGTGGCTCAAAGCCTTGCGCAGACAGTCGCCTGGCGGTGCGATCGGCGCCAGGACGGGCGCGGGTGACCCAGACGGGGCGGATCGCGCTCAAGACTCGACCGGCAGGCTCTGATCGCCGGCGGCCATATGGACCTGATGCCCCAGGTGTTCGCCCATGTCCCGGGCCTCGGCGGTCAGGTCGCCCTCTGTCACAGCCATCCCGCCCGCCCGGCGCCAGCGGGCCGTGCCGTCGGGGGCCAGCATCTCGGTGGTCAGGGTCAGATGGCCGTCAGCGATGACCGCGTGGGCGCCGACGGCCGTGCGGCAGGAGCCCTCCAGCGCCACCATGGCTCCGCGCTCGGCGGCGATGCAGAGAGCGGTGGGCCGGTGGTTCATGTCGGAGACCCAGGCGTGGTCCGTGTCGTGCTCGCGGGTTTGCAGGGCGAGGGCGCCCTGGCCGGGAGCGGGCAGGAAAGCGTCGAGCGACAGATATTCCCGAACCGCCTCGGTCCGGCCCAGCCGGTTCAGCCCGGCGGCGGCCAGAAGGATGGCGTCGAACTCGCCCTCGGCCGCGCGACGCAGACGGGTGTCGATGTTTCCGCGCAGCATCTCGATCTGAAGGTCGGGGCGCAGGGACAGGGCCTGGGCCTGTCGGCGGAGCGAGGCGGTGCCGAGGCGGGCGGCGTGGGGCAGGGCGTCGAAGCTGTCGAAATGGCGGCTGATGAAGGCGTCGCGTGCATCCTCGCGCTCGGGGATAGCGGCGATCGTCAGGCCGGGCGGCTGTTCGGCGGGGACGTCCTTCATCGAATGGACGGCGATGTCGACGCGGCCGTCGAGCAGGGCCTCCTCGATCTCCTTGGTGAACAGGGCCTTGCCCCCGACCTCCATCAGGCGCCGGTCTTGGATGCGATCGCCGGTGGTGACGATCTCGACCAGCACGACCTCGGTCAGCGGCAGGTCCATGGCGGCAGCGATGGCGCGCTGCATCATGCCGGACTGGGCCAGGGCCAGGGCGGAGCGACGGGTGCCGATGCGGATCAGGGGGGCCATTGAGTTGCGCGGGTCCGGCGGGGTCGCTACCTCGACCCGATGAGTATGGGCGCGGACTATAGCAGCGAGACCGGGGCGACAACCAATCCGGCGAAGGGCGGCGACCTGACGGTGCTGGGTATCGAGACCAGCTGCGACGAGACGGCGGCCTCGGTCGTGCGACTGACGCCGGACGGGACCGCGACAGTGCTCTCCTCGGTGGTCCACTCCCAGATCGACGATCATGCGGCCTTTGGCGGCGTGGTGCCCGAGATCGCGGCCCGCAGCCATGTGGAGATGATCGACGGCGTCGTGCGTCGCGCCATGGCCGATGCGGGTCTGGGTTATGGCGAGCTGGACGGGGTGGCGGCGACGGCGGGGCCGGGTCTGGTCGGCGGGGTCATGGTGGGGCTGGGGTTCGGCAAGGCGGTGGCGCTGGCGCGCGGCCTGCCGCTGGTGGCGGTCAATCACCTGGAGGGGCATGCGGTGTCGGCGAGGCTGGGGGCCAGGGTGGCCTATCCCTTCCTGCTGCTGCTGGTCTCAGGCGGTCATTGCCAGCTTCTGGAGGTGCGCGGCATCGGCGACATGAGCCGGCTGGGCACCACCATTGACGACGCGGCCGGCGAGGCCTTCGACAAGATCGCCAAGGCCATGGGGCTCGGCTATCCCGGCGGCCCGGCGCTGGAGACGATGGCCGAGAGCGGGGACGGCGCGCGCTTCGACCTGCCGAGGGCCTTGCTGGGGCGGAAGGATTGCGACTTCTCCTTCTCGGGGCTGAAAACGGCGGCATCGCGTCTGGCACAGACCTGCGAGACCGACCAGGACCGGGCCGATCTGGCCGATGCGGTCCAGAACGCCATCGCCCGGCAACTCTCGGAGCGGTCGGATCGGGCCATGGCGGCTTACGCCGAGAAGCACGATCACTGTCTGTTCGTCGTGGCCGGCGGGGTGGCGGCCAACAGGACCGTGCGGCGGGTGCTGGAGGCGACGGCGGCGAAACGCGGGTTCGCCTTCTTCGCCCCGCCCCTGGCCTATTGCACCGACAACGCGGCGATGATCGCCCTGGCGGGGGCGGAACGCCTTCAGCTGGGGCTGGTTTCGGATATCGATGCGCCCGCCCGTCCGCGATGGCCGCTGGACGAGGCGCGCGCCCTGGCCGATCCTGTCCATCCGACCGGGCGCAAGGGCGCGAAGGCTTGAGGTAACGAATGGCATATCGCACCGCAGGGGTCATTGGCGCAGGGGCCTGGGGCACGGCCCTGGCCCTGGTCTGCGCCCGCGCCGGGCTGGACGTCATCCTGCAGGCGCGCGAGCCCGAGGTGGTCGAGAGCGTCACCCATCGCCGGATCAATGAGGCCTTCCTGCCGGGCGTGGTTCTGGACGACCGGATCTCGGTGACGGCGGAGCTGTCGGGTCTGTCTGCGTGCGATCTGGTGCTGGCGGTGCCGCCGGCCCAGTTCATGCGCTCGACTCTGGCGGCCTATGCGCCGCATCACAAGGCGGGCGCGCCCATCGTCCTGTGCTCCAAAGGGATCGAGCGCGGCTCGCTGAAGCTGATGACCGAGGTGTTGGCCGAGACCATCCCCGATGCGCCCGCCGCCGTCCTGTCGGGGCCGAGTTTCGCGGCCGATGTGTCCAAAGGTCTGCCGACGGCTGTGACCTTGGCCTGCGCCGACGTCGCCTTGGCTGAGGCGCTGATGGAGACCCTGTCGGGGCCCGCCTTCCGGCCCTATCTGGCGACCGACCTGATCGGCGCCGAGGTCGGCGGGGCGATCAAGAATGTCCTCGCCATCGCCTGCGGCCTGTCGGAAGGGCGTCGGCTCGGCAAGTCGGCGCACGCGGCCCTGATCACGCGCGGCTTCGCGGAGATGACGCGGCTGGGCGTGGCCCTGGGCGGCGAGCCGGAGACGGTGGCGGGCCTGTGCGGGCTCGGCGACCTTGTCCTGACCTGCTCCAGTCCGCAGTCGCGCAACATGAGCCTGGGTCTGGCGCTCGGCGAGGGCCAGACCCTCGTGCAGGCGCTGGCCGGCAAGCGATCAGTGGCCGAGGGCTACGAGAGCGCGCCAGCCGTGCGCGAACTGGCGCGCAAGATGGGCGTGGAAATGCCGATCTGCGAGGCGACGGCGGCTCTGCTGGCCGGGGAGACCACGGTCGATGCAATGATCGAGGGACTGCTTTCACGACCGCTCAAGGCCGAGCGGGAATGACCGACACGGCTCCAGCCGAGCGCAAACGGGTCTGGTCCACCCCGCCGAACGTGGCCCTGTGTGCGCTCGAGGACATCGGGGAGCCCGGCTCGCGCGGCTTCGTGCTGCAGATCGGCGAGGCCTTCTTCCACGGTTTCGTGGTGAGGAAGGAGGGCGAGGTCGCGGGCTGGGTCGATCGCTGCCCGCATCAGGGGTTTCCGATCGCCATCGAGATGGACCGCTATCTGACCCCGGACGGGTCGCTGATCCTGTGCGGCTGGCACGGGGCGGTGTTCGAACCGCTGTCGGGCGCCTGCGTCGGCGGGCCGTGCGCGGGCGGCAGGCTGACGCCGTGGCCGGTGAAGGCCGAGGGCGGGATCATACGAACCGCCGCCCCCGACTGAGAGTTCAGCCCTTTTCGTCGCCGCCGAAGGCTTCATCGACCTCGTCTTCCTTTATCCGTTTAGACGGATCGCCGGGCTGGTTGAGGTTCTGTTCCTCGGTGCCGTCGCCCAGCATGCCGGGGTGCTTTTCGTTTTCCTGGGTCTTGGGGTCGGCCATGGTGATGGCTCCTGTTTCAGACCCCCGACCAACGTGCGGCCGAAGCCGCCGTTCCTAGCGTTTCAGGCGTTTCGCATTGGCCACGGCCGCCGAATGGATCGGCTTCAGGGCGTCGGCCTGGGCCTTCAGAAGTTCGGTGTTCAGGGTCAGCATCTGGCCCGCCGCCCGGCTCCACCAGGCGACCGCATAGTTGTAGTGGGCGGTTGCGGCGGCCTGGGGCGAGCCGGCGCCGGCGATCGCCGAGGCGGCGCGTTGGGCGTGAGCGACCTCGTCCAGGGCGGACTTTGATACGCGTGCGGCGAGGTCGCCCAGATTTCCGGCGATGGCGGCGGCCGAGGCGCTCATGGCCTCGACCTTTTCCGAGCTCATCAGATGCATCTCGGCCATGTCGGCCTTCATCGGATTGGCCAGGCCTTCGGCCATGATGTTCAGCCGTGCGGCGATGACGTCGGAGGCCGCGCGCATCATCTCGCCGCTGTTGGCGGCGGCGGTCGCGGCCGACTGGGCGTTCTTCACCGCGCGCTTGCCGTCGCGGATCGTCTTGTCGAGCATGGTCATGTGACGGGCTTGGGCCGGTTTCTTCAGCCGGGCAAGACTTCATCGGCGAAGGCGGCCACGTCGCGGATCAGGGCGGGCACGGCGGCGTCGATGATGCGCTGCCCTTTCTCCGGGCTGGCCAGGCCTGGATCGGAACCGATGCGGCCGTCGGGGAAGCGGGCGCGGTAGTCCAGGGCGTCGCGGATCGGGCCGTTCGGCGCAATCCTTGGCGAGTATTCCGCCGTCTTGATCCGGTCGGGATACGCCGCCTGGGTTACCGCGATCTCGGACGGGGTGGCGTGCATGCCATGGCCGGTCGGGAAGATCTGGTTGCACAGGCTGTGGACGCCCGGCAGGTCCCACCAGTTCTTCAGTTTCAGGACATAGGGGCAGGGCTCCTCCAGGAACGACCATTCAGCGTAGAGTTCGGAGAAGGTCGCCTCGATGGTGGCGACATTGCCGCCGTGGCCGTTGAGAAAATAGATCCGCTCGAACCCGTGGCGGCTCAGCGACGACACCCAGTCGGTGATCGCGGCCATGAAGGTCGAGGGGCGCAGGCTGATCGTGCCCGGGAAGGCCAGATGGTGTTGCGCCATGCCGATGTTGAAGGTCGGGGCGATCACCAGGCCGTCGTCGGCCTTCTCCGCCGCGTGGGCGATGATCTCGGGACACATCCAGTCGGTGCCCAGAAGGCCGGTCGGGCCATGCTGTTCGTTCGAGCCGATGGGCACGATGACGGTGCGTGCGCCGCTCTTCAGGCGCGCGTCGATCTCGGGCCAGGAGGAACAGGCGATCAGCATGGCGGCACTCTCTTTTTTTGGCGCTACGCTTGCGACGCGGTCGGTCGCCAGGTGAGCGCGGCAAGCGGAAGCGGGAACTGCCCCGTCCCTACGCCCGGTCGGTCAGGGCGCGAAAGCCCGGACGAAGCGCTCGGCGGTCTCGCGGGCGCGGCGGTTCTGGTCGATGTCGGGTTCGTCGACGCCCAGGATGCCGCGCAGATAGCCGTGACCCATGGTCATGCCGGTGAACATCTCCGCCGCCGCGGTCGGATCGGGGACCCGGAGGGCGCCTTTGGCGTCCTGTTCGGCCAGCCACGTCGACAGCCGACGCAGGCTCTCGCCCGGCCCGGCGTGATAGACGGCCTGGGCCAGGTCCGGCGCCTGGGGCGAGATCAGGGCGACCCCGCGCATCGCCGAACGCCCCTCGGCCGTACACAGCTTGTCGAGCATGGCCTGGCCCAGGGCGGTCAGAACCTCGACCGGCTCCCCACCGGCCCGGAGTGGGGCGGTGATCGCCTCGGAGCGGCGCTCGGCCATGGCCCGGCCGATCTCCACCTTGGAGGCGTAGCGGTTGTAGAGGGTCTGTTTCGATACCCCGGCCCGGCGCGCGATCTGCGCCATCGAGGCCGCGCCGCCCTTCTCGGCGAACAGGGCCATGGCGGCCTCCAGGATGGCCTCCGACTTCTTTTCGTCGATCTGGCCCATGACCCGGGGCATCAGTGCGCATCCATGGGTGGCGGCGTTCCCGTGCCCTGTTTCACCGGCCGGGCCAGCAAAGTCAGGAAGGCGCAGGCCGCGCAGCCCAGGGCCAGCATGGCGAAGGCATCGCCGAATGCGAGCGTGGTCGCCTGTCGCTGCAGCATCCCGTAGACCGCCTTCATCGCCGCGCCTTCGGGATCGATGGAGCCCGACATCATTGTGGCCATGCCGGTCAGCATGTCCTGCATCTGGATCGAGGTCTGCGGAATGGCCTGGGTCAGTTCGCTCATGTGCAGGGCGGTGTTGGTGGTCAGGGAGGTGTTCAGGAAGGCGAGCCCGAAGGCGCCGCCGACATTGCGGAACAGGTTCACCAGGCCGGAGGCGTTCTTGACCATATGCGGCGGCAAGGTCGACATCGTGACCTGCTGGGCCGCGATCATGGCCAGCATGACGCCGACGCCACGTAGGGCCTGGACTCCCGCGAACTCCCAGAAGCCCCATTCGGTGGTCACAGCGTGGGCCTCCCACATGCCCCAGGCGCACAGCATGAAGCCGCCGAACATCAGGATCCGCAGGTCGAGAATCCGCACCAGCCGCCCTGCGAACGGACCCGTCAGGAACATGGCGAGGCCCGAGACGACCATCGTCGTGCCCACCTCGGCCGGCGAATAGTCGCGCACCCGCGCCAGGAACAGCGGCAACAGGAAGGTGCCACCGAACAGGGCTGCGCCGACCGTGAAGGTCATGATCACCCCCACCAGGAAGTTGCGATTGTTGAAGGCTCGCAGCTCGACGACCGGATTCCAGTAGACCAGCGAGCGCCAAATGAAGGCGGGGCCGCACAGGCCGGCGATCACCGACAGCAGCAGGATCTGGTCATCGGCGAACCAGTCGTTCTTCGACCCTTCCTCCAGCACGAACTGCATGCTCATCAGGAAGGCGGCCATCAAGCCCAGCCCCAGCCAGTCGAAACCCTTGGACAGCGAGGGGTCGCCCTTGTCGAAATTGGCGTAGCGCCAGACCAGGAAGAAGGACAGCAAGCCGAACGGGACATTGATGAAGAACAGCCAGCGCCAGCTCAGCATCTCGGTCAGGTGACCGCCCAGCGTCGGACCGACGGTCGGGGCCAAAGTGACGATCAGGCCGATGAAGACCGAGGCGGTGACGCGTTTGGACGGTGGGAAGGCGGTGAAGGCCACGGCGAAGACGGTCGGGATCATGGCCCCGCCGACGAAGCCCTGGATGGCGCGGAAGAAGATCATCACCTCGACCGAGGACGACAGGCCCACGGCGATGCTCATCAGGACGAAGCCGCCGCAGCTGAACAGGAAGACCTTCTGTGTCCCCCACAGCCGAGACAGATATCCCGACAGGGGGATCATCACGACCTCGGGGATCAGATAGGCGGTCTGGATCCAGCTGATCTCGTCGGCCGAGGCGCCGACGCCCGACTGGATCTGGGGCAGGGAGGCGGCGACGATCTGGATGTCGAGGATGGCCATGAACTGGCCGATGACCATCCCGGCGAAGCCGAGGATCAGGAAGGTCCAGTTGATCTTCGGCTCGGCGGCCGTCGCAGCCGTGCCGCCGATGACGGCCGCGGTCATTGCGCGCTCGTGGTTCCGGCGTCGGCGAGGCGCGTCTGGCCCGTAGCGGCTTCGGCGAAGGAGGCGCCGCCTTCGCTCTTCAGGTCGACCCTGACCTCGACCGAAAGGCCGGGCCGCAGGGCCGCGCCGCCTTCGGCCCGATTGACCAGGATGCGCACGGGCACCCGCTGGGTGATCTTGGTGAAGTTTCCGGTAGCGTTCTCGATCGGGATCAGGGCGAACTCCGAGCCTGTCGCGGGGGCGAAACTGTCGATCCGGCCGGTCAGGTCCACGCCGGGGAAGGCGTCGGCCTCGATGTGCACGGTCTGGCCCAGACGCAGGCGATCCAGTTGGGTCTCCTTGAAGTTGGCGACGATATAGGTGTCGCCGAGGGGTACGAGCGACAGCAACTGGCCCCCGGGGCGGACATACTGACCGGCCCGGACGCCGCGCGCGCCGACGACGCCAGCGGCGGGGGCGCGGATCACGGTGCGGTCCAGATTGATGCGGGCCTGCTCGACGGCCGAGCGGGCCTGATCGACGGCGGCCAGGCTCTGCTGGCGGGTCGAGCCGAGGACGCCGGCGGTGCGCTGTTCGGCGACCAGGGCAGCCTGGGCCTGGGCGACGGAGGCGGCGGCGGTCTGGGCTCCGGCCGTTTCGGTTTCGATACGTTGCTCGGAGACCCAGCCCTTACGTTGAAGGGCGGTGTAGCGATTGACCTGGGCCTGGGCGAGATTGGCCTGGGCCCGGGCCTGGGCGACCCCGGCGGCGCGCGAGGCGATCATGGCCTGTTCCTGGGCCGCGCGGGCGTCGACATTGTCCACGGCGGCCAGCAGGGCCGCGAGATTGGCCTCGGCCGCGGCGAGCTCGGCCCTGGCGTCGGCGTCATCGAGACGGACCAGGATCTGTCCCGCCTGGACCCGCTGGTTGTCGGTCACCAGCACCTCGGCGACATAGCCCTCAATCTGGGGACTGACCAGGGTGACGTCGGCCTGGACGAAGGCGTTGTCGGTGGTTTCCCACCGCTGCTTGTTCTGCCACCAGACGGCGCCGCCGATGATCAGGCCGATGGCGACGACGCCTCCGACGATCAGCGGGAGGCGTTTCTTCAATGCGGGAGCGAGTGCCATACGGTCGAGTCTCTAAGGATGGGGCGTCAGGGAGGACGGCTGTAAAATGGACCCAATCGTCCATAAATCAATACCCTTGCGACGCAGCGTGAACACGTCATGTTTCGCGCTGTCCCCCATGCCCCTTTGAGCCTGCTGATTTCCCTCCCCTCCGCCATCGATGTCGCCGTGATCGGCGCCGGGTCCGCCGGGCTTTCGGCCGCGCGTCGTCTCGCGAGGGCGGGTGTCGCTGTCGTGGTTCTGGAGGCCCGCGACCGGATCGGCGGGCGGGCGTTTACGGCGACCCACGAGGGGATGCCGGTCGACCTCGGCTGCGGCTGGCTGCACTCGGCCGACGTCAATGTGCTGGAAAAGATCGGGCGCGAGGTCGGGTTCACCATCGACGAGACCCCGCCGCCGTGGCGTCAGCAGGCCTTCAACCTGGGCCTGACGCCGGCCGAACAGGCCGAGTTCGCAGAGGCCTTCAACGCCTTCGACCAGCGCGTGGCCAAGGCGGCCAAGGCGGGCGACGACCGCGCGGCCTCCAATCTGTTCATTCCGGGCGAGCGCTGGAACGAGCGGATGGACGCCATCTCCGGCGCTCTGAACGGGGCGAAATTCGCCGAGGTCTCGACCCTGGACTACGACGCCTATGAGGACACCGGCGTCAATTATCGGGCGGTCGAGGGTTACGGGTCCTTGATCGTTGCGCTGGGCGAAGACGTGCCGGTGGTGCTGAACTGCCCGGTCGAGCGGATCGACCGGTCGGGAGCCCGGCTGATGATCGAGACGGCGCGTGGGGTGATCGAGGCCAGGTCCGTGATCCTGACCCTGCCGACCTCGGTGCTGGCATCAGAGGCTGTGCGGTTCGATCCGCCCCTGCCGGACCTGATCGAGGCGGCGGCGGGCGCGCCTCTGGGCCTGGCGTCCAAACTGCATATGGCGGTCGATGGACCGGAGGAGTTCCCCGAGGACAGCCAGCTGTGGGGCCGCACCGACACGGCCCAGACCGGCGGCTATCACCTGCGTCCGTTCGGGCGGCCGCTCATCGAGGGCTATTTCGGCGGCGATCTCGCCTGGGGGCTGGAGGCGGACGGCGAGGCGGCCTTCTTCGACTTCGCCGAGAGCGAGCTGTCGAACCTGCTGGGGTCGAGTTTCCGCAAACGCATCCGCCCTCTGTCGACCTCGATGTGGGGCGCCGAGCCCTGGTCGATGGGCGCCTATTCCCACGTCCTGCCGGGGCTGGGCGACCGCGAGACCGGCGCGCGGGCGCGGCTGGCGCGGCCGATCGAGGACCGTATCTTCATCGCCGGCGAGGCGACGTCGCACGGCTTCTACGGCACGGCCCACGGCGCCTGGATGGAGGGTGAGCGTGCGGCCATCGAGGCGATCACGGCCCTGGGGCTGGACCCGCGCCTGTCCGATCCCGAGGCGCGCTGAGATTGGCGAAGCGAACAAAGGTCACCGGCAAGCCGACCGGTCTCGCCCGCAAGCCCGGCAGCGTCATGACCGGCGCGCCGATCCCGATCTTCGCCTTTCCGCCGGACGAGGATCGGGTCGAGGACATCTTCACCCGCCTGGCCCGCGTCATGCCGGAGCCGAAGACCGAGCTGAATTTCACCGATCCCTTCACCCTGGTCGTCGCGGTCGCCCTGTCGGCCCAGGCGACCGACGTCGCGGTCAACAAGGCCACCGACCGACTGTTCGCCGTCGCCGATAGCCCTTCGAAGATGCTGGAACTGGGCGAGGAGGGGCTGGTCCCTTTCATCGCGTCGATCGGCCTGTATCGGAACAAGGCGAGGAACGTCATCGCCCTCAGCCGGATCGTCCTGGAACAGCACGGCGGCGTCGTGCCGCTGAACCGCGCGGACCTTCAGGCCCTGCCGGGGGTGGGACGCAAGACGGCCAGCGTGGTTCTGAACGAACTGGGCATCGAACCGGCCATCGCCGTCGACACCCACGTTTTCCGCGTCTCGCACCGGTTGGGCCTCGCCAATGCCGCGACGCCGGACAAGGTCGAGGATCAGCTCCACCGCATCGTCCCCGAGGCCTTCCTGTCCAAGGCTCACCACTGGCTGATCCTGCACGGCCGCTACACCTGCACGGCGCGCAAGCCCAGGTGCGATGGGTGTGTGGTCAGCGACCTGTGTCCCTCGCGCGGGCTGATGGCGGGGCTCCAGGTTCAGTTGGCCGCTACCTGAGCCATCTGATGCCGACCAGAGGGTGGTCGCCGTGGTCTACCTGCAGGCGCGCCTTGTGAGGCCGACGCTAGTGCCGCGACCAGAACAGCTGGAGGTGTCCCATGAGGATCCGGGACCTCCACACGCCGCCTGAGCCTGGCCGGCTGCTCCAAAGCAGACGTCGTAAAGCGCCGAGTTGGGTCAGATGCTGTCGTTTGCGCCGTCTGACCGAAGGGTTCGCAGGTCGGGATCGGACATTCGGCCCCAACCAGCATGGCGACCTCCAGGTGAATGTCGGGGTCGTCGGAAGGGCCTTTTGGCCCGCGCGCCTTGCCCGTGACGTCATCCCGCCTTATCCCCGGATCATGCCCGAGACGCCCCTGATCTGCCCGTCCATCCTGGCCTCGGACTTCGCCAAATTAGGCGAGGAAGTCAGAGCGCTGGAGGCCGCCGGCGCCGACTGGATCCATGTCGACGTGATGGACGGCCATTTCGTGCCCAACATCACCCTCGGCCCGGATGTGGTGAAGGCGTTGAGGCCCCACACCGCCCTGCCGTTCGACGTGCACCTGATGGTCGCCCCGGTCGATCCGTGGCTGGAGGCCTACCGCGAGGCGGGGGCCGACATCCTGACCGTCCATCCCGAGAGCGGGCCGCACCTGCACCGGACCCTGGGGCGGATCCGGCAGCTGGGGGCCAGGGCCGGCGTGGTGCTGAACCCCGGCACGCCGTTGTCGGTGCTGGAGGATGTGATCGATCTGGTCGATCTGGTGCTGCTGATGTCGGTCAATCCGGGCTTCGGCGGACAGTCCTTCATTCCGTCGACGCTGAAGAAGATCGAACGGACCCGGGCCATGCTCGATGCGGCGGGCTCGAAGGCCCACCTGCAGATCGACGGAGGGGTGACGGCCGCCAACGCGGGGGCCTGCATCGCCGCCGGGGCGGATGCCCTCGTGGCCGGGACCGCCGTGTTCAAGGGCGGGCCGGACGCCTATGCGGCCAATATCGCCGCCCTCAAGGCCGCCTAGGTGAACCTGATCGGGCCCTTCGCCGACCGTAGTCCGTCCACGCCGAACGTTGGCGAGGGCGCCATTCCGGGCCTGCGCGGGGCGCCGGTCAGGACGCCGGTACGGTCCAGCGGGGTGACCACCGGCCCGGCCCTGTGGCCCGCCGTCGCCGGACGGGTGCTGACCCGCCAGATGTGGATCGAGCTGTATGGCCTGCCCGGCTATACGATGACTCTGTCGGCGGGCAAGGCCACGGCCTTCGCCGCCACGGCGCGCGATTTCCGACCCGCCGACATCAACCTGGGCAAGGCCGTGATGGGCGGGCGTTTCCCCCTGGCCGGATCGAATCTGGAGGCCGAGGCGCCCGCCGATCCGTGGAACCGGCCCAGCCCGTCGAAGGCCTTCGCCGTCGACCTGCACGCCTTCGCCTGGATGCCCGGGCTGATGCTTCAGGGCGAACGCGGGGCGCGCGAGGCGCTGCGGCTGACCCTGGGCTGGGCCGACACCTTTTCGCGCTGGTCGCCCTTCGCGTGGGAGCCGCGGATCCTGGCGCGCCGGGTCTACAACCTGGCCTGCACCGCCCGGAAGATGGGCGCCGTGGCGTCCGAGGCCGACAGGCTGAGGCTGGCCGATACCCTGGGGCGTCAGGCGCGGCAGTTGCTGCGGCCGCCGGGCGGACTGGCGGGCAAGGCCGAACGGCTGGTCGCTGCGGCCGTGGCCGGATGCGTGCTGGCGGGGCAGGCGGGATCGCGGTTGAGGAAGGCGGCGCTGGGACGCCTTCCCGGGGCGCTGAGGGTCACGGTGGCGGGCGACGGCGGCCACGCCTCGCGTTCGCCCGAGGCCGGAATGGAGCTGTTGCTCGATCTGCTAACCTTGGACGACGCCCTGTCGCAGCTGTCGGAAGCGGCGCCGGAGGCCATGGGCGGGGCGATTATCCGCCTGACCACGGCACTGCGGCTGCAGGTGCTGCCGGACGGCCGGCTGGCGGGCTTCCAGGGCGGCGGGCCGTCGACTGCGGCCCGGGTCGCGGCCGCGCGCGCCCATGACGAACATGCCGAGGCGACCGCGTCCGCAGTGGGCTCGGTCGGCGGGTTGACGCGTATCCGCTCGCCGCTGCTGACCATCGTCACGGACGCGGGAGCTCCGGGGAAAGGCGCCTGGTCCGAGGCGGCCTGCGCCCAGCCGCTGGCGCTCGAGATCGTCTGCGGCAAGGATCGGATCGTCACCGGGTGCGGCTGGACCCCCCGTGTGGCCGACCGCCAGGGCCTGCGTCTGACGCCCGGTCATTCGACGCTGACCCTGGGCGAACAGTCGTTCGCCGAACCGCTGGGCGGATGGAAGGGCGAGTTGCTGGGACCGCGCCTGTATGGGCGGCCATATCACACGACGTCGGAACGCCGGGACGGCGACGGGGCGGTGTGGCTGGAGGTCGAGCACGACGCCTGGGCCCAGGCATTCGGCCTGATGCACCAGCGCCGGCTATATCTGGACCAGAGGCTGGACGAATTGCGGGCCGAGGAGCGGCTGCACCCGGCGGCCGGAAATCGCGACGTGGTCCGGATCATCGCCGCCCCCTATGCCGTACGCTTCCATCTGGAGCCGGGGGTGCAGGCGTCGCTGGCGCGCGATCGCCGGTCGATCCTGCTGCGCGGACATTCCGGGCGGGGCTGGTGGTTCCGCACCGATGGTCCGGATGTCGCCATCGAACCGTCCGTGCACGTGGAGGAGGGTCTGACGCGACGCTCGTTGCAGGTCGTGGTGCGGGGCTCGGCGCGCACGGATGCGGAGACCAAGATCCGCTGGAAACTGAGCCCGGCGGGCGCTGCGGGCGACCCGAGTTAGAGCCTGGTC
Source organism: Brevundimonas sp. TWP2-3-4b1 (assembly GCF_049897665.1). Taxonomy (NCBI): domain Bacteria; kingdom Pseudomonadati; phylum Pseudomonadota; class Alphaproteobacteria; order Caulobacterales; family Caulobacteraceae; genus Brevundimonas; species Brevundimonas sp. TWP2-3-4b1. The sequence goes on along the minus strand of NZ_JAFCWQ010000011.1, from coordinate 66,390 downwards.
GTTTTGAGACTGACGCGTGAATCCTGCTCCAGGTTCGCCCGTCAGGCGACCGGTGCGACGGCCTTGGGCTTCTTCAGTTTCGGCGTCTTGGGGGCCTTCTTCGGTTTGGCCGCCTTCTCCGCCGCCTTCTCGGCCTTGCGGGCCTCCTTGGTGGCCTTCTTCAGGGCCTTGGCCTCGGCCTTCTCTGCATCGGGCGCGGCGTCGGCGGCGGCGGCGATCTCGGCCAGCATGTCGAGGAAACCGTCCCGCTTGGCCTTGGGCAAGAGGCCCATGATCCGCTTGTCGGCGGCCTCGACGCGGGGCCGGGCCTGATTCAACAGGGCCTGACCTTCTTCCGACAGGCGCACGGCCTTGGCGCGGGCGTCGATCGTCGAGCGTTCCCGCGACAGCAGCCCCTTGGTGGTCATGCGGGCGACGAGGTCGGCCAGGGTCGAGCGGTCGATGCCTGTGGCGCGGACCAGGTCGGTTTGGGTCAGGCCTTCCTTCACGGAGACGGCCTCCATGACGGCGAACTGCCGCTGGGTCGGGCCGCCCTCGCCGGCCTCTTCGGAATAGATATCGAGCGCGAGCTGGAGCGCTCGATGCATCAGGTGACTTGGGGAATCGGCGAGCGTACCGGACCGCCGCGCCTGTTTGCCGGATTTCACCATGGCCGTATCCCTCTGCCGTATGCGGAGGGTTATCAGCGAGCCTTTACGATTTAACGACAGTGATGCGTCAACGGGCAGGCATGCCCAACCTCTCACTGTGCACCCCGGCCTTCGCCGGAGTGCACGGAGAAAAGAGTTCAGGGCGCGGTGTCCGGCCTCGCGGGCGCTGAAGTATCGACGGGGTCTTCCGATACCAGGTTCTTCATGATCAGCGGTACCTGCGACAGGCCGAAGATGGATGAGGCGATCCACAGGACACCGCGGAAACTGACCCAGACGTCGGCCGGGTCGACCGTGGTGTGGCCCAGGCGGGCGGCGGCCCAGGCGACCAGGGCCTCGGACCGGACCAGTTCGTTGACCACGGCGACGGCGGCGAAATACAGGCCGTAGCGGAAGGTCAGGGTGCGCCAGGCGGCGTCGTTGACCGGGATGACCGTCCCGAGAAGGGCCTTCAGCGGCTGTTTGCCGAGGTAGAGGCCGCCCAGCAGCGCGATGGCCAGCGAGGCGTTGAGCACCGTCACCTTCAGCTTCACGAACAGGTCGTCGTTGAAGACGAGGGTCAGGACGCCGAAGACCAGGGCGAAACCACCGACCAGCAAAGGCATGAGGGCGAGACGTTTCTCGACCAGCAGCCCGACCGCCACGGCGACGCCCGAACCGGCCACCAGCCCCCAGGTGGCGTGGACAAGGGCCTGGTCGCCCGGCAGGCCGCGCACGCGGAAGAAGATGAAGGTCGCGGCGAAGGCGGCGAGGGCGCCGAAATCGACGACCTGACGGATCCAGGTTGGCGGACCCTGCTTGGGCTCGGGCATGTCAGTCATGGTCTAGTCCTCGAGGCCGACGAGCGAGCGGGAGAAGGCGCGGGCGTCGAAGGGCTGCAGGTCGTCGATCCCCTCGCCCACGCCGATCAGCTTGATGGGGGCGTCCGAGGCCTGGGCGACGGGAACCAGAACGCCGCCGCGCGCCGTGCCGTCCAGCTTGGTCATGACCAGGCCGGAGACGAAGGCGGTGCGGCCGAAGATCTGCTCCTGGGCCAGGGCGTTCCTGCCCACGGTGGCGTCCAGCACCAGCAGGGTCTCGTGCGGGGCGTCCGGATCGATCTTCTTCAGAACGCGCACGATCTTGAGCAGTTCGTCCATCAGGGCGGACTTGTTCTGCAGCCGGCCGGCGGTGTCGATCAGGACGACGTCGTAGTCCTCTGCCCGCGCCCGGGTATAGGCGTCGAAGGCGAGACCGGCGGGATCGGCGCCGTCGCGGCGGCTCTCGAAATGGGCCCCGGCGCGCTCGGCCCAGACCTTGAGCTGTTCGCGGGCGGCGGCGCGGAAGGTGTCGCCGGCGACGATCATGACCCTGGCGCCCTTGCCGGTCAGGTCGGCCGCGATCTTGCCGAGGGTGGTGGTCTTGCCCGATCCGTTCACGCCGACGAACAGGACGACGAACGGCTTGATCCCTCCGGCCACGCCGTCGGGGCCGAGCGGATCGAAGGTCGCCTGACGCGGCAGGAGTTCGGCGGCGACGGCCTCGGCCAGGGCCTCCTTGACCTCGCGCTCGGAAGAGGCGCCGCCGAAGCGCAGGTCGCGGAAGCGGGCGACGATCCGGTCGGTGGCGGCGGGGCCGAGATCACTTTCCAGCAGATGCTCCTCGAGGCCTTCGAGAGCGGCCTCCGACAGGGGCTCTTTCACGAAGGCGGAAACGACCTGTTCGGTCATCTGCTGGCTGGAGCGGGCCAGTCCCTGGCTGAGGCGCTGGAACCAGCCCTTCTTGGGCGTGTCGGTCATGGGAGGGCTTTAGCGGGGCCGGGATGGGGCGTCATCCGCAATCTGGCGGGCCAGCACTGTCCTTCTCCCCTTGCGGGAGAAGGTGGCAGCCGCAGGCTGACGGATGAGGGGTCGCACCGGCGGCTGGAATGAGGGCTGGCAGGGCTGACTTCAAACGGCAGCGTGACCCCTCATCCGACTTCGCTTCGCTCAGCCACCTTCTCCCGCAAGGGGAGAAGGGAGTAGGTTGGGCCTTCGGGCCTTTGGCTCTATACGAGCATAAGCATCGAGGACTGCGCCTTGGCCAAGACCGACCCCTTCCATTCGCCTCGCACGCACGGCTTCGTCCGGGTCGCGGCGGCGACGCCGGTGGTCCACATCGCCGACCCCAAAGCCAATGCGGAGGAGCACGTCGCCCTGATCAAACAGGCGGGCGAACAGGGCGTGGACCTGATCGTCTTCCCCGAACTGTCGCTGAGCGGCTACGCGATCGACGATCTGCACATGCAGGCGGCGCTGCTGGATGAGGTGGAGCGACAGGTCGACGTCATCGCAGAAGCCGCCGATGAGGCGGGGCTGGTCGCCGTGGTCGGGGCGCCGATCCGCAACGGGGACGCCCTGTTCAACTGCGCGGTGGTGCTGGGCGGCGGAGCCGTGCTGGGAGTCGTGCCCAAGACCTATCTGCCGAACTACCGCGAATATTACGAGAAGCGCTGGTTCGCGCCGGCGGCGTCGCGGAGCGAGGATGCGGTCATCCTGGGCGGCGAGAGCGTGTATTTCGCGCCGGGCCTGATCTTTGAGGCGACCAATCAGCCGGGCTTCGTGTTCGCGGCCGAGATCTGCGAGGACTTCTGGGCGCCCTTGCCGCCGTCGACGCGGGCGGCGCTGGCGGGCGCACGGATCCTGCTGAACCTGTCGGCCTCCAACATCGTCATCGGCAAGGCCGACGAGCGGGCCGTGTTGTGCGCCAGCCAGTCGGCGCGAACGCTGTCGGCCTATGCCTTCGCCGCCTCGGGATGGGGCGAAAGCACCACCGACCTGGCCTGGGACGGACAGGCGACGATCCACGAACTTGGCGCCAAGCTGGCGGAAGGGCAGCGGTTCGCGATGACGGCTCACCTGACTGTGGCGGATGTCGACGTCGACCGGATCGGCATGGACCGGCTGAGGAACGGGACCTTCGCCGACTGTGCGCGGATCGAGGGCGAGGCGGCGACGGTGATTCCGTTCGAGGCGGCGCAGGAGCGGGAACCGGGCGGGCTGATCCGCCCCCTCGACCGCTTCCCCTTCGTGCCGGACGATCCCCGGCGGCTCGACCAGGACTGCTATGAGGCCTTCAACATCCAGGTGCAGGGGCTGATGCGGCGGATGACGGCGACCGGCGCCGAACGGCTGTGCATCGGCGTGTCGGGCGGGCTCGATTCGACCCAGGCCCTGCTGGTCGCCTGCGGGGCGTTCGATCGGCTGAAACTGCCAAGGACCAATATCCTCGCCTACACCCTGCCGGGATTCGCGACCTCGGACGGGACCAGGGGCAATGCGTGGGCCCTGATGACGGCGCTGGGCGTCACGGGCGAGGAGATCGACATTCGGCCCGCGGCCGAGCGGATGCTGAAGGACATCAAACATCCGTATGCGGACGGACAGCCGGTGCACGACATCACGTTCGAGAACGTGCAGGCGGGACTGAGAACCGACTACCTCTTCAGGCTGGCCAACCACAACAAGGCGTTCGTCCTGGGCACCGGCGACCTGTCGGAGCTGGCCCTGGGCTGGGCCACCTATGGGGTCGGCGACCATATGAGCCACTACAACGTCAACGGCGGGGTGGCGAAGACCCTGATCCGGCATCTGATCCGCTGGGTCGCGGGGCGGGACGACATGGCCGGGGCGGCGGCCGTGCTGAATGCCATTCTGGACACGGAGATTTCGCCGGAGCTGGTGCCGGCGGGGGCGGACGGGAAGATCCAGTCGACGGAGGGGACAGTCGGTCCCTATGCGCTGAACGACTTCTTCCTGTTCCACATCACCCGCTTCGGCATGACGCCGTCGAAGGTCGCCTGGCTATGCCATCAGGCGTGGGGGGACGCGTCGCGGGGCCAGTGGCCGGCGCATCATCCGCACGGCGACCGGGTCGCTTATGATCTGGCGACGATCAAATTCTGGCTGCGGAAATTCCTCGTGCGGTTCTTCCAGACCAGCCAGTTCAAGCGCTCGGCCCTGCCGAACGGGCCCAAGGTGGTGACGGGCGGGTCGCTGTCGCCGCGCGGCGACTGGCGGGCGCCGTCGGACGGGAATGCGCGGGTCTGGCTGGATGAGTTGGACGCGAACGTCCCGGACGCCTAGAGCACCGGGATGACCGAAGCCCCCACTAAAGACTCCAACGGCAACATCCTGTCGGACGGCGACAGCGTGACTCTGATCAAGGATCTGAAGGTCAAGGGATCGGGCGGTGTGACGCTGAAGCGCGGCGCCCTGGTCAAGAACATCCGCCTGACCGACGACACAGACGAGATCGAGGCCAATGTCGACAAGGTGCGCGGCCTGGTGCTGCGGACAGAGTTCGTGCGGAAGGCGTAGGGCGTCTCCTCCCCGTCCGAAGGATGGGGAGGTGGCTCGAAGCGTAGCGGAGAGACGGAGAAGTTCTTTCCGCATGCATGAAGACCCCCTCCGTCAGCTCGCGAAGGGCTCGCCGCCACTTCCCCATTCGCCAAGCGGCGAACAGGGAGGAGACGTTCTACGGAACGTCCCGCAGGAATTCGAAGATCGCAGCTTTCGACTCCGGCTCGTCCAGCATCGGGGCGTGGCCGATGTCGGGGATCTCGGCGTAGCGCATGTCGGGGGCGGCCTTCTGCATCTTCGCCACGATTTCGGCGCCCAGCAGGTCCGACGTTCCGCCCCGGATCAGCAGGGTCGGGCGCTTGCGGGCCAGCTTGCGGAAATAGGGCCACAGGTTCGGGGCCAGGGCCTTGGCGCCGGCCGCTCTAATCGGGACTGCGATGTCGGGGTCGTAGTTGAGGACGGGCGAGCCCTCCGTGCCGTCGCGGAAGGTGCGCCGTGCAAAGGCGTCCCAGTCGGCGTCTGTGTAGTGCGGCAAGGCGATCTCATTGATGCGCTTCGCGTAGGCGGTGGCGGCGGCCCAGGTCGGGGTGTCCACCGGCTGGCCGGAATAGGCGGCGATGCGGGCCAGGCCCTCGGGCGACACCTGGGGGCCGATATCGTTGAGGATGGCGGCGGCGACGACGCGGCTCTTCAGAGCCGTGATCGCCATGGTGATCAGCCCGCCCATTGAGGTGCCGAGGAAGACGGCCCGCTCGATTCCGGCGGCCTCAAGCAGACCCAGAACGTCCTTGGCATAGACCGGCGGCTGGTAGGTCATCGGGTCGGTGGCGCGATCGGACTGGCCGCGCCCGCGCACGTCGAGCGCCAGGACCCGGCGGCCGCCCCGCGCGATCAAGGGGGCGATGGCGTCAAAGTCGGCGGAGTTGCGCGTCAGGCCGTGAATGGCGATGGCCGGCAGTTTCGCCGGACCGTCCGCCCCCGGATAGTCGCGGGCGAACAGGCTGAGCCCGTCGGACGAGGTCCAGCGACGCTCGGAATACAGGGTCGATTCGGCCATTGCGGCGCACTCCCAAGCCAGGACGCCCCCCGCGTCGACCGGAGCTTATTTCATCCTCCGGTGAACAGGCCAGTGAATTGCGATCACCCGCCGAGCAGGTCGCGGACGAAATGATCGAGATTGCCGCCTTCGAACAGGAAGCCTGGCAGGCCGGCGCGACGGGCGGCGTCCAGATCGCTCTGACGGTCGCCGATCAGGAAGGAGCGGGCCGGGTCGATGTCATGGTCGGCAATGGCGCGCAGGATCATGCCGGGGTTGGGCTTGCGATCCGGATGGTCGGGGTGGAGCCATCTGGGATCCTCCGCCTCATTATGGAACGGGCAGGCATAGACGGCGCCGATGCGGGCGCCCTTGCCGGCCAGGCGACGGACCAGCAGGGCATTGAACCCCTCCATCTGTTCGAAGCTGAACAGGCCCCGCGCCACGCCGGACTGGTTGGTGACGATGACGACCAGATAGCCGAGGGCGTTCAGGCGACGGACAGCGTCGGCCGCGCCGGGGATCAGGATCAGATGCTCTTCGAGGTGCGGATAGCCGCTGTCGGTGATCAGGACACCGTCGCGGTCGAGGAAGACGGCGGGATAGGTCGTCGGCACAGTATTCAAGGCGGCGGGCTCCGGGTTCGGACGGTGCATGGAATAGGCAGGACCGTTGCAAGGCGCAACGCGAAGTGACCCCCTTGTGTTTGGCGTTGCGGCGCCCGGCGGGTTAGACGGCCCCACCTTCGAAGGCCGCCCCCTGATCCGGGTTCTGCGCCGCCCCGTTTCGAGAGAGGTTCCCCCATGAGCATCGCCTTCATCGACCTGCAGGCCCAACGCCGCCGTTTGGGCGGCAAGATCGAGGCCGCCATGATGGCCGCCGTCGAGAGCGGGGCCTATGTCATGGGCCCGCCGGTGCGCGAGTTCGAGACGGCTCTGGCGGCGTTCGGCGGGGCGAAGCATGCGCTGGGCTGCGCCAACGGGACCGAAGCCCTGGCCCTGCCGCTGATGGCCTGGGGTCTCCGACCGGGCGATGCGGTCTTCGTGCCCAGCTTCACCTTCTGCGCCACCGCCGAGGTCGTGCCGTGGCTGGGCGCGACGCCGGTCTTCATCGACATCGATCCGCGCACCTACAACATCGACCCCGGCCACCTGGAGGCGGCCATCGAGGCGACGATCGCGGAGGGTCGGCTGAGGCCCCGCGTCGTGATCGCCGTCGACCTGTTCGGCCAGCCCGCCGACTATCCGGCCATCAAGACGATCTGCGACCGGTACGGGCTGAAGCTGATCGCGGATTCGGCCCAGGGGTTCGGCTGCACCATCGACGGCGACCATCCCCTGAAATGGGCCGACGTGACGACGACCAGCTTCTTTCCGGCCAAGCCGCTGGGTTGCTACGGCGACGGCGGGGCGGTTCTGACCGACGACGATGATCTGGCCCAGGAGATCGACAGCTACCGCGTGCACGGCAAGGCGGTGGCCAAGGATCTGGTCGGCCGGACCTTTGAGCACGACACCAAATATCTGAACATGCGGGTCGGGATGAACTCGCGTCTGGACACGGTGCAGGCCGCCGTCCTGATCGAGAAGCTGAAGGTCTTCCCCCAGGAGATCGAATGGCGCACGCGGATCGCCGCCCGCTACAACGAACTGCTGGCGCCGCACGTCACGGCCGTACCGTATCTGCCCGCGGGCAACGTCTCGAACTGGGCCCAGTACACGATCGAACATCCGGACCGTGACGGTCTGGCGGCCCACCTGCGCGACCAGGGCGTGCCGTCGGCGGTCTACTATCCGATCCCGCTGCATCTGCAGCCGGCCTATGACATGCACCCGCGCGGGCCTCAGGGATTGCCGGTGACCGAGGCCTTGATGAAGGTGGTCATCAGCCTGCCGATGCACGCTGATCTGGACGAGGCGACCCAGGACCGGATCGTCGCCGCCGTCGCCAGCTACAAGGGCTAAGCACATGAACCCGACCCATCTGCACGCGCCGATGCGCACCGGCGTCGCCGGCGCCGGCGTCATGGGGCGCAACCACGCCCGCGTCCTGTCCGAGATGCGCGAGATCGACCTGGCCCTGGTCTTCGATCCCGACGCCGTGGTCGCCGAGGGCGTCGCCTCGGCCTATGGGGCGCAGGCTGTGACCACCGCCGCAGAGTTCGTCGCGGGCGGGCTGGAAGCCGCCGTCATCGCCACGCCGAACCGCCATCACGCCGACCTCGGCGTCGCCCTGCTCGAATCGGGCGTCCATGTGCTGGTCGAAAAGCCGATCGCCGCAACCGTGGCCGACGCCCAGCGGATGATCGACGCGGCCAAGGCCAACGCCCGGGTTCTGATGGTCGGTCAGGTCGAGCGGTTCAACCCGGCGGTGGAGGCGGTCAAGCGCGCCATCGAGGGCGAGGACGTCATCTCCATCCAGATCACCCGCGTCGGCCCCTTCCCGCCGCGCATGGGCGAGGTGGGCGTGGTCATCGATCTGGCCGTGCACGACATCGACATCATCCGTCACCTGACGGGCTCGGAGATCGCCGAGGTCCAGCCGCAGCTCGCCCGCACCCGCGCCGACCGTGAGGATACGGCCCTGCTTCAGTTCCGGCTGGAGAACGGGGTGATCGCCCACATCACCACCAATTGGGTCACCCCCTACAAGACCCGCACCCTGCAGGTCGCGACGCAGACCAAGTTCGTCGTGGCCGACCTGATGACGCGACAGGTCACCGAATATTTCGGCCAGCAGCCGGACGGCTCCTATTCCACGCGCGGCGTGATGAGCTGGCCTAACGAGCCGCTGAAGAAGGAGCTGGAAGCCTTCGCTCACGCGATCCGCACCGGCGAGACGCCTGCGGTGACCGGCGAGGACGGCCTGCGAAACCTCGAGGTCGCCCTGAGGTGCCTGGGGGAATGATCCTCCGATCGGAGGTTCTGGAGAACGACTTCGTCCGGCTGGAGCCATTCGGGGAGCGTCACAAGGAGCCGCTGAGGCTGGCCTGCGACGCCGATCCGGAGCTGTGGCCCACCTTCTATTACTCCTCCCTGGGCGGCGACCGGTTCGACGGCGGCTGGCAGGCCATGCGCGACCAGCAGGCGGCCGGGACGCGGATTCCGTTCGCGGTGGTCCGCGAGGGCGAGGTCGTCGGCCTGTCGACCTTCATCAACATCCTGCGGGCCGATCGCGCGGTGGAGATCGGTACGACCTGTTACCGGCCCGAGGCGCGCGGCGGGGTGGTGAACCCGGCAACCAAGCGCCTGATGCTGGAGCAGGCCTTCGCCTGCGGAGCGCAGCGGGTGGCGTTTCAGGTCGACCAGATCAATCTGCGCAGCCAGGCGGCGATGGCGAAACTCGGCGCGGTTCGCGAGGGCGTCATGCGCAACGACAAGATCACCTGGACCGGGCGGGTGCGAAGCTCGGTGATCTTTTCCATCCTGGCAGAGGAATGGCCGGCGGTGCGGGCGACGCTGGACCAGCGGCTGGCGGCGTTCGGGTAGCGTGGGCGATCAGATCAGGGCGCTGCGGATGTCGGTCTGGGCGAAATCGTCGCCGACATACAGCAACGGGCAATCGTACATTTCGGCAAGAGCGTAGCTGAAACTGTCGCCATAGTTCAGTTGGGCCGCATGAAATCCCTTGCCCCAACGGCCATAGGCCAGCGCAGAGCGTTCGGCGAAGTCCGCATCGACCTCCGCGACGTCCATGGCCAGTCCCTCGAGGAGGGCGCGCAGGCTCGGCTCCAGTCGTTTGCGCTTGGCGACGATCAGCACCTCCGCGAGCGTCGCGGCGGAAATGATGAGATCGTTGTCGATCAGGACCGCGATGCAGGCGGCCGCTTCAGGTTCTTCAGCCACCACGGCGATGAGAGCCGAGGCGTCGACGACGATCATCCGGGAAGGCCGTCACCCTCGTAGAGGAAGTCCGCGCTGCGCGCGGCAGAAAAGCCGGGCTCGACCTTGCCTCTGGCCAACTCCTGGGCCTTGCGGATGGCCGCCAGCTTTTGGGTGGGCGTAGGCTTGATCCGGCGCGGACCGATCTGGGCGACTTCCTTGCCGTGACGAGTCACGACAACCTCTTCCCCCGCCTCGACGAGACGAAGGATTTCGGTGAACCGGGTCTTTGCCTCGGAAACGGAGACATGGGCCATGACAGAATAATGGTCGAAATTCCGACCATTTTCAAGTCAGCCGCCGACCATCTGCATTCCAAGCCATTCGGCGATCAGGGCGGGCTTGTCGGCGCCTTCGATCTCGACGGTCAGTTCGTGCTTCAGCAGCCAGCGGGTGACGCCCCCATTGGCGCCCTTGTCCTCGGCCGAGAGCAGCTTGAAGCGTCCGCGGATTCTGGAGCCGGCAGGGACGGGGGCGAGGAAGCGGAGTTTGTCGAACCCGTAGTTGACGCCCATCACCACGCCATCCAGCGGCTTGACCGCATCATAGGACATGGCCGAGGCGAGGCTGAGGGTCAGGAAGCCGTGGGCGATCGTGCCTCCGAACGGGGTCTGTTTGGCGGCGACCGGGTCGATGTGGATGAACTGGCGATCCTCCGTGATCTCGGCGAAGGCGTCGATGCGGGCCTGGTCGACGAGGATCCATTTCGAGACGCCGATCTCTGTGCCGATCAGCGACTGGAGGTCAGAGGGTTTGGTCATGCGGCGGCTCCTTGAGCGGCCGGAACGAACCGGCCTTCGATGATATCGGCGAACAGGCCGGGGTCGATATTGCCCCCGGACAGGATGACGGCGGTGGTCCGTCCCTTCGTCTCGATCTTGCCGGCGAGGACGGCGGCGAGGGCCGCGGCGCCGCCGGGTTCGACCACCAGCTTCAGGGCGCGGAAGGCGTAGGCGACGGCCTCGGCCGCCTCCATGTCGCTGATCGTAAGGACGCCGGAGAGGACGCGCTGGTTGATCGGGAAGGTCAGGACGCCGGGGATCGGGGTCTGGAGCGAGTCGCAGATCGAGGGCGGGCCCTGCGGGTGGCCCATCCGTTCGCCGGCGGCCAGCGAGCGGGCGGTGTCGTCATAGGCCTCGGGCTCGACGGCCCAGGTCCTCGTCTGCGGACTGCGGGCCTCGATGACCAGATTGATGCCGGCCATCAGTCCGCCGCCGGAGCAGCAGCACAGCAGCTGGTCGACCGGGGACTCGGCCTGGCCCAGCAGTTCCAGCGCCGTCGTGCCCTGGCCTTCGATCACATAGGGATCGTCAAACGGGGGCACGAGGACGGAGCCGCGCTCCCTGGCGACCTGGGCGCCGATCTCCTCGCGGCTCTCGGTCCATCGATCATAGAGGCGGACCTCGCCGCCGAAAGACTTCACCCCGGCGATCTTTATGGCGGGGCTGTCGGCCGGCATGACGATGACCGCTCTGGTTCCCATGAGCTTCGCCGCCGCCGCCACGCCCTGTGCATGGTTGCCGGAGGAGAAGGCGACGACGCCGGCGGCCAGTTCGGCGGCGCTGAAGCGGCTGATCCGGTTGTAGGCGCCCCGGAACTTGAAGGCGCCGGCGACCTGCATCGTCTCGGCCTTGAGCAGGACGCGGCCGCCCATCCGTTCGTTGAGGGCAGGGCTCTCGATCAGGGGGGTGCGGACCGCCGCCGGGGCGATCTGGCGGGCGGCGTCGAGGACGCCTTCGTAGGAAGCGGTGCGGTCGGACATGCGAGGCACTTAACCCGATCCGGTCCGTCCGCGTAAGGTGGCGAAAACGAGGGAAACGCTGAGAACCATGACGACCTGCATCCTCGCCATCGACCAGGGCACGACCTCGACCCGCGCCATCGCCTTCGAGCTGCGCGAGGACAGGGGTCTGCATCCCTTGGCGGTCAGCCAGATCGAGCTGGAACAGTATTTCCCTCACTCGGGCTGGGTCGAGCATGACGCGGCCGAGATCTGGGCTGCGACGCTGCAGACCTGTCGCGAGGTCATCAAGACCGCAGGCGGCGTCGGCCGGTTCGCGGCCATCGGCATGACCAACCAGAGGGAGACCTCGGTGCTGTGGGACGCCGCAACCGGCGAGCCCCTGCACAGGGCCATCGTCTGGCAGGACCGACGGACGGCGGACGTCTCGGCGCGCATGGCGGCGGAGGGGCATGAGGCCATGGTGCAGGCGGCGACCGGCCTGATCCTCGATCCCTATTTCTCGGCGACCAAGTTCGCCTGGCTGCTGGACGCCGTGCCGGGGGCGCGGGAGCGGGCCGCGAAGGGCGAGGTCAAGTTGGGGACGATCGACAGCTGGCTGGTCTGGAAGCTGACGAACGGCGCGCGCCACGTCACCGATGCGACCAACGCCAGCCGTACCTCCCTGATGGACCTCAGGACGCGCGAGTGGCGCGACGACCTGTGCGAACTGTTCAGGGTTCCGAAAGTCGCCCTGCCCCGGATCGTCGGCTGCGCCGAGGTCTTGGGCGAGAGCGATCCCGGCCTGTTCGGGCGCGCCCTGCCGATCGCGGGCTCTGCGGGAGACCAGCAGGCGGCCCTGGTCGGGCACGGCGCGCTGAAGCCCGGCGACGCCAAGATCACCTATGGCACCGGCGCCTTCCTGGTCGCCAATGTCGGCGCCGATCCGGTGGCCTCGTCGAGCAGGCTGCTGGGCACCCTCGGCTATCAGGTCGGGGAGACCGTCGCCTGGGCGCTTGAGGGGTCGATCTTCTCGGCCGGGTCGGCGATCCAGTGGCTCAGGGACGGGGTCGGGATGATCTCCGACAGCCGCCAGTCCGAGGCGGTGGCCCAGGGACTCAAGGACAATGGCGGGGTCTATCTGGTTCCCGGATTCACCGGCCTGGGGGCGCCGTGGTGGGAGCCGGATGCGCGCGGCGCGGTGATCGGCCTGACGCGGGACACGAAGCCGGCCCATTTCGTGCGGGCGGCGCTGGAGGCCCTGGCCTATCAGACGCGCGACCTGCTGGACGCCCTGGCGAAGGACGGTGCGCCGAGATTCAGCGTGCTGAAGGTCGACGGCGGGGTCACGGCCAACGCCTTCGCCATGCAGTTCGTGGCCGACATCTGCGAGGTCACGGTCGAGCGCCCGGCGTTTCAGGAGATGACGGCGCTGGGCGCTGCAAGACTGGCGGCGCTGGGCGTCGGGCTGATCGACGATCTGGAACCCCGCAACGAGGAGGCCCCGGCCGTGTGGAAACCGCGGATGTCGGCGGAACGGCGTGAAGCGCTGCTGGGGGGCTGGCATCGCGCGGTCAAGGCCGCCATTGTCGCCGCGCAATGACCGACAGTTCCACAGATCCCCAGGCCGCCTTTTCCGGAACACGGGAGGTCGACCCTCGCTACCGACTGGACGAGGCCGCGCTGGATGTCTGGATGGCCGCGAACGTCGAGGGCTATGCCGGGCCGCTGACCCTCCGCCAGTTCAAGGGCGGACAGTCGAACCCCACCTATGAACTGTCCACGCCGGGCGCGGCTTATGTGCTGCGCCGGAAACCGCCGGGCGTGCTGCTGCCCTCGGCCCATGCCGTGGATCGGGAGTTCGCGGTGACCTCGGCTCTGTACAAACAGGGCTATCCAGTCGCTCGGCCCTATGCTCTGTGCACGGATGATGCCGTGATCGGATCGATGTTCTACGTCATGGACAAGGTCGAGGGCCGGGTCCTGTGGGACCTGAAGCTGCCGGGGATGGAGCCGGCCGAACGTCGCGCCATCTTCGAGGCCCAGACCGATGCGCTCGCCGACCTGCACAAATTCGATCCCGCCGCGATCGGGCTGGCCGACTACGGCAAGCCGGGAAACTATTTCGCGCGTCAGGTCGGGCGCTGGACCAGACAGTACCGCGCCTCCGAGATCGATCCGATCCCGGAGATGGACCGGCTGATCGACTGGCTCCCGCAGGGTCTGCCGGCCGAGGGACCAACGCGAATCGTCCACGGCGATTTCCGCCTCGACAACATGATCATGGCGCCCGGGTCGGCCGAGGTATGCGCGGTGCTGGACTGGGAACTGTCGACGCTCGGCGACCCGATGGCGGACTTCTCCTATCTGCTGATCGGCTGGGTCCTGCCACCGACGGTGCGCAACGGCCTGGCGGGCCTGGACCTGCCCGCGCTGGGCATTCCGACGGTCGAGGAGACGATCGAACGCTATGTGGCGCGCAGCGGGCTGCGGCCGCCGGAGAACCTCGACTGGCTGATGGCCTACAACCTGTTCCGGCTGGCGGCGATCTGTCAGGGCATCGCCGGACGGGTGCGCGACGGCACGGCGGCCTCGGCCCATGCCCTCGAGACGGCGAAACAGGTGGTCCCGCTGGCCAGGGCGGCGTGGGGCTTCGCGGTGAAGGCGGGGGCTTAAGCCACGTCTCCTCCCCGTCGCCACTTGGCGATGGGGAGGTGGCAGCGAGCCCTTCGCGAGCTGACGGAGGGGTTCTTCGCTCGCGCGGACAGAACCCCTCGGTCTCCTCCGCTTCGCTGCGAATCCACCTCCCCATCGCTGCGCGACGGGGAGGAGACCCCTGATCCTAGTTCGTCAAGATCTGCACCCGCGACCAGACCTCGCCGCGGTTGACGATCTCGATGCGGATCGGGCCGGCCTGGGGGCGGGCGACGGTACAGACCGGGTAGTGGTCGAGCGAGCCGTCGGAGCAGACGACGGCGCCGTTCTCGTCCCGCAGCGCGAGGTCGATATTGGTGTCGCCGTCGCCGATGGCGGCCACGCGCAGCACTTCGTTGCGACGGGCCTCGATGGTGAAACTATAGGTCGCGCGCGCGCGCAGGCGGCGCACCACAACGATCGGACCGGCACCGAAAGGCGAGGCGCGCACACCCTTGTCCGGCGACCGTTCGCGCGAAATCTGGTCCAGCAGGACGCGGTCGCCCCCGGCGAAGGTCTCGGCTTCGTCCAGCAGGGCGGCATGGGTCAGGAAGGGTTCGTCGCCGTTCTCGCGTCGGGTCGGGATGTCGCCCAGCATGCGGGCCGCAACGATCATCGCCGGGGCGTCGCGACGTTCACGCGCCCAGTCGGCCACTTCGGCGGCAGTGACCATCCGGGTGATGGCGCGGGCCTCGAGATCGGGGTTGGGAGCTGACGCCGGACGGGTTTGCGACCCGGCCGGCGCCGCCGTCAGGGTCAAGGACGCGACGGCTGCGACGATGGCGAGCGCGGCGGCGATAGGGGTGCGTCCCCCGACGACCCGACCCGCGCGCTCAATCATCTTCGCTCCCCCAGAGCGCCGCCATCGGATGGCGACGAATCGTCAATAGCGACGATCGTTTCACGGCGGACAGTGACCGAAACTGATAGGGGCGCCAAGGGTTTGGCTGACTCGGACAACGGAAGGCGTCAACGCGCCGCGGCGCTGAGAATCCGCCGATCGGCGCGCGACTGGACCATCACGACAACCTTGTCCTGGGGATCGACGGCCTCGGGCAGGTCGAGCAGGATCGGACGACCGGTCCAGTCGCCGAGCCGGGTCAGGCTCTGGACGACATTGATGTGGCGGACGTCGCGGCCCCGGTTGTCGCCCCCGGCCACGGTCACGGTCTGCAGCCCCGGACGATAGACAACGGCCCAGACGTCGGCGCCGCCGGAGGGCGCGCGGCCCGAGCCGACCCCGACCGCGTCGCCGCTCTCGCGGAACTGGACCTGCGGCGGGAAGTTGCGCCGGGCGGCTTCTTCGTTGACGGCGACCTGGATCGCCTCCCCTTGCGCGCCCGAGACCTGTCGACGCCCGTCGATCACGATCTGGGGCGTATAGACGTTCCGCAGACGCATGGCGGTCTGATAGGCACGCTGGCGCTGGGCGAACTCGGGCTTGGCGAAGGTGTCGGGCCAGCCGAGGTAGTCCCAGTAGTCGACGGCGTAGGTCAGGGCGATGACGCCCGGCTCCCCGGCCAGACCCTCGACCACCTGGTTGGCGGCGGGACAGCCGGAACAGCCCTGGGCGGTGAACAGCTCCACCACCACCGGCTCGGCGGTCGTCCCCGACAGGCGAACGGGGCGTGCGCCCGCCGACTGGGCGGTCGAACCAACCGCGCCGAGCAGACCCAGGGCGGCGACGCCCGCGACGATGATGCCCCTAGCCTTCATGGGCTGGAGTCCTAGCGGGAGCAGAGTTCGCGCGCGCCTCATATTCCCGTGAAGGGAGGTCTCCTCCCCCATTGGGGGAGGTGGCGCGGCGCGCCTTCGCGACGTGACGGAGGGGGCCAGCCGCGCACACCGTGTTTGGCCCAGGCCCCCTCCACCACTTCGTGGTCCCCCTCCCCCGATCGGGGGAGGATCGCTAATCCATCAGCTGCTGACTCAGATAGACATAGTGCCGGGCCCACCGCCGCGCGTTGGCGACCGGGTCGGCGTCGTTGGAGTGACCGCCCGAGGTCTCCTCGTAATAGAGGTGGTCGTGGCCCTGGTCGCCCAGGCGGGCGGCGAATTTGCGCGCATGGCCGGGGTGGACACGGTCGTCGCGGGTGTTGGTGGTGATGTAGAGGCGCGGATACTCCGCCTCCGGACGCAGTTGCTGATAGGCCGAATACTGGCTGATGAAGGCGGCGTCGCCGGGAATGCGCGGGTCGCCGTATTCGCCGATCCACGACGCGCCGGCCGGCAGGTCCTGATAGCGTAGCATGTCGATGAGGGGGCTCTCGATCACCGCGCCGTTGTAGAGCTCAGGGTGCTGGGTGATCGAGACCGAGGTCAGGACCCCGCCGTTCGACCGGCCGTAGATGCCCAGGCGGCGGGCGGAGGCGACACCTCGCGTCGCGAGATCCCGGGCCACAGCGGCGAAGTCGTTGAAGGCGCGCTGGCGGTTCTCGCGCAGGGCCGCCTGATGCCAGGCCGGACCGAACTCGCCGCCGCCGCGAATATTGGCCACCACATAGGCGCCGCCATTCTCAAGCCACAGCTTGCCCAGCTCCGGCTTGTAGGCGGGCGGGAAGGAGACCTGGAAGCCGCCGTAGCCGAACATGATCGTCGGGGTGGAGCCGTCCATGGGGGCATTGGTCGGCCGGACGAGGAAATAGGGGATCTTCGTCCCTTCCGAAGAGGTCGCCTCGAACTGCTCGACCACATGGGTGGAGGCGTCGAACATCGCCGGGCCGGACTTGAGCGTCGTCAGTTCGTCGGCATTCGTCGGCAGCAGGCTGAGGGTAGGCGGCGTCAGGAAACCCTGGGTCGAGACGAACATCCGGCCCGAACCGCGCGACACGTCGCTGATCCCGACGGCGCTGTTGGCGGGGGCCTCGACCGGGGTCGAGCTCCAGGCCGCGCGGCCGCCCTGACCGAAGGCGAGCCGGTGCAGCGTGCCCACGACGTTGTCGGAGACGCCGACCACCAGACCGTCGTCCAGCACGGCGACATCCTGCACCGACTGGCGGGCGGTCGGCTTGAAGATGGTCTCGGGATCGCTGTCGGGCGATGGCGGCGGCATGGTCGGTTGGGCCAGGTCGTCGAGCGACAAGGACAGCAACGTTCCCTCGGCGACGGGGAAGCCGCCGCGATCCCATGCCTCGTCCAGCCCGACGATCAGTCGGCCGTTCTGGACCCCGTGGATGGCGACGCGTTCGGGCAAATTCAGGCGGATGGCGACGCCGCCGTTCAGCCGCCAGGTCTCTGCGCGATAGGTGTCGAGCGGGCGGGAGATGATGGTGGCCAGAACCTCGCCCGTGCCGTCGCGGAAGACCGAGGGGCTGACGCCATAGCCGCCATCAGAGATGTCGCCGCGATAGATTTCGATGCCGTCGGCCAGGGTCTGGCCGCGCTTCAGCCGCTTGACGATGAAGGGATAGCCGCTCTCGGTCAGGGTGCCGGGACCGAAGTCGCTGGCGACCAGAAGCGTATCGATGTCGAACCATTCGAGCCGATGCTTGCCTTCGGGCAGGATGAAACCGTCCTCGACGAAGGCCTTGGTCATGGTGTCGAACTCACGCACGACCACGGCGTCCTTGCCACCCTCGGAGAGAGAAACCAGGCAACGGGTCTCGTCCGGGGCCAGGCAGCGCGCGCCCTTCCACACCCAGTCTCTGCCCTCGGCGCGGGACAGGGCGTCGACGTCGATCAGGGTCTCCCACTCAGGCGCGTCCGTGCGGTAGCTGCCCAGCGTCGTGCGGCGCCACAGGCCCTTGGGATTGGTCGCGTCCTGCCAGAAATTGCCTATGCCGTCGCCGAGGAAGCCCGGCCCCGGGATGCGGGCGGTGGAGGACAGGATGTCGAAGGCCTCGGCGCGGAAGGTCTCGTAGCGCCGGTCACCGGTCAGGGCGGCCAGGGACCGCTCGTTCTCGGCCCGGACGAAGGCCATGGCCTCGGTCCCCTCGACCTCCTCCAGCGCCAGATGATCGTCGGCGGCGCGCACGCCGGCCGGCGACAGGTCGGCGGGGAAGTGCGGCGGTGGCGTCTGGGCCAGGGCGGGGGCCGAGATGGCGATGGCGGCGACGCCGAACAGGAGAGAACGCAACATGGGAACGACCTTGATTGGCGAAAGCACGGGGTGCTCGCTTTCGCGGGGATGAGCGGATGCCGAAACCTATTCCTGCGCCGGCGCGTCCATCAGGCGGCGCGAAAGGTAGGTGTATTCCAGCGCGATGCGGCGGGCCGTTTCGCGCAGGTTGGCGCCGGCCGCGTGCCCGCCGTCGGTGTTCTCGTAGAACAGGACCGGATAGCCCAGTTCCTCCAGACGCGCCGCCGCCTTGCGGGCGTGGCCCGGGTGGACGCGGTCGTCCTTGGTCGAGGTGTGAATAAAGACTTCCGGGTAGGGCTGGCCCGCGCGCAGGTTCTGGTAGGGCGAGTATTCGCCGATCCAGGCGCGTTGTTCCGGGATGTCCGGGTCGCCGTATTCCGCCCGCCACGAGGCGCCCGCGAGCAGGCGGTGGAAGCGGAACATGTCGAACAGGGGCACCTGGATGACTGCCGCGTTGATCAGGTCCGGACGCTGGGTCAGCATAGCCCCCATGAACAGCCCGCCCTGCGATCCGCCCATGATGCCGAGCCGGGGCTGGGAGGTGATGTTGCGGGCCTCAAGGTCTAAAGCCACGGCCTGGAAGTCCTCGTGGGCGCGCTGGCGGTTCTGCTGCAGGGCCGCCTCGTGCCAGTTGGGGCCGAACTCGCCGCCGCCGCGGACATTGGCGACGACATAGACGCCGCCCCGCTCCAGCCACAGCTTGCCGACCGTGGGCGAATAGCCGGGCAGTTGCGACACCTGGAAGCCGCCGTAGCCGTAGAGCAGCGTCGGGTTGGACCCGTCGAGCGCCATATCGGTCTTATGCACCACGAAATAGGGGATCATCGTGCCGTCGGCCGAGCGGGCCTCGAATTGTTCCACAGTCATGCCCGAGGCGTCGAACTTGGCCGGGATCGACTTGACCTGGGCCATCTCGCCGGTGGCCGCGTCGACCAGCGACAGGGTCGAGGGGCTCAGGTAGCCGGCGACGCTGACGAAGATGCGATCGTCCTGTTTCGAGGCCGAGCCCAGACCGACGGTCGAGTTGGCGGGCAGGTCGAGACGGGTGCGCGACCATTCGCCGGACCGGTTCGGCGTATAGACATAGGCGGCGCCGCGCACGTTTTCGTACAGGGCGACGACCAGCTTGTTGCGGGTGGCGGTGACGGATTCGACCGACTCGCGCGCGCCCGGGCGGATGATCAGCCGGGCCGGCGCGGCCTGGTCGGCCAGCCAGGCGTCCAGGTTCCAGGCGACGACGTCACCGGTCTTGAAGGCCTGCCCGGACGGCGCGGTCCAGTCTTCCTTGACTGTCACGACCAGCTGGCCCTGGACCAGGGCGTCGATGTCGGACTTGGCCGGCAGTTGCAGCCGGGTCGTGGTCCCGTCCGCGTTCAGCAGATGGGTCTCGCTCTCGTAGAAGTTCACGCCGCGATTGATGATCACCGCCTGGATCACGCCATCCGCGTCGCGCAGCGTGCCTGCGCCGACCGAAACATCCGAGGGCTGGCCGGTGAAGAGGGTCTCGGCCTGTTCGATCGACTGGCCGCGCTTCAGCCGTTTGACGATCATCGGATAGCCAGAGGAGGTCATCGTGCCCGGACCGAAGTCGCGGGCGATCAACAGGGTGTCGGCATCGACCCAGGTGGCGCTGCCCTTGGATTCCGGCAGTTCGAAGCCGCCGTCGACGAAGGTGCGGCTCTCGGAGTCGAACTCGCGCACCACCACGGCGTCCTTGCCGCCGTCGGACAGGGAGATCAGGCACAGACGTTCTTGCGGCGGCAGGCAGGACGAGCCCTTGTAGACCCAGTTCTTGCCCTCGGCCGTCGACAGGGCGTCGAGGTCGAGGATCGTCTCCCACTGCGGTGCGTCGGTGCGATAGCTGGCGATCGTCGTGCGCCGCCAGATGCCGCGCACATGCGTCGCGTCCTGCCAGAAATTGTCGATGTGGCCGTCATGGGTGAAGCCCGGTGACGGGATGCGGTCGCGCGCCTGGACCAGGGCCAGGGCCTGTTCGTGCAGGCCTTCGTAGCGCGGATCGCCCTGGAGCACGCCGAGCGAGCGGGTGTTGTGGTCCTCGACCCAGGCCATGGCGCGGGCGCCGTCGACCTCTTCCAGCCAGAGATAGGGATCGGTCGCGTCGGTGGTGGCGAAGCCCCCCTCGACCAGCGGCGGGTTGGGCGGGGTGTGGGTCTGGGCCAGGGCGGAAGTTCCAAGAATGGAGGAGGCGAGGAGGGCGGCCGTGAGGCTCAGCGAACGACGCATGCGGGGGCGCTCCGAAATAAGGATGGCGCACCTTAGTCGCGAGGGGGCGGGCGGCAAGGCGGCGAACCTTACCGTTTTGTCACGTGGGACCGACCCTGGCGAATCAGACGGCGCCCTCGTCGGGTATGCAAAGAAGGTTGCCGCAGGCCTTGCAGTGGACGGCGTCAGGGTCATGGACCTGAAGGCCGCACTTCTCGCACGGATAGCGGACCTTGTGCGGCCGGAGCAGGGTCTGGCCCAGTCGCACGAACAGGGTGACGCCGACCAGCATGATGACGATCGACACGAGCCGCCCCCAGATGCCCGGCAGCAGGATATCGCCGTAGCCCGTGGTCGTCAGGCTGGTGACCGTGAAATACAGGGCGTCGACCCAGCCGCTGATGCCTTCATAGCGGCCCATGAAGCCGGTGTAGACGAAGCCCGTGGCGACGAAGACGAAGGTGACCAGGGCGACGACAGCCTTGGTGGTGTCCTCGACCCGGGTGTCATCGTATTTGCGGCCGACGGTGCGCCAGAAGAAGTCCGAGCTGACCAGGGTCCACAGCCGGATCACCCGCAGGAAGCCCAGGTTGAACAGCCAGGCCGGGAACAGCAGGGTCGCGAGAATGAACAGGTCGACCCAGACGATCGGCCGTTTCAGCCAGTCCCGGATGTCGGAGTAGGCGAGGGCCCGGGCCGCGAGGTCGGCGGCGAGCAGCGCCGCCACCACATAGTCGAGCACATAGAAGGCGGGGCCCGCCTGCTTCAGCAGCGGCGCGGCGATGAAGAAAGCGACGATGATCAGGTCGACGGTCAGGACCGCCAGCCGGAACCGGACAGCCGTGCGGGACGAGCCGTGATAGAGGGCGCGCAGTCGGGCGCGGATGCGAGTTCCGCTCCGCGGAAGCCGGTCGGTGGCTGTCATGCCATCCCTCTAGTCGCGCGATCGCCCGGTCGCCACGGTCCGGCAGGCCGGACCGTGGCGACCGGATCAGGCCTTGCCGATGGCCGCGGCGATCTGGTCGGTCGAATGGCCGGTCAGGTCCTTGGAGATCTCGCCCACGAGCCGCGAGGAGAGTTCCCTGTGCCAGTGCTTGCGCAGCTCGCCGAGCGTCTTGGGCGCCGCGATCACCAGAAGCTTGTCGAACTTGCCGCCCAAGGCCCATTTGTTGAGCACCTCGGCCACGCCCATGGCGAAACCGTCCTCGGCCTGGGTGTCGTTGTCCGGATTGGCCTCGCTGGAGCCGCGACCGGCCGAGCCCGAGGCCCGCTCCTCGATTTCCGGGTTCGACAGGGCGGTCAGGGCGACGTCGTTGTGGCCAGTGTTCTTGAACAGGGCCAGCTTCTCGCCGTCCACCACTGCCACCATCGCGCCATTGGGAAGATTCATTGGTAAGGCCTCGTCGTCCGTTTCAGAGAAGAGACTAACGAGTCGCGGCCGGGGGCGTTGCGTGACTGCGACCTTGGGGCCTTCGTCCGACGTGTCTATATGGCGTCCATGAGCGGCGCGCCCTCCAGACCCTTCGTCAAGATGAACGGCGCTGGCAACGACTTCGTCGTCGTTAATGCGCTGGACCGGCCCTTCACGCCGGGCCCCGACGCCGTGCGCGCGCTCGGCGATCGCAAGATCGGCGAGGGCTTCGACCAGCTGATCGCCATCGAGCCTTCGGACACGGCCGACGCCTTCATGCGGGTGTGGAACGCCGACGGCGGCACGGTCGAGACCTGCGGCAACGCCCTGCGCTGCGTCGCCTGGATGCTGATGCAGGCCAACGGCTCGGACGAGGTCACCATCGACACCCTGGGCGGGAAGACCGTGGCGAAGCGTGCAGGCAAGGGCGCGGATGGAGACCGGATCACCGTCGACATGGGTCCGCCCCGGCTGGACTGGCGCGACATCCCCCTGGCCGAGGAAATGGACACCCGCGGCATCGAGCTGCAGGTCGGGCCCATCGACGATCCGGTTGTGCATACGCCCGGCGCCGTCTCCATGGGCAACCCGCACGTCGTCTTCTTCACCGATCGGCTCGACGATGACTTCGTTGTGGGCGCGGGCTCCCTGATCGAGCACCACCCCCTGTTCCCGGAGGGAGTCAATGTCGGGTTCGCCAGCGTCCTGGCCCCCGACCGCATCCGCCTGAGGGTGTTCGAGCGCGGCGCCGGCCTGACCAGGGCCTGCGGCACCGGCGCCTGCGCGGCCCTGGTCGCCTGCGCGCGGCGCGGGCTGACGGGGAGGAAGGCCACGGTCGTCGTCGACGGCGGCGAACTGGTCATCGACTGGGATGAGGCCACCGGCCATGTCTTGATGACCGGCCCGGTGGAGGTCGAGCGCACGGGCGCCCTGGACCTCTGATCCTCGCCGCCCGGGCGTCGGCGGTTGTCCCGAGGGAAGGGCGCCGCTAGACCGGACGGGCCCAAACCGTCAGAGCCCCAAATGCCCGATCAGACCGACAAGCAGACCTTCTCCGACGAAGAAGCGCTCGATTTCCATCGTCTGCCGCACCCTGGCAAGATCTCCATGGCGCCGACCAAGCCCATGGCGACCCAGCGCGACCTGTCCCTGGCCTATTCGCCCGGCGTCGCCGTGCCGGTGCGCGCCATCGCCGAGGATCCGGACAAGGCCTACGACTACACCTCAAAGGGCAATCTGGTCGCCGTCATCTCGAACGGCACGGCCATCCTGGGCATGGGAAACCTCGGCCACCTGGCGTCCAAGCCGGTGATGGAGGGCAAGGCCGTCCTGTTCAAACGCTTCGCCGACGTCGACAGCTTCGACATCGAGGTGAAGGCCACCGATCCCGACGAGTTCATCACCGTCGTCAAGAACATCGGCGACAGCTGGGGCGGCATCAACCTGGAGGACATCAAGTCTCCGGAATGCTTCGTCATCGAGAGCGAGTTGCAGGACCTGCTGGACATTCCCGTCTTCCATGACGACCAGCACGGCACAGCGATCATCTCCACCGCCGGCCTGATCAACGCCTGCCACGTCACCGGGCGCAAGTTCGAGGACGTGAAGATGGTCCTGGTCGGCGCGGGCGCAGCCGGACTGTCGTCGCTGAGCCTGATGAAGTCGCTGGGCGTCAAGCCCGAGAACGCCACCGTCGTCGACCTGCACGGCGTTATCTATCGCGGTCGTACTGAGGGCATGGACCAGTGGAAGTCGGTGCACGCCATCGATACCGACAAACGGACCCTGGCCGAGGCCATGCGGGGAGCCGACGTCGTTCTGGGCCTGTCGGCCAAGGGCGCGATCACGCCCGAGATGGTCGCCTCCATGGCGCCGCGCCCGATCATCTTCGCCATGGCCAATCCGGATCCGGAGATCACTCCTGAAGAGGTGCTGGCCGTGCGCAAGGACGCCATCATCGCCACCGGCCGCTCGGACTATGTGAACCAGGTCAACAACGTCCTGGCCTTCCCCTATCTGTTCCGCGGCGCCCTGGACGTCCGGGCCAGACGCATCAATCACGAGATGAAGATCGCCTGCGCCCACGCCCTGGCCCAGCTGGCGCGCGAGGACGTGCCGGACGAGGTGGCCGTGGCCTATCGCGGTCGCAAGCTGAAGTTCGGCCCCGACTACATCATCCCGACGCCGTTCGATCCGCGCCTGATCTGGTACATCCCGCCCTTCGTCGCCCAGGCGGCGATGGACACCGGCGTCTCACGCGTCAGCATCGACGACATGGACGACTACCGCGCCCGGCTGCGCGGACGGGTCGACCCGTCCGCCGCCCTGATGCAGAAGATCTCGTCCGCCGTGCGCGCCGCGCCGAACAAGCGCGTGGTGTTCGCCGAGGGCGAGGAATCGACCGTCATCCGCGCCGCGTGGGCCTTCAAACAGGCCGAGCTGGGCACGCCGATCCTGATCGGGCGCGAGGATCTGGTCCGCAGGAACGCCGCCGAGGCGGGCCTCGACTTCGACGCCATGGGCATCGAGATCGTCAACGCCCGGGTGTCGGAGCGCAACGTCGAGTACACCGACTTCCTGTACGAAAAGCTGCAGCGGCGCGGTTACCTGCGCCGCGACGTGCAGCGCATGATCAACCAGGACCGCAACTATTTCGCTGCCGCCATGCTGGCGCGCGGCCAGGCGGACGCCATGGTCACGGGCACGACCCGCAACTTCAACATGGTGCTGAAGGAGGTCCGGCGCGTGCTGGACGTCGAGGGCGACAGCCTGATCGGCCTGTCGATCGTCCTGGCCAAGGGCCGCACCATCTTCGTCGCCGACACCTCGATCCACGAATTGCCCTCGGCCGAGGAACTGGCCGATATCGCCATCCAGGCCGCCGCGACGGTGAAAAAACTGGGTCGCATGCCGCGCGTGGCCTTCCTGAGCTATTCCACCTTCGGCAACCCGCCTGGAGAGCGCGGCGAGAAGGTGCGCGAGGCCATCCGCATCCTCGACAACAAGGGAGTCGACTTCGAATACGAGGGCGAGATGCCGCCGGAACTGGCGCTCGATCCGGACCTGCGGACCAACTATCCGTTCATGCGGTTGAGCCGCGAGGCCAATGTGCTTGTCATGCCGGCCCTGCATTCGGCCGCCATTTCGACCCAGCTGATTCAGGCCCTGGGCGGGGCGACCGTGATCGGTCCGCTGCTGGTCGGTCTGGAGAAGTCGGTGCAGATCGTCTCCCTCGGAGCCCAGGTCTCGGAGATCATCACCGCCGCCACCTTCGCCGCCTACGAGCAGGGCGTCAGCGTCGAGTTCGAACCCGAGGACGAGGACGCCACGCCGCACCCGAGCACCGCGGCCGAGCGGTCGATGACGGCGGTGCCGCCGACGGTCTGATCAGACCGTCAAGGCTCCGGTCCGGGCCAGCTTGCGGGCCTCGAACCCCAGCCGGACCCATTCGATCAGGACGAAGACGATGGCGATCACCCCCATCCAGGCGGCGATGACGAACATCGGCGCATAGCCCTGGGCATCGATGAGCTCACCGAGCGCGCCGCGCCCGAGCGTGCCGATGAGCAGGGCCAGAGAGATGAAGACGGCGAACTGGACCGCGCCGAAGGTCTTGTTTGACAAGGCCGACAGATAGGCCACGAAGGCGGCGCCCGCGAAGCCGCCGGCGATGTTCTCGCCCGCGATGGCCAGCATCAGACGTGACAGGGGCTCGCCCACGCCGATCGATCCGAACACGGAATAGAGACCGGTCGCCGACATGAAGGGCCCGATGCCGGGGGCGCCGAGCGCCAGGTCCATCATCAGGAGGTTGGTGGCTGCCGACAGGATGGCGCCGAGCAGCAGGCTCCACATCCGGCCGATGACCAGCAACGCCCAGCCGCTGAGCCCAATGCCGACGATGGTCATGATAACGCCGAAGGTCTTGGACGCCAGGGCGACCTCGGCGGCCGTGTGACCCAGAGCCCCGCCCGTGTCCCCCATGTAGAAGGGGAAGGCGAACGGACCCCAGACGCCGTCGGTGATGCGGTAGGTCAGGATCAGTCCCAGCACGATCACCGCGCCCCAGCCCAGACGGCCCATCAGCTCGACCAGCGGGGCCAGGATGGCGTCATAGAGAGTGTCGGCCAGCTTCGGCGCCGCCGTGGCCTCGGCGGCGGTCGCGGCGCGGCCCTTCCACACAATCAGGCCGGCGAGGGCGGCCGGCAGAACAACGGTGGCCCCGACGATCCAGGGGCCCCAGGAGCTGGTGAAGGTCCCGGCGCTCGGCGCCGGCGAGGTGGTCAGGGCGATAACCATGAAACGAACCAGCATAAAGGCGGCCCAGCCCCAGGCGGCCAGGGTGGCGACCAGCACGATCAGCCGCAGACGCGGCGACCCGCGCCGCTCGCGCGCAACCGCCGTCCGGGACGACGGGACGGGCTCGGGCGCGATCAGGGTGCCGATGATGCCAAGCCCCATCAGCAGGGCGGCGGTGATGAAGACGCCGGGCCAGCCGATGACCACGGACATCAGCAAAGACCCTGCGCCGCCGACGAGGGCGGCCGTGCGATAGCCCAGTTGATAGACGGTCGAGAGCAGGTCGATGGGCGTCTTCTCGTCTGCCACCTCGATCCGCCAGGCATCGATGACGATATCCTGGGTGGCGAAGGCGAAGGCTCCGAGCGCGGCGCCCAGGGCCAGCGGTCCGAGCACGCCCGCGCTCGGATGCGACAGGGCGACCAGACCCAGGGCAATGGCGATGATCACCTGAAGCACCAGCAGCCAGCTACGGCGGCGGCCGAGCCGCTTGCCGAGGCCGGGCGGCGTCCAGCTGACGGCCGGGGACCACAGGAAGCGGAAGGCGCCGAACAGGCCGATCCAGGAGAGGATGCCGATGGTGGCGACCGGGATCTTCTCCTCGGTCAGCCAGGCGTTCAGCGTGCCGATCAGCATGGCGAACGGCAGGCCGGCGGAGAAGCCCAGCAGCAGCATGGCCAGGGTGCGCCGTTCGCGGAAGGCGACCTTCAGAACGGCCAGCCCCTTGGGCTTCAGGTCGATCTCTGTCGGCGCAGTGGGGGGCGCGGCGGGAGCGGTCATGGAACGGAGCCTCTGTCTCGAAGGGGCTCCGATCTGATCGCCGGTTCGCCCTATGCGGCGGAGACCTTGGCGCGGATGTCGCCGCTCGTCCAGCGGGCCAGGGCGGCGCGCAGGGCCTCCATCTCCAGCGGCTTGACGAGGTGGTCGTTCATGCCCGCCGCGAGGCAGGCCTGACGGTCTTCGGCGAAGGCATTTGCGGTCAGGGCGACGATGGGGGTGCAGTCGCCGCCGGCTCGGATGGCCCGGGTCGCGGCCGGGCCGTCCATGCCGGGCATGCGCATGTCCATGAAGACGAGATCGTAGCGGGCCCGCTTCAGGGCGGCGAGGGCCTCGTCCCCCGTTGCGGCGGTTTCGACCACGCAACCCTCGCGGCGCAGAAGGGTGCGGGCGAGGAGAGCGCCGACCGGATTGTCCTCGACCAGCAGGATTCGGGTGCCGGCGAAACGGATGGGAACAACCCGGTCGTCCTCGGGCGGGAGGCCGCGCGGGACGCCGACGGTTTCTCCAGCCGTGGCGGCGGCCAGCACCCGTTCGACGAGCGAAGCGCGGCGCAGGGGTTTGATCAGATAGCCATGGAAACCGACCGACCGGTAGCGGGCGATCAACTCGCGTTCCGACGGCTTCAGCAGAATCACGCCGCGTCCGCCCTCGGGCAAGGCTGCCAGCGACAGGCCCGATACGGCAGTTTCGGCGTGGTCGACGAGGGTGACGGGCGCCACATCGCCGGCGGGCCAGACGGAGCCGCCCGACGCGGTGATCTGGGCCTCTGCGGCGGCGCGGACGAAGGCGTCAGGGGTGCGGACGGCGACCGCCCGATCGGTCAGGGGCCGGGCGCGGGGCGTGGCGCCCGGAGCGACGGCGAAGGCGGCCTCGAACACGAAGCGCGAGCCGTGAGCGGCCTTGCCGCCCGGCGCATCCTGGACCCGCACCACCCCGCCCATGGCCGTGGCCAGTTTCTGCACCACTGCGAGACCCAGACCGGCCCCGCCGTGGCGGGTGGCGTCGGAGGCATCGACGTGGCCGAACTCCTCGAAGATGCGGCCGCGGGCCTCGACCGGCACGCCGGGGCCGGTGTCGTCGATGATGAATGCCAGCCGCGGCCGATGATCGGAACCCCCGGCGCGTTCAACCGAGATACTGACGCCGCCGGCGTCGGTGAACTTCACCGCATTGCCCGCGAGATTGAACAGGACCTGACGCAGACGGCCCTGGTCGGCGAGGACATCGGGGGCGTCGGGCGAGACCGACCAGACAATCTCAAGCCCCTTGTCGTGGGCGCGGGGGCTGAGCAGTTCGGCGACGCCGCGCACCAGACCCTCCAGCTCGACGGGCGCGGGATCGAATTCCAGTTTCCCGGCCTCGAGCCGGGCGTAGTCGAGCAGGTCGTTGACGAGGCCCAGCAGGTGTTCGGCGGATTCGCGCGCGGCCTCGGCATAGGCGCGCTGGGCTCCGTCCAGCCGGGTGCGGGTCAGGAGGCCGATCATGCCGATGACGCCGTTCAGGGGCGTGCGCATCTCGTGGCTCATGAGCCGCAGGAAGGGATCGGCGCCGCCCGCGCGGATCGCCTGCCCGGTTTCGCCCGCCTGCTCCGTCTTCCGTCGCGCCATGCCGCTCTCCGTTTCGGGAGGATCATGCAGGATCAGGCGTTAAGGCCGCTTCAACTGCGTGCTGAAGGCTACCAGGCCGGGAGACTGGTCCGGGCGTCCTGCTGCCGTTCGAACTGGTCCTGGGCGCCGACCGTCGTGCGGCGATAGATCAGGGCCTCGGCGATGTGGCGGCGCAGCACCCCGGTCGACCCCTCCAGATCGGCGATAGTGCGGGCCAGACGCAGGGTCCGGGTCCAGCCGCGCGCCGTCAGTCCCCCGGCCTCCCCGGCCCGCATCAGCAGGGCGCGGCCCGCCTCATCCGGAGTGGCGAACCGTTCCAGCACATCGCCGGACGAACGGGCGTTCAGCGCCTGAAGCGGGTCGAGGCCAGCCTCGCTCACCCGCTCTTCCTGCATGGCGCGGGCGACGGCGACACGGGCGGCAGCTTCGGCCGTGCCCTCGGCCGGGCTCGGCAGGGCCATGTCGGCGGCCGTGACGGGCGGGGTCTCCACCGTCAGGTCGATGCGGTCGAACATCGGGCCCGAGATGCGGTTCTGATAGTCGCGCTGGCAGCGCGGGGCCTTGCCGCACGCCCCCTTGCCCGCCCCGCCGACGCCGCAGCGGCAGGGGTTCATCGCCGCGACCAGCTGGAATCGCGCCGGATAGCGCACATGGGCGTTGGCCCGCGCCACCACGATCTCGCCCGTTTCCAGCGGCGCCCGCAGACTGTCGAGCGCCTGGGCCGAATATTCGGGCAGTTCGTCCAGGAACAGGACGCCGTTGTGCGCCAGGGACGCCTCGCCCGGCTTGGCGCGCAACCCCCCGCCGGTCAGGGCGGCCATGGAGGCGGAATGGTGGGGCGAACGGAACGGCCGGTCGCGCGTCAGGGCGCCCCGCTCGATCAGTCCGGCGACGGACCAGACCATGGAGGTCTCCAGCAGTTCCTGCGGCGTCAGCGGCGGCAGCAGGCCGGGCAAACGCTGGGCCATCATCGACTTGCCCGAGCCCGGCGGGCCCACGAACAGGATGTTGTGCCCCCCGGCAGCGGCCACCTCCAGCGCCCGCTTGGCGCTCTCCTGTCCCTTGACGTCGCGCAGGTCGGCGGCGCTCGCGCCGATCTTCACCGGCCCCGGCTCCGGCGGGCGCAGCACGGTCGTACCCTTGAAGTGATTGATCAGGCCGATCAGCGACCGCGGCGCGAGGAGTCGGACGTCGCCGGCCCAGGCCGCCTCGGGCCCATTCGCCTCGGGACAGATCAGGCCGAGCCCCATGGCGGCGACCGCGACGGCGGCGGGCAGGGTTCCGCCCACCGGCTGGATGCGGCCGTCCAGCCCCAGTTCGCCCAGCGCCGCCCAGCCCTCCAGAGCGTCCGGCTGGATCACCCCCAGGGCGGCGAGCAGGGCCAGGGCTATGGGCAGGTCGAAATGGCTGCCCTCCTTGGGCAGGTCGGCGGGGGCCAGGTTGGCGATTATCCGCTTGGCCGGCAGGGCCAGGCCGATGCCGGCGAAGGCGCCGCGCACCCGCTCCCGGCTCTCGGCCACGGCCTTGTCGGGCAGACCGACGATCGAGAAAATGGTCGGGCCGTCGTTGCCGACCAGCTGCACCTCGACAGCGACGCGCCGCGCCTCGACCCCCTCGAACGCCACCGTCGCGATACTGGCCAGCATGATGCTCTCCTTGCTGCGCTAACGCATGTCGCGCTGCTTGAGCGCGAAGAGAACGAACCATGAACATGTCCAGATTGCAAGAGCGCCGTTATGCGCTCGGAACGTGTTTCGCCTCGATCACGTCCCACAGGATTGCGGCGGCGTCGATGCCGGTGAATTCCTTCAGCTGCACGGCGCCCGTCGGCGAGGTGACGTTGATCTCGGTCAGGTAGTCGCCGATCACGTCAATTCCGACGAACAGCAGGCCGCGCGCCTTCAGCTCCGGCCCGATGATGGCGCAGATCTCCAGGTCGCGGGCCGTCAGCTCAACCGGCGCCGCCGTGCCGCCGACGCGCAGGTTGGACCGCACCTGACCCTCGGCCGGGACGCGGTTGATGGCGCCGACCGGCTCGCCGTCGATCAGGATGATGCGCTTGTCGCCCTTAGAGACGGCGGGGATGAATTTCTGGATCACCAGCGGATCGCGCGATCCGGACATGTGGATCTCGATCAGAGCCTCCAGGTTCGGATCGTCGGCCTTGAGGCGAACGACGCCCGAGCCGGCCGCGCCGTGCAGGGGCTTCAGCACCACATCTCCGTGACGCTCGTGGAAATCGACCAGGGCGACGGGATCGGACGAGATCAGGGTCGGCGGCTGGACGCCCTCGAACCGGGTGGCGAACAGCTTCTCCGGCGCGGACCGGACCTCGGCCGGGTCATTGACCACCAGGGTGCGCGGATGGACTGTCTCCAGCAGATAGGTGGCCGTGACATAGGCCATGTCGAAGGGCGGATCCTGGCGCATCAGGATGACGTCGACGTCACGGCCGAGATCGAGCTTCACCTCGTCGCCGAGGGTGACATGGTCGCCATGCACCTGACGGATCACCGCCGGGCGCGCGCGACAGAACAGGGCGCCGTCCTCCAGCGCCAGGGTGCGGAAGTCGTAGACCCAAAGCGGATGACCGCGCTGCTGCGCCTCCATGGCCAGGAAGAAGGTCGTGTCCGAGGCGATGTTGACCGCCTCGATGGGGTCCATCTGGATGGCGACTTTGAGCATGGAGAAGGACTTCCTTGGTGCGCTATCGCCAGGCCCCTCTTTGAAGGTTGGGACGCCTCGCTGCTTGAGCGCGTTCGCGCCTGGCTTTCAAGTAGTACGAAGCGCGACGGTTCCAAGCAGAAGCGTCAGTTCAGCCGCATCCGCAGCCGGTCGGCGGCCATCTGATGCATCTCGTCGTCCTGCCCCGCCACGGCGCGGGCGCGACGCAGGGCCTCGAGGGCGCCGGTCAGGGCGCCCTGTTTCTCGCGCGCCGCCGCGACATCCAGCCACGGCCGGTGATCCTCGGGATCCAGCAGGGCGCGGCGGACGGCCGACCGTTCGGCGCAGAGATAGTCCCCCGCCTTGATGGCGCGGCTGAACAGGACGTTCTGCAGCCGGATCAGGCACTCACGGTCGCTGACCGGGGCCATCAGCACGTCCAGACGGTCGGCGACGTGCGGCGTCAGGCCGGCGCGCAGGGCGCGGCGGGTCAGCTCCGACGGCATGACGACCCGGCCCTGGCTGAACGGGTCCAGCGCGACAGGACCAGAGGGGGTCTCGACCCGCAGCAGGAAATGGTTGGGAAAGTCGACGCCCTGGGCCTTCACGCCCGCGCGGCGGGCGGCGTCGAGATAGAAGACGGCCAGAGCCGCCGACAGCCCCCGCCTCCGCTCCGCGACGTCGAGCACATCGGTATTGGCCGGATCGGCATAGCGCAGCAGGTCGCCGTTCAACCTCAGATCTGAGGCCATGGTCTCGGCA
Source organism: Brevundimonas sp. TWP2-3-4b1 (assembly GCF_049897665.1). Lineage (NCBI taxonomy): Bacteria > Pseudomonadati > Pseudomonadota > Alphaproteobacteria > Caulobacterales > Caulobacteraceae > Brevundimonas > Brevundimonas sp. TWP2-3-4b1. The sequence goes on along the minus strand of NZ_JAFCWQ010000011.1, from coordinate 34,266 downwards.
AGAGCGTCGTCGGGGCTCTCGCCGCCGATGCGCTCGGCCAGCCGTTCGGCGGCGGCGTCCGCGAGGACGCGGGCCGGCGAGGAGTCGCGGAACGGATAGTCATGCAGGGCGCAGGCGATCGCCGCGTCCAGCAGCGGGAACGCGTCGTCGTCGGCCCGACCGGCCTCTTCCAGTGCGACTTCCGCCTCTTCGCGCGTCACAGCCCCGTCCCCCGACGACCCGTTCCCACCCCCCAGTGGAACTATAGATTGCGACGATGGCGCGGAACTCGTCCTGGCGCCAGCGCTACGGTATCGATCCGCAACCCAAGACCGGCCAGGCTGGGCCTTTGACGCAACAGTGCGGCGCCGGCGGCACGCAGTCTCTCTAGCTGATGGGGATCCACGGCGTTCAGGGCGGCCTCGATCGTGGCGCGGCGTTTAACCTCGACCACAACGGCGGTCTTCCCCTGTCGGGCGAGAATGTCGATCTCCACGCCCCTGGCCTTCAGACGGAAACCCAGCACCTGATAGCCCTTCAGCATCAGGAAGGCGGCGGCCAGCCATTCGGCGCCGTGACCCTCGCGAAACGCCTGCCCGCCCAACGCCTGACGCCATTCCGCCTTCGGCTTCGCGGGAAGCGCGGCGCGGACCTTCGACGGCCTCATCCCTTGCCCTGAAGCTCGAGCGCCCGGCGGTAGAGGGCCTTTCTTGGGAGGTCGAGGGCGCGTGACACCTCGGACGCCGCCTCTCCGGGGGCCAAGCGCGCGAGGGCTTCGGTCAGGGCCGCGTCCGCATCGGCGGCGCTGGCGGTCTCGACCTCACCGGGGCCGATGACGATGACGATCTCGCCCCTGGGGTTGTCGCAGCGCGGGTCGACGGCGAGCGCGGCCAGGGTGCCGCGCACGGCCTCCTCATAGAGTTTGGTCAGTTCGCGGGTCACGGCGGCGGGGCGCGGACCCAGCACCTCGGCCATGTCGGCGAGGCTGGCGGCCAGACGCGGGCCGCTCTCGAAGAAGACCAGGGTCTGGCGCGCCGCCTTGACCTCGGCCAGGGCCGTCTTCCGCGCGGCGGACCTGGGCGGCAGGAAGCCGGCGAACAGGAACCGGTCGGACGGCTGGCCGGCGATGCACAGGGCGGCCAGCAGGCTGGAGGGGCCGGGGATCGGATGCACCGGCAGGCCGGCGGCAATGAAGGCGCGGGCGACGACGAAGCCGGGGTCCGAGATCACCGGCGTGCCCGCGTCGGAGACCAGGGCCACGACCTGGCCCTCGCGCACCCGCTCGATGGCCAGTTCGGCCGCATGGGCCGAGGCGTGGTCGTCGCAGCGTTCCAGCTTCGCCTTCAGTCCGTAGGCGCCGAGCAATTTACCGGTGACGCGGGTGTCCTCGGCCAGGACCAGGTCCGCGGCGGCGAGGACGTCGAGCGCCCTCAGCGTCATGTCCCTGAGGTTCCCGATCGGGGTGGCGACCAGATAGAGCCCGGGCGACACGGGCCGGGGTGGCGGCGCGGTCGGGGGAAAGGGGCTGGGCTGGCTCATCGCCCGACCGTGCCACAATCCGCCGCCCGAGCGAAGGTCAGGTGAGCAGCGCCTTCAGCACCGCGTCGAGGACGGGGCGGCCCTGAGGGGTCGCTGCGACGCGGTCGTCGGCGAACGTGAGGAAGCCGTCGGTGATCAGGTCCGCGACAGGATCGGCCGCAGGCGACAGGCCCAGCGCCGCCAGATCGGCCAAGGCGACCCCCTCGACGGTGCGCAGCCCCAGCAACAGACGCTCCTCGGCGGCGGCGCGGGGGTCCAGCATGTCTTGGTGGGACCAGGGCGTTCCGGCAGCGACGCCCTCGACATAGGCGGCGATGCGGCGCTGTGCGACCGTGGCGGTGCGGATGCCTTGCAGCGTCAGCCGCCCGTGGGCGCCGGGGCCGACGCCGACATAGTCGCCGCCGCGCCAGACATGCAGGTTGTGGGCGGAGCGGGCCGCGGCATCCCGGGCGTGGTTGGACACCTCATAGGCTTCGAACCCGGCGACCCCGAGGACGGTCTGGGTGGCTTCGTAGAGGTCGGCGGCCGTGTCCTCGTCGGGCGGCACGAGCGAGCCCCGCTCGGTCGCGCGGGCGAAGGCGGTGCCCTCGGCGATGGTCAGTTGGTAGGGGGAGACGTGCTCGAACCCCATGGCCAGCGCCTCGGTCATGGCGGCATTCCAGACGTCGACCGTCTGGCCCGGCAGGGCGTAGATGAGGTCGATCGAGAGCCGGTCGAAGACGCCGGCGGCGACGGCGATGGCCCGGCGCGCCTCGTCGGCGGAGTGGTTGCGGCCGAGCAATTTCAGGGCCGCGTCGTCCAGCGACTGTACCCCCAGCGACAGACGATTAACCCCCGCCTGTCTCAGCGCGGCGAAATGGGCGGCTTCGGCGTCGGTGGGATTGGCCTCGAGCGTGATCTCGACCGCGCCGCCGGGGAACAGCGTCCGCGCCCGCTGGATGACCCGCGCCACGTCCTCCGCCCGCATCAGGGACGGGGTGCCGCCGCCGAAGAAGATGGAGGCCAGCGGGCGCGGTCCCAGCATCGCCGCGTGGGCCTCCAGATCGCACAGGATGGCCTCGACCAGCACAGCCTGTTCATCGCGCCAGCCCCGGTCACGTACGACGTTGAAATCGCAATAGGGGCAGATACGGGCGCAGTAGGGCCAGTGGACGTAGACGGCGATGGCCCCATTCCCCGCTTTCGGCGCAGCGGCGTCGGGGCGAGGCTCAGTCAATCAGGGCCGCCTTGAGCATTTCGAAGGCGCGGGTGCGGTGGCTTAGGCTGTCCTTCAGCTCCGGCGTCATCTCGCCGAAGGTCAGGTCATGGCCATCCGGAATGAACAGAGGATCGTAGCCGAAGCCGTGCTCGCCGCGTGGCGGGAAGGTGACGACCCCGTCGACCCGCCCCTCGACCACCACACAGGGGCCGTCAGGCCAGGCTACCGCGAGGGCCGAGGTGAACCAGGCCGACGGGTCGATCGCCCCCAGTTCCTCCAGCCGCGTCTCGATCTTTCGCATCGCGGCGGCGAAGTCCCGCTCCGGCCCACCCCAGCGCGCCGAAAAGATGCCGGGGGCGCCGTCCAGAGCCGCGACTGACAGGCCGGAATCGTCGGCCAGGCTGACTTCGCCCGAAAACTGGGCGGCATGACGCGCCTTCAGCATGGCGTTGCCGACAAAAGTGGTCTCGGTTTCTGCTGGTTCGGGCAGATTCAACTCCCCGGCGGTAACCACCGTGTAATGTCCGTCCAGAAGCGCGTCGAATTCCCGCGCCTTTCCGGCGTTGTGAGTGGCGGCCACGAGCCGCATCCCTTTGATAAGCCTCAACTTCATACGCGATCACGCTCCTGAAACATTTCATTGCCTAAGTTTAATATCGTTAAACGATATGTAACGTGACTGCACGGCACGCACGGCCTATCTATGATCTCAAGAACGGCGGCCACAACGTTCCCCGGAAAGACCCAGAAGGGCAAATCCGAACCCCGTGGCGCACAGAAGCGGGCATTAATGACCCGCCTCAGGATCGAAGGATAGAACGATGAACACGATGAACGCCTCGCTGATGATGGACAAGGTCGGCGCGGTGCTGATCAACGCCGCCCTGCTCGCCGCCCTGCCGACCGCCCTGGTCGCCATCCTGGTGCAGTCTTTCTAACCTGGGTCGCTAACGTTCGCCCCCCGGTCCGATCTTCGATCGGCCGGAGGACAGGCTAAGCGGTCGCTCATTGCTTGAGCGACCGTCGAAGAGAAGAGGCCCCCCTTTCGTTGCTCAGGCAGCGAGGCTCCACGAGCCGAGCGATAGCAACACAAAAGAAGGCTTCGGCGTTGAAGAAGATCGCGATGTATAAGACCGCGTAGGGGTGTTCCCGAACCCCACGCGGTCCTCGCGGCCAAGATTTCCGGTCCAGTGTCCTTTCCGAGCTGTCGATGCCCCTCACACGGCCTGAGCTGCGCCTGCCGAAGATGCCCAGAGGCATCCGCGCGCCGTTCAAGACCATTGGGCCCAGCTCTGTTTCCAGCCTGCTGAAGATCGCGCTGGACGTGGCCTATGTGCTTCTGATGATCATCACCGCGGTGCTGCTCCTGGTCTTCCTGGCCTCGATCTTCATTCCACTGGCCAATCTGAACATCACCGTCTCCAACGAATCCGGCGGCCGCCAGCAGCCGCTGACGCGGCCCCTGCTACTGTTCGGCGTGGGGGCCCTGACCGCCTATTTCGGCGGGTTCCTGCTGATTCTGAGAAATCTGCGGATGATCTTCCGCACCCTGACCGTGGGGGATCCGTTCCGCCCCGAGAATGTGCGCCGCCTGCGCCAGATCGGCCTGATCCTCGCCATCGTTACCGGCGGCGTCTGGCTGATCCAGGGGCTGGTCGCCGCCCGCCTGGCGCCTGGCGTGATGGATTCACAGGGGGTCGGCGAGCTATTGACCCCGGTGTTCTCGGTCCTGGTCGTCTTCGTCCTGGCCGAGGTGTTCAAGGAAGGCGCGCGTCTGCGCCGGGAATCCGAGTTGACCATATGACCGCCAGAGCCGGCCCGCGCGCTCAAGCAGCGAGCGACCGCTTAGCCTGTCCTCCGGCCGATCGAAGATCGGACCGGGGGGCGAGCGGTAGCGCCCCGAAGGGCCACTAGAATGGCGATACGGGTTCAACTGGACAAAATCCTGGTCGAGCGGCGCATGTCGCTGACCGAACTGGCGGATCGCGTGGGGGTGACCCTGGCCAATCTGTCGATCCTGAAGACCGGAAAGGCGCGGGCCGTCCGGTTCTCGACCCTCTACGCCCTGTGCCGCGAACTGGACTGCCAGCCGGGCGACCTGCTGGTCTTTGAGCCCGGTCCGCCGGAGCCGGACGCCGACGGCGAAGACGACTGATCCCGTGGCGCGGCGACCGCCTCCCGACCTGACGACCGAGGACCGCCGCATCTGGGCCCGGGTTTCCGGCTCCGTCACGCCTCCGAAGACCCGAAAAGCCGCGCGCGTGACGCCGGGCGCCATCCTGCCCGATGAGCCGCTGAAGCCCGAGACGATCAAGGCCGCGCCCCGCTTGCCGGTGCTGGGCAAGCCGAAGTCGTCTACGAAAATCCGGGGCGCCGCTCCGGCCCCGAAGCCGGCGCCCGCGCCCACGCCTGCGCCCCGGTCCGTGCCCGAGGAGCTGGAACCTCGCCGCCAGCGCCGGCTGTCGCGCGAGCGCGATCCGATCGAGGCCTCCATCGACCTGCACGGCTTTGGCCGGTTCGAGGCCGAGGACCAGCTGCGTGCCTTCCTGACCCAGTCCCGGGCGCGCGGCCTCCGCGCCGTACTCGTCGTCACGGGTCAGGGACGCCGTCTTTCGCAAGGAGGGGGCGGCGGCGTCATCCGCGCCTCGATCCAGGAATGGCTCCAGGGTCACGCCCTGCGCGGCATCGTCTCCGGCTTCGCCATGGCCCACCGGCGCCACGGCGGCGACGGCGCGATTTACGTCACATTGAAACGCTAGCCCGAAGGCGGAGGATCTCGATGATCGCAAACCGCCTCGCCATATGGGTTTTCGCCGTCGCCTTGACCGCGGTTGCGGCGCCGGCTCTGGCCTGTTCGCCACTTGTTGACGCCTCTCAGGACGCCGCCGCAGAGCGTGTCAGAAATCGTCAGGCCGAGCTGTGGGCCCGGTCCGACGTGATCTTCCTGTCCCAGGCCAGCGCCTTCGAGCGCATCGAACTGGCAGGGGGTTACGGGTTCAGCGCCATGCTCGTGCCGTCGCTGGCGCTCAAGGGCGATCTGCCGGCCGGGCGGATCGCCATCCGCCACACGACCTTCACCGGTTGCGGGCCCATTCCCTTCCTCGACGCCCTGTCGGGCCGCGAGGGTGAGTGGTTCGTGACCTATGGTCGCTACGTCGGGTCACGGCTGTCGATCGACGCCACCGTTCCGGTCGCGAATCTGGTCGACGACGAAGGCCTGCGCGCCTGGCGCAAGGCCTTCGATGCGGAACCCTTGGCGGACTAGACGGTCAGCGTCAGGCCGTTCTCGGCGGCCAGATCGGCCAGCTTCACCATCGGACGCGGACCCCAGTGGGCGATCACTTCCGAGGCGGCCAGCGAGCCGAGCTGGCCCGACTGTTCCAACGTCAGGCCGCGTGCGACGCCCAGCAGGAAGCCGGCGGCGTACTGGTCGCCGGCGCCCGTGGTGTCCTGGACCCTGGCCACCGGATAGGCGGCGACCGAGACCCGCTCGTCGCCCGAGAGGATGACCGAGCCGTGCTCGCCGCGGGTGACGGCGGCGATCTCGACCATCGAGGCCAGTTTCGCGGCGGCGGCGTCGAAGTCATCCGTCTCGAACAGGGCCGCCAGTTCGCCTTCGTTGGCCAGGACGATGTCGGCCGAGGCCTCGATGAAGGCCAGCAGTTCGGCGCGCCAGCGGGCGACGACAAAGGTGTCCGACAGGGTGATGGCGACCTTGCGGCCCGCCTTGTGGGCGGCGGCGGCGGCGGCCTCGAAGGCGGCGCGGGCCGGGGCCGGGTCGAACAGATAGCCTTCCAGATAGACGATGGCGCTGGACCCGATCAGCTCGGCATCGATGTCCTCGACCCCGAGCTGGTTCGCCGCGCCCAGGAAGGTGCACATGGTGCGCTGGCCGTCCGGGGTGACGTTGATCAGGCAGCGGCCGGTGCCGGCGCCGCCTTCCAGAACGGGGGTGTCGAAGTGGACGCCCGAGGCGCAGATGTCGTGGCTGAAGACGCCGCCCAGGGTGTCCGGCGCGACCTTGCCGACATAGGCCGCGCGGCCGCCGAAGCTGCCGACGCCCGCCACAGTATTGCCGGCAGAGCCGCCCGAGGCCTCCACGCCCGCCGCCATGGCGTCGTACAGGGCCGCGCTCTGGATCTCGTCGACCAACTGCATCGAGCCGGGCGTCAGGGACTGGGCGGCCAGGAAGGCGTCATCGCACGGCGACAGGACGTCGACGATGGCGTTGCCGACGGCGCAAACATCATAGGTGGCGGTGTTCTGGGTCATGGCGCGCCCCATAGCGGGCCGGATCGTCACGCGCCAGAGGCGGATTACCGAAGCTTCACTTGCCGCCCGACCGGCGGTTCGCAAGATCGCCGCCGCTTTCCGGGAGATCGCCATGCTCAGCCTGCTCGCCGCCCTAGCCCTTCAGATCGCCTCGCCGACGGTCGTCCCGGATGGCGGGCGGATCAGCGAGGAGCGAAAATGTTTCACTCTGAGCATGACCCGCGACGGCGCCTCGCGGCCCATTGGCGTGACCTGGCAGACGATCGAGCGCGACACCGTCGCAGGCAATCCCGTGCTGCGGGTGGTCGTGCATCAGTCGGTCCACGGCGGCGCCTTCGACATGCGCGACGAGTTTCTGCTGGAGGCCGCGAGCCTGCGGCCGATCTCCCTGATCAACACCCGCCAGGGTCAGGTCCATGCGCGCCTGTCCTATGGCCCCGACCGGATCACCGGCGAGAGGATCGAAGGCGGCGTCTCCAGGCCCATCGACGTCCCCCTGACCGGGCCGGTCTGGGAGGGCAATCTGTTCGGCCAGACCTTCGCCGCCCTGCCGCTGGCCGAGGGCGCGACGTTCTCCCTGCCCTACTGGCAGTACGACAAGGGGTTCGGGACCTTCTCGGTGCGGGTCGTCGGATCGGAGACGGTGCGCACCCCCGACGGTCCGATCGAGGCCTGGGTCGTTGAGGCGGGCGCCGAGCCAGGCCGCACCCTGACCGATCTGATTTCAACATCGGGAAATCGCGAATTGGGCTATCGGGCAGCGCAAGGATCGCAGGCCCTCGGCGGCGATTGTTCCTCGCTGGAGACCGCGTCCTGACCCAGATCGCCATCCTGACGCCCGCCGCCGACGACCCGGCCTACAAGAGCCACTGGCCCGTCGTGCTGGAGCGGCTGTCGATCGCCCTGGCGATGGCCGATGTGAGCGCCGTCCCGACCGCCTGGACCGACCATGTCGAGGACGCTTCGGGCCTGACCGGCTATCCCCTCGTGCTCGGCGTCCTGACCTGGGGCTACTATGAGCGGCACGCCGACTGGCTGGCGGCGGCGACCCTGTGGGGCAAGGCCGGGGTGCGGATCGCCAATCCGGCCTCGGTGCTGGGATGGAACTCCGACAAATCCTATCTGCGTCGGCTGGAGACCGCAGGGATCCCGATCCCGCCCACGGCCTGGAGCGATCAAGTCACGCCAGCCGAGGTCGACGCCGCCTTCGGCCGGTTCGGAACCGACACCCTCGTCGTGAAACCGACCGTCTCCGGCGGGGCATGGAAGACGGTGAAGGTCTTCCGCGGCGAGACCCTCACCGACGCCCCCGACGGCGCGGCGATGATCCAGCCCTTCCTGCCCGAACTGGTGGCCAACGGGGAGCTGTCCCTGCTGTTCTTCGACGGGCGGTTCAGCCATGCGGTCATGAAGCGCGCCACAGCGGGTGATTTCCGTGTCCAGGTTCAGTACGGCGGCAGCTATGTCTATGTCGCCGAGCCGCCCGCCGGGGCCGTCGCCCTAGCCGAGCGGGTGTTGGCCGCGATCGAAGAGCCCCTGCTGTACGCCCGCATCGACATGGTCGAGTCCCCTGCAGGGTGGGTCCTGATGGAGGCGGAACTGGTCGAGCCCGACTTCTATCTGTCCCAGGCTCCGGACGGCGGGCGTCTGTTCGCCGGAGCCGTGAAGGCCAGACTGTCCGGCGGCGCCTAGTTCGCGGCGTCGCGCCGCTCTTGCGCTTCATCGAGCGTCGTCGCCGTCGGCAGCGGCCGGGACGGGGCGACCAGCGCCGCGGTCAGGCGCTCGACATTCTCGTCGGTCAGCAAAGGGCCGGCGGATTTGGCGACGATCCGGCCCATGGCGTCCACGGCGAAGCTTTCCGGCACGCCTGAAACGCCGAGGTCGAGGCCGGCGCGGCCTTCCCGGTCGACAAGGACCATGGCGAAGGGGTCGCCCAGTTCGTCGAGGAAGGCCTGGGTCGCCTCGGGCTCGTCCTTGTAGGCGACTCCGACGACGGCGATCCCCTGCGCCTCCAGGGCCAGCAGGCGCGGATGCTCGAGGCGGCAGGGGGCGCACCAGCTGGCGAAGACGTTGACGATCATCGGCTTGCCGACGCCGGCCGTGCGGATGTCGACGTTCTGGGGCCCGGCCACGCCGTCCTGAAGGATGGGCAGGACGGTCTCGGGCACGGTCTGGCCGACCAGGGCGTCCGGCTTGAACGCGGGATCACGCTTCAGCGACCAGCCGATGAACAGGGCCGCCAGGGCGGCGAGGACGACCAGCGGGACAATCGAAAACCATCGGCTCATTTTTGGTCGCCTGTCGCGCTTTGCGCCATTTGAGCCACGGCTTCGCCGTCGTCCTCAAGCCGCTTCAGCTCGGCCTTCCATTTGCGCGAAGCCGAGACGGCGCCGGCGATGACGGCGCCGAGCACCAGGGCGCTGATCCCCCAGGCGGGCCAGACGAAGGCGGCGTAGGGGCTCATGTCGAGATCGGGCATCAGTCTGACTCCGTCATGCGTCCAACGCCTGTCGGGCGCGCAGTGTCTGGACCCGACGGCGGGTGATCTCGGTGCGGATCGCGGTCAGCCAGATGGCCAGGAACAGGGCCCCATAGGCCGCCATCATGATTAGCAGCGGGGCGAGGAATACAGGGTCGAGGCTTGACCCGCCCGCGCGCAGCAGGGAGGCCGGCTGATGCAGGGTGTTCCACCAGTCGACCGAGAACTTGACGATCGGCAGGTTGATGAGGCCGACGAGACCGAGGACTGCGGCCGCGCGGGCGGCCTTCTGTTCGTCGTCGATCGAGGCTCTGAGGGCCATGTATCCGAGGTAGAAGAGGAACAGCACCAGCACCGAGGTCAGGCGCGCATCCCAGACCCACCAGGTTCCCCACATCGGCTGGCCCCACAGGGAGCCGGTGATCAGGGCGAGCGCCGTGAAGGCCGCGCCCGGCAGGGCGGCGGCGCGGGCGGCGGCGTCGGCCAGCGGATGGCGGAACACCAGGGCCAAGAAGCTGGAAACGCCGAGCGCCGCATAGGCGCCGAGGCCGAGCGTCGAGGCCGGCACATGCACGAACATGATCCGCACGGTGTCGCCCTGCTGATAGTCGCCGGGCGCCGCGAAGCTCAGCCAAACGCCAACCACCAGCAGCACGGCCGCGATCGCCCACAGCACCGGCGTCAGCGGCCGGGTGAAACTCATGAAGCGGGCGGGGTTGGCGAGGCCGAACATCGTCAGCGCGATTACGCGCCAAGGCGGGATGGAGCAAGCGCACGCCGGGTCGCGGATACGAAAACGGGGCCGGGGCTTTCGCCCCGACCCCGCTCGAGCATGATCGTTTGAGACAAATCCGCTTAGCGGATTTGGCGAGAGCGTGAAGCATGCTCTCGCTAAACTCTGGAGCTTGATTGACGGCATCAGCGAAATCGCGAAGCGATTTCCCCTCAGCCGATCAAGCTCTGGTCACTTGAAAAATCCGTGAAGGACTATTCAGCGGCCTTCAACTGACCGGCAGATTCCTTGCCGGTGCGACGGTCGCGTTCGACTTCGTACGAGACCTTCTGGCCTTCGTTCAGGCCGTTCATGCCGGCGCCTTCAACGGCCGAAACGTGCACGAACACGTCCTTGCCGCCGTCCGAGGGCTCGATGAAGCCGTAGCCTTTAGTGGAGTTGTACCATTTGACAGTGCCGGTAGCCATTTTAAGGACCTCCGTTAGCAGTTTGCATCAGGCAAGAGCGCCTGAAGCCTGTCGGGTCTGAATGGGATCGGCCAGAAACTCGGTGCGTTCGCAAAGAGAGAGGGGCGTTACGCAGAGAGATCGACAGCGCTTATATGGACGCAAAACGCCCTGTGCACAACCTGAGTCTTGATTCGGCGAGTTGTCAGGCCGGAACCGGGCCGTCCTCCTCGTCATCTTCGAGGTCGGAATCAGCCGACGCGGGCGCTACATCGCCCCCCTCCGGGGCGATGTAGTGGGCGACGCAGAGCTTGCGCAGGGCGGACGTCAGCGAGCCGCCATACAGGCGATCCTGGACACGCTCGTGTCCCTCCTGCTGAAGGCGGGTCTTGATGTCGCCGACTGTGCGGCACTCGCCGCCGCGGGCGAGTTCGTAGGCGCGTTCGAGGGTGGTCGGGCGAAAGTTGTTGCTCATAGACAGAGAGATAAGGCGAACCGACCGATTTTGCGACTCCGCTCAGAGGCGCGGGCGGTTTCTCCGCCGCGACAGGCGGTCGGCCAGAGCCTCGGCGTGCTTCAGGGTGAAGGTCAGGGCGGCGTGGCTGCCGCGACGCGGACCGATACTGTCGGCCATGACCGCGCCGCGCTCTCCGATCGCCGCAGGCGAGCCGGTGGTGGTGTCGATGGCGGTCTGGTGCTCGATCTCGGCGTTCACCTCGGCGCCCATCAGGATCACCTGAACGGAAATCCAGGTCCACAGCAGGAAGCCCATGGCGGTCGCCAGCGGACCGTAGGAGTCCAGCCGCACGAAGTTCGTCAGATACCAGCTGAAGATGAAGGACACGATCACGCTGAGGGTCGCCGCGAAGAGCGCCCCTGGCGTCAGCCAGCGCCAGCGGGCCCGCTGGCGGCAGGGGCCGAAGCGATAGATGACCGTCAGAGCCCCGACGTAGCCGAGGAACAGCAACGGCCAGCGCAGGGGGGCCAGTCTCTCCCACTCGTCCGCTAGGCCGAAGACGCCCAGCGCGATCGGCACGCCCACGACCAGGGCCGCGGTCATCAGCACCGCCGCCAGCCCCGTCAGGGTGAAGGCGAACCCCAGCAGATTGTACTGGACGATATTGCGCCGCTCGACCTCGTGGTAGGCGACATTGAGCCCGTAAAACAAGGTCTTGATGCCGTTGTTGGCCGTCCACAGCGACAGGGCCAGGGTCCAGACGAGGGTGAAGGTCAGCTGGCCGGTCGAGCCCGCCGCCAGTCGCGTCAGCTCGGCATTGATGAACTGGGCGACGTTCGAGGGCAGCACCGAATAGAGGGAGGCGATCCGCCCCGATGCGTCGTTCGGATCGGCGAACAGGCCGTAGATGGTGACGAACGCCGCCAGCGCCGGGAACAGCGACAGCAGGATGAAAAAGGTCACCCCGCCCGAAACGAATCCGACGCGGTCGCCGAAATAGGAGCCGCCGACGCGCCAGGCGATGTCGGTCCAGCCCTTGTGCGGGATCTGATGGGGCCGTTCGGCCATGCGGCCGCGGCCGGGCTCGCGGGCCTCGTAATCTTCCGGCGTCGGCGGCCGGGGCGGCGTCGGTTCGGGCCGGCGGGGCCTCAGTTCGACCCCGTATTTGTGACCCTGGGTATAGATGAGGTGCGCGGCCCCGGCCCCGGCGGCGAGCCCCCCGACGATCGCGCCAACGAAGGCCCAGGGGCCGGAAATGAGGGTGCGCCGCGGGGAAGGCCGGATCGGAGACGGGAGTTGCATCGGCGGGTCAACGGTCCAGCGGCGGGCCGTGTTCCGGCTGAGCTTCATCTTGCCTGAATTCGCTCGCTGGGGCACTGACCGGCCGTGGCCGAGACTTCTTCCGCATCTGTCGCCGCCCTGTGCCGCCATCCGGTCAAGGGTTTCACGCCCGAGCCGCTGGAGCGGGCGATGCTGACGGCCGGCCAGGCCTTTCCCGGCGACCGGTTGCGGGCCGTCGAGGTCGGGCCCTCGGGCTTCGATCCCCGGGCTCCGGCTCATATCTCGAAGATGCGGTTCACTGTGCTGGCGCGACTGCCGGAGATCGCGCGGGTTCGCACACGGTGGGACGAGACGACCGATACCCTGCATGTGTCGAGCGAGGGCGCGCCAAACCTGTCGGTGAAACTCGGCGACCCCGAGGACGACCGGCGGCTGGAGGACTGGCTCACCGATTTCCTCGGCGAGGCGGCGACCGCGCCGCTGCGCCTCCTGGGCGGCGGCGGACATCGGTTCATGGACGATCCCGCGGGGGCGGTCTCGGTGCTGAACCTTGCCAGCGTGCGCGACCTGTCCGCACGGCTGGGCGTCACGGTCGACCCCCTGCGGTTCCGCGCCAACGTCTGGGTCGAGGGCTGGCCCGCCTGGGCCGAGAACGACTGGGTCGGGCGCGACTTGGCGCTCGGCGAGGCGAGGCTGACGGCGATCAAGCCGATCGTTCGCTGCGTCGCCACCCATGTGGGCCCGGAAACAGGAACGCGGGACATCGATGTGCTTTCCGCTCTCCATGACCTTTACGGCCACCGCTGGTGCGGCCTCTATCTTTCGGTCGGAACCAGCGGCGCGCTGACCGTCGGCGACCGCGCGGAGCTTTGCTGAATGACCGAACCCACCACCCTCGTCGCCGCCTGGAAGGCTGCGCAAGGCGCGTTGAAGGCCGCCCGCATCGACAGCCCGGCCATCGACGCCCGCCTGTTGCTGGAGGCCGCGACAGGCGCCAGCCGACTGGACATCCTGACCGATCCGCACCGGCCCCTGACGCCCGACCAGTCGGCGACCCTGGCCGGCTATGTCGAACGCCGCCTGCGCCGCGAGCCGGTGTCCCGCATCCTGGGCCGCAAGGGCTTCTGGAAGATCATGCTGAACGTCACCCCCGACGTGCTCAGCCCGCGTCCGGACACTGAGACCATCCTCGACGTCGCCCTGCTGGCCTTCGAGCCGGCCCAGGCCTTCAGCGTCATTGATCTCGGGACGGGGTCAGGCGCTATCCTGCTCGCAGTGCTGGGCGACCGCCCGGGCGCGCATGGCGTCGGGACGGATATCTCATCGGAAGCTTTGGCCGTGGCGAAGGAAAACGCCGCCAACCTTGACCTCGACGGCCGCGCGGCCTTCCTGCGCACCGAATGGGCGGCAGGGTTCGGCGACCACAGCTTCGACCTGGTCGTCTCCAATCCGCCCTATATCCCGTCCGACGATATCCCCGCCCTGGACCCGGAGGTGCGCGACCACGATCCGCTGCTGGCGCTGGACGGGGGGCCGGACGGGCTGCAGGCCTATCGCGACCTCGCGCCAGAGATCGCCCGTATCCTCAAGCCCGGCGGAGTCTTCGCCGTCGAGATCGGCTGGGACCAGGGCCAGGCGGTCAAGGCGTTGTTCGAGGCCGCCGGTCTGACGGGTGTCAAGGTGGTCAAGGACCTGGGCGACCGTCACCGCGTGGTGACCAACGGTCCGGATCCGCGCACGACGCCGATCCGTCAGGGCTGAGGTTGATGTCGCCTCCCCATTCGCGAAGCGGCGAACGGGGAGGCGAGGCCGTAAACAAACCTCTTGGAAACCTCCCCGGCGCGCGCTAAGTCCTTGGTTGTCTCCCTCCCTTCCGCATCTCGTTGAACCGTCTCAGGTCCAGCGACGCTCGGCCGGGACGCGCGTGAAGGTCGGCGGTGTTCATCGCCTGCGGACCACGACGGGCGACGAAGATCCTTCCGATAACATCGCCGCCGGGGATTGGCCCCCAAGCGAACCGGAACCACAGACAACCGGCCTGACCCCCTCGCCACAGTCGCGCAGGGACACGCCAAACCAGCACGGTAAGCCTCGATGCGAGATTTCAAGGGCATGAAGCGCCAGCGCGGTCGCAACCGGAAACCCGGTGGCGGCAGTGGCGGCAATGCCAATGCGGCGAACCCGAACCGTTCGTGGGACTCGCAGGGTCCCGAGAACATCAAGGTCCGCGGCAACGCCCAGACCGTCTACGAGCGCTACCAGCAACTGGCCCGCGACGCCGGTTCGTCGGGTGACCGGGTTCTGGCCGAGAATTACCTCCAGCACGCCGAACATTATTTCCGCGTCCTGCGCGCCCTGCAGCCGCAAAGGCCGGTCAGCGAGATCGCCGCGCGCGAACTGTCCAACCAGGGCTATGACATCGATTTCGAGGACGAGACGGGGGCCCAGGCCGCCGCCTTCCTCGCCGCGCAACAGGCCGCCGACCGCATCCAGCAGCAGAGCGACGCCCGCGACGCCGAGGCCGCCCAGGGGGCGCAGCAGCCGCGCGAGCAACGCGAGTGGACGCCGCGTCCGCCTCGCGACGAGAACCAGAACCGTGACGGCCAGAACCGCGACCGCGAATGGACTCCGCGTCCTCCCCGCGACAACCAGACCCGCGACAGCCAACCCCGCGACAACCTGCCCCGCGACAACCAGGACGGCGGCCAGCCGCGCGCCGACGGCGACGTCCAGGGCGAAGGCGGTCGCCGTGAGACCCGCCGTGAACGCTGGGAGCGTCGTCGCGAGGAACGCAACCGCCGCTATGAAGCCGAAGGCGGCACGCCCGACACCCGCACCTATGAAGAGGCCGAAGGCGGTCGCTCCGAGGGCGGGCGTTACGAAGGCGGACGCAATGAGGGCCGCACCGACGGCCCTCGTTCGGAGAACGCGCGCGAAGGCGGCGATTTCATCGCCTCCACCGCACCGGTGACCTATACGCCGCCGGTCGACGCCGCTCCGGCGGACGCCGCGCCGGAACAGGCGGAACGTCCGGCTCGTCGCACCCGTGCGCCGCGCGCCGAGGCGCAGGCCGATACGACACAGAGCCTGCCCGGCTTCCTGACCCGTTCGGCTGCTCCCGTCGCACAGGCGTCCGCCCCGTCGGACGACGGCGAAACGCCCGCGCCCAAGCGCAGGGCCCCGCGCAAGAAGGCCGAGACTCCCGCCGAAGGCGAGTAGTCTCTCTGCGAAGAACAATCTCAAGATTATGATGACGCCGCCCATGACACATCCTCCGGCTCCGGAGGATGTGTCATGGGCTTCGTTCTGCCTGTCGTCGCCGTGGCGCTGGCGAAGCGACAGTTCGCGTGTCTCGGGCTGCCGCGACCATCACACCAGGCCGCTCGACCTTCGCGCCCCGGGATCGGTTGAGGATGATCGACCGAAGGCGGCGGCCTAGAGTCGGTCCAGTCGGGCGACGAAGAAGCCGTCGAGGCTCCCGTTCTCGGCCCACATCGAGGGCAGGATGCGCAACCAGCCTTGGGGCGTCAGGGCCTCGGCCGGAGCACCCAGGGCTGCCGGATCGGCGGGCGTGGTCCTGAAGGCCGGGTTGCGGCGCAGGAAGGCGATGACCTGGGTCTCGCCCTCTTCCCGCTCCAGCGAGCAGACGCAGTAGACCAGACGACCGCCAGGCGCGACGCGCTCGGCTGCGGCGTCGAGCAGCCGGTGCTGGACATCGGCAAGCTTCGCCACCTCAGCGGGCTTGGTGGCGCGCAGGACTTCAGGATTGCGACGCAGGGTGCCGGTGGCGGTGCAGGGCGCGTCCAGCAGGACGGCGTCGAAGGTGCGCGGGTCGTTCCAGTCCTCGCCGGGCGTGACCACGATCTCGGCGATCAGTCCGGTACGTTCCAGATTCTGGCGCAGACGACGCAGGCGCGGTTCGGACCTGTCGAGCGCCGTCACGGTCGCGCCGGACGCTGCGAGCTGCAGCGTCTTGCCGCCGGGGGCCGCACACATGTCCAGCGCAGTCTCGCCGGCCTTGGGGGCCAGCAGGCGGGCCGGCACAGCGGCGGCGGCATCCTGAACCCACCAGCCGCCGGTCTCGTAGCCGGGCCAGGCCGCGACATCGCCGCGCACGCCCGAACGCACGGTTCCGCCGGGCAGGACGGTTCCTTCGATGGCGTCGGCGAGAGCCTGCCCGTCTTCGCCGGGCTTGAGGCTGAGATCGGTCGGCGGCTCGTCGCGGGCGGCGAGCGCGATGGCGGCCAGGGTCGCCGCGCCATAGGCCTGTTTCCAGCGCGCCGAGATCCAGTCGGGCAGGTTGGATTCTGCCGTGGTCAGACCCGGGCCTTCGCGCTCGATGCCGCGCAGGACCGCGTTGACCAGCGCCTTGTAGGGGCGGGTCTTGGCGTCGCGCTCGGCCAGTTTCACGGCCGTGGAGACGGCGGCGAACGCCGGGGTCTCCAGCACCAGCGTCTGCGCCAGCGAGACGCGCAGGATGGTGCGCACCGCCTCTGGCGGCGACTTCTGCAGGCGTCGATTCAGGATGGCGTCGATCTCACCCAGGCGACGCAGGGCGGCCATGGCGACGGCGCGGGCGAAGGCGCGGTCGGGACCCGGCAGGGACTTCAGCTCCGGCAGGGCCATGGCCTCGTCCAGCCCGTTCCGGCGCTCGAGCGCGGCGTTCAGCAGGACGCCGGCGGCGATGCGCGCCTCGACGCCGATATCGGCCGCGCCGTCCGGTTCGGTCGTGCGAACGATCGGCTCACGGCGAGGGCCGCGCGCCTTGTCAGCCATGCGGCGCCCGCGCGCGCCCGAGTTCTTGCCCTTGGGCGTTCCCCCGCTCACACCGAAACCTGGGTGCCGAGCTCGACCACGCGCCCGGGCGGGATGTGGAAGAAGTCGGTCGGGTTGGCCGCATTGCGCATCAGGAAGATGTAAAGCTTGTCCTGCCACAAGGGCATCCCCTGCGTCGCCGAGGGCACGACAGAGCGGCGGCCGAGGAAGAAGCTGGTCGACATGATGTCGAACTTCAGCCCCTGTTTGCGGCACTGGCTCAGGGCGCGAGGCACGACCGGGCTCTCCATGAAGCCGTAGCTCAGGGTGATCTTCTTGAAGTCGTCGTTGATCGGTTCGATCAGCACGCGCTCGCTCTCATGCACGCGCGGCCGGTCGGTGGTGCGGACCGTCAGGATGACATTTTTTTCGTGCAGCACCTTGTTGTGCTTGAGATTGTGCATCAGGGCGACCGGCGCGACGTCGGGGTCCGAGGTCAGGAAGATGGCCGTGCCCGGCGAACGATGCGGCGGGCGGGCGCGCAGCATCTCGATCAGGTCGGTCAGGGGCAGGCTGTCCTTCTTGGACTTGGCCGAGAGGATCTGGGACCCCCGCGTCCAGGTCCACATGATCAGCACCAGGACCGCGCCGAGCACCAGCGGGAGCCAGGCGCCGTCGGGGATCTTCAGCAGGTTGGAGGTCAGGAAGACGCTGTCGATGAAGCCGAACGGAACAAGCGCGCCCAGTGTCGCCCACAGCGGCCATTTCCACTTCTTGGTGATGACCGAATAGCTCATCAGGGTGTTGATCAGCATCACCCCGGTGACCGCGACGCCGTAGGCCGCCGTCAGGTTGTGCGAGCTCTGGAACACGAACAGCAGCACCAGCACCCCGATCATCAGGAAGGTGTTTACCGCCGGGACGAAGATCTGGCCGGCCTGGGTCTCGGAGGTGAAGCGGATGTCGATGCGGGGCAGGAGTCCGAGTTGGACCGCCTGCTGGGTCACCGAGAAGGCGCCGGTGATGACGGCCTGTGAGGCGATGACGGTGGCGATGGTCGCGAGGGCGAGCATCGGCCAGTAGGCGAACTCGGGCACCATCGACCAGAACGGATTCTCAGCCGCACCGGGATCGGCGAGGATCAGGGCGCCCTGGCCCAGATAGTTCAGGGTCAGGCAAGGCAGGACGAAGCACAGCCAGCCCATGCGAATCGGCGCTTTGCCGAAATGTCCCATATCGGCGTAGAGCGCCTCGGCCCCGGTCACCGCCAGGAAGACGCTGCCCAGGATGATGAAGCCGAGAAAGCCGTCGTTGACCAGCAGCATGACGCCGTAGTGGGGCGACAGGGCGCGCAACACCGAGAGGTCGTCGAAGATGTGGTAGAGGCCCAGCGCCCCCAATGACAGGAACCACACCGCCGTCAGCGGGCCGAAATATTTCGACAGGCTGGCCGTGCCGCGTGACTGGACCAGGAACAGGCCGATCAGGATGGCGGCGGCGATCGGCACGATGAAGGCGTCCAGACGCGTGCCCACGCCGGGGGCGTCCTTGACCCCCTCGATGGCCGAAAGAACCGAGATGGCGGGCGTGATGATGCCGTCGCCGTAGAACAGCGCCGCGCCGCAGACGCCAAGGATGAAGATCCACGCCGACCGCCGGCCGATCGCGTGGGTAGCGAGCGCCATCAGGGCCAGGGTCCCACCCTCGCCCTTGTTGTCTGCTCTCATCAGAAAGATGACGTATTTGAACGTCACCACGATCATGAGGGCCCAGAAGGCCAGGGAGACGACGCCGATCACGGCCAGTTCGCCGCCGATGCCACGCTGGGCATGGCCGATCGCTTCGCGCAGGGCGTAGAGGGGGCTGGTGCCGATGTCGCCGAACACCACGCCGATGGCGCCGATGGTCAGGCCCCAGAATCCAGCCTTGCCCACGCCGTGCGCGGTGGAGCCATGCGCGGCGGGGGCGCCGGCAGGGCCGTTCTCGGGCGCGGACCTGGAAGCGGTCGACGGAGCAGGCGGGGCGGGGGAAGCGCCGTCGCCGGGGGATGCGTCCCCTGCCATGAATATCCTCCGGGCGCCGCGGTCGGCGGGCCCATCAAAGCGGAGGGCCTGTAGGCTCATTCCGCGGTCGGTTCAATCGCATGGAAACGGTTTCAGTTGCACCGTGTTCGGCGGGCAATCGGCCGGGATTTGTGAATCCCGTCCCGGGCGCCTACCTTGAGGACTGGAACCGGACGAAAATGTCAGACAGTCAACGCTTTCCCGTCGCCGCCCACGCCCTGGCCTATCTGGCCCACAAGGGCGCGTATGACGCCGCCCATGCCTGCCCCAGCGCCATTCTGGCGGCCTCGGTGCCGACCAATCCCGTGGTCATCCGGCGGGTCACCGCCCTGTTGTCCAAGGCCGGGCTGATCGCCACCCGTCCCGGCGCGTCCGGCGGATCCTGGCTGCTGCGGCAGCCGGAAGAGATCCGGCTGGATGAAGTTCTGAAAGCGGTCAACGGCTGCGCCCATCTCGGGTCGCCGCCCCTGGGCGCCAAGGGCTGCCCCATCGGGGAGCATATTCCGCGTCAGGTGGCCAAGGTCCTGACCCTGGCCGACCGGGCCGCGTCGGACTCGTTGAGGAAGATCACCATCGCCGACCTGCTGGCCCAGAAGTCCGCCGCCCTCGATGGTCTGGAAGAGCACCCGGCCTGCGCCGAAGCGATCCGCGCCGCCGGCGCTGTCGCCGCCTAGCCAACCCTTCTTTCGCCATCCTCCGGCAAGCCGCGCTTTCGTGGCGCAGACCGGGGGACCCCGCGGCCCCGAAGGCGATCTTTTCGCGCGAGATTTATTGCGTCGCAGTGTGCGACAGTTTCGGGCTCATGCGCGCCGCTGGGTCTCCCGGTCTTCGCTGCGCTTCCCCGGAGGATGACGAAAGAAATGAAGCGCGCCATCCTCATTACAGGAGCTTCGGCAGGAATCGGCGCCGCCCTGGCGCGCGTCTATGCCGAAAAGGGCTGGGACCTGATCCTGACCGCGCGCCGGGAGGCGGCCTTGACGGTGCTGGCCGCCGAGATCAGCGCCCGATACGGCGTCGCCTCGACCGTGATCACCGCCGACCTCGCCGAGCCCGAGGCGCCCGCCCGGCTTGTCGAGGCCATCGCGGCGCGCGGCCTTGTCGTCGACGGCCTGATCAACAACGCCGGTTTCTCGCGCACGACGGGCTTCCTCGCCACCGACCCGGCCCAGCATGCGGCCATGGTCCAGGTCATGTTGTCAGCGCCCGTCGCTCTGTCCAGGCTTCTCCTGCCGGGCATGGTCGCGCGCGGCTTCGGGCGGATCATCAATGTCGCCTCTCTCGCCGGACAGATGCCCGCGACCGGCGGCGACACCCTCTACGGCCCGATCAAATCCTTCCTGATCAAGGCGTCCCAGGGGCTTTGGCTGGAGACGCGCGGGACCGGGGTGCACGTCACCGCCCTGTGTCCCGGCTACACCCTGACGGAGTTCCACGACGTCAACGGCTCGCGTGAGCAGGTGTCCTCCGCCTATCCCCCATGGATGTGGCAGACGGCCGAGCACGTGGCCCGGGTCGCCTACGACGCCTGCGAGGCGGATCGGCCGAGGGTGACGCCCGGGGCGATGAACAATGTCCTCGCCGCACTCGGCAAGCTGCTGTCGGAGGGCCTGGCGCTCAACATGGTGGCGGGCCATGCGCGGCGGCTGAAGCGGATTTGAGCCGCGTGGGTTGAGAAAGGCGGCAAATCACCGGAACACCGGACCATGTCGCAGCACGCCCCCACGTTCGGCATCATCGGCACGGGCGGTTTCGCGCGCGAAGTCCTGCCCGTCGCCCGCGCCTTTCTCAGACATCGTCCTGAGCTGAAGATCGAGCCCGGCCGGGTTGTCTTCGTCGACCGCCACGGCGGGGAGCCCGTCAACGCGGCGCCGGTTCTCTCCGAGGCGGAGTTTCTGGCCCTCGACGGCAACCGTTATTTCGCCCTCGCGATCGCCGACGGCGCCATGCGCCAGACCATCGCCGAACGGCTGGAGGCGGCGGGATGCCTGCCCCTGTCGATCCAGGCGGACAATGTCCTGCTCTCCGAGGACCTCGACTGCGGCTCCGGTGCGGTGTTCCAGCCCTTCAGCATGGTGACGGCCGACGCCCGGATAGGGCGCCAGTTCCAGTGCAACATCTACGCCTATGTCGCCCATGACTGCGTGATCGGAGACTATGTCACCTTCGCGCCCCGGGTCAGTCTGAACGGCAATGTCTTGGTCGAGGATCACGTCTATGTCGGCACAGGCGCGGTGATCCGTCAGGGGACGCCCGACAAGCCGCTGGTGCTGGGGCGCGGCTGCGTCATCGGCATGGGGGCGGTGGTGACGAAGGATGTAGCGCCGGGCGTCACCGTCATCGGCAATCCCGCCCGCCCGCTGGAGGCGAAATGACTGCTTCTGTCTTCTTCATTGCCGAGGCCGGAGTGAACCATAACGGGGACCTCGGCCTGGCTCTGCGGCTGGTCGAGATCGCGCACCGCGCCGGGGCCGACGCGGTCAAGTTCCAGACGTTCACGACCGAAAAGGTGATCGCCGTCGACGCCCCCCTGGCCGAATACCAGAAGGCCAATGCCGGGGCGCCGTCGGCCGTCGAGATGCTGAAGGGGTTCGAGCTGCCCCACGCCGATTTCGCCCGCATCGCCGACCACTGCCGCGTCCTCGGCATAGAGTTCATGTCCTCGCCCTTCGACCTCGACAGCGCCGCCTTCCTGGCCGGGATCGGGATGACGAAGTTCAAACTGGCGTCCGGCGAGATCACCAACGAACCCTTCGTGCGCGGCGTGGCCCGGCTGGCGGCCGACCACGGCGGATCGGTCATCCTGTCCACCGGCATGAGCACCCTGGACGAGGTGGCCGAGGCGGTCGGCTGGATCGAGGCGGGCGGCAATCCGCCCCTGACCATCCTGCACTGCGTTTCCAACTATCCGGCCCCCGCGAAGGACGCGAACCTGCGGGCCATGGATGCTTTGGGAGAAGCTTTCGGACGGCCGATCGGCTGGTCGGATCATACGCTCGGCGACGCCGTCTCCCTGGCCGCCGTGGCGCGCGGGGCGACGGTGGTGGAGAAGCATTTCACCCTCGACAACGACCTGGCCGGTCCCGACCACGCCATGTCGATGGACCCGAACGGCCTCGCCCGCCTGATCGCCGGTATCCGCACCGTCGAGGCCTCGCTTGGCGACGGCGTCAAACGCCCGGTGGAGGCCGAGCGCGAGATCATGACTGTCGCCCGCCGCAGTCTGTTCGCGGCGCGGGACATCGCGGCGGGGGCGGTGATTGCTGCCGACGACCTGATCGCGCTGCGGCCGGGGGACGGGATTTCGGCGGCGAAGCAGAGGGATGTGGTGGGGAAGACGGCCACGCGGCGTATCGCTGCCGGGACCAGGCTCAAGCCGACAGATCTGACCTAGAGCCTGATCGTTTGAGACGGAAGCGCTGCGCGCTTCTGTCGAAAGCGTGAATCAGGCCCTCGCTGCTCTAGAGCTGGCTTTCTACCTCCCCATAAAGGGGAGAGAGACAGGGTCAGTGCCCGCCTGCCGGATAGGGCGCCGTCACTCTGATGGCGAACATGCCCGGCAGGGCCTCGCCCAGACCCGCGAGGATGAACTGGATCGCCAGGGCGCACAGGATCAGGCCCAGAACCCGCACGATGATGGCCATGCCGACGTCGCCCAGCACCCGGCTGATCGGTCCGGTGGCGGCGAAGGTGATGAAGGTGGCGAGGGCCGCCGCGCCGATGGCCAGAAGCCCCGCAATGGTGCCGGCGTAGCCCAGCTTGGTCGCCTCGCCGGCCTGGATGATGATGGTCGAGATGGCGCCCGGTCCGATCAGCAGCGGAATGGCGAAGGGGACGATCAGTCGCTTGAACCGGCGACTGGCGTAGCCGCGCACGTCCTGGGCATCGGTCAGGGCGTCCTTGTCGGCGAACATGGTCAGGAAGTCGCCGCGCGTCATGTCCAGACCCAGCAGCAGCAACAGGATGCCGCCCGCGATCCGGAACGCCGCCAGCGAGATGCCGAAGAATTGCAGCAGCCACAGGCCGGTGAAGAAGAAGAAGACCAGGAAGGCGGCGATGAACAGGCAGATCAGGGCCGATACCGACAACCGCTGGCGGGCGCTGGCGCCGGCCGTGGCGGCGGCGAAGATGGGGATGTTGCCGATGGGATCGACCAGGGCGAACAGGGCCACGAACAGGTTGACCCCCAGATCGAGCGCGTCCATTGCCTTTTTCCTAGCCTACATCATTGAACGCCGGTCCGCCGACGCACCCCTGTGCGCCGGGTCTAGCCGGTCACGCGGAGCCCGTCGATGACCTCGCCTCTCCTGTCCGACCCGCGCCTGATCGTAGGGCTGGACCTGCCGTCCATCGAAGCGGCCCGTGAATTGGTCCAGCGGATCGGCAACGGGGTCGAGAGCTACAAGGTCGGGCTGACCCTTCTGGCTCGTCCCGGCGGCGTCGCCTTCGCCCACGAACTGCGCGCCATGGGCAAGACGGTGTTCCAGGACTGGAAGCTGCATGACATCGGGGCCCAGGTGGAGGGGGCGGCGCGCTCGGTCGCCGAGGGCGGCTGCGACCTGCTGACCGTCCATGCCGAACCGCAGGTGATGCGGGCGGCCGTCAAGGGGCGGGGCGCCCAGGCCACGAAAATCCTCGCCGTCACCGTCATGACCAGCCTGTCGGATGAGGACCTGCAGGAGATCGGCTATTCGGCCAGGGCCGCCGACCTGGTCGAGGCGCGGGTGCGTCAGGCTCTGGACTGCGGCGTTGACGGGGTGGTCTCCAGCCCCCTGGAGGCCGCCCGGGTGCGCGAGATCGCCATCGAGGCCGGGCGTCCGGACTTCCTGATCGTGACCCCCGGCGTGCGCCCGGCCGGCGGCGACCTGGGCGACCAGCAGAGGGTGGCGACGCCCGCCGACGCGCTCCGGGCTGGAGCGACCCATCTGGTGGTGGCGCGACCGGTGATCGCGGCCGAGAACCCGGTAATGGCGGCGGCCCGGATCGCCGCCGAGATGGACGCCGTCCGCTAGGTATTCAGTCCCGAGGTCCAGTGGACCGGGTCCGAGGTGAAGCGAGTGGCCGGCGCTGTCCGATCCGGACCGGGCGGGGTGCGGCGGTCCGTGCCGGCGACGGCGCTGACGTCAGGGAGCCTTGACCATAGGGTAGCCGTCCCGTTCGCCTGGGCTCTGTCGCGGATCCAGCAGCACCCCCGACACGGTCGCGGCCAGGATCCGCGGCGCAAACGGCAGTCGGGCGAGCTTGCCCAGTACATGGTCGCGGACCCAGGGCAGGGCCTGGCCGTCGGCCTGATAAAAGGGGGTGAAGCCCATCGACAGCCCCTGATACAGCCGCACATGCCAGCGACGGATGCGGGCGTAGGCCAGCAACGCCTCGTCCAGCTCGGCGTGGGTCGCCAGCGCCTTGGACAGGGTGATGGCGTCCAGCAATCCCATGTTCACCCCTTGCCCGAGCTGCGGGCTGGTCGAATGGGCGGCGTCGCCGACGACGGCGAGCCGGTCGGCGACAGGCAGGGGCAGGGTGTGGTGGCCGTAGCGGGCGAGGGTCAGGGACTCGGGATCGGGAATGGTTTCCAGCAGGCCGGCGACCTCGGGCCACAGGCCGCGCACCTCGGCCTTCCACCGCTCCATCCCGGCGCGCAGCCAATAGTCGTGGTCGGCGGGCTTCAGGCTCCAGAAGAAGGTGGCGAGCCGGTCGGGACTGTCGGGGCGGGCGCCGACGGGCAGGATTCCGATTATGCGCGAGGCGCCCCGATAGACCTGTTCCAGGGCCGTGGCGTCGAACGGATCGCCGGGCCAGGGCACGGTGGCCCACAGGGCGCCCCAAGCCAGTTCATGGCGGCGACTGCCCTGCCGGACCAGCAGGTCGCGGGCGATGGGCGAGCGGGCTCCCGCCGCGTCGACGACCAGGTCGAACTGCGGGCCGGTCCTGCCGCTGGCGTCGGTCAGGCGGCCGTCGGCGGCGGCGGCGATGTCCCGGCGGGTCTCGAACGCGACGCCCCCGGCCAGGCAGGCGTCGTAAAGGACCTGGAAGATGGCGTCGCGGTGGACGCCCAGGGCGTTGACGCCGCCGGGGCGGGGCGACCTCAGGTCGGCGTAGCTGACGTCGAGGACGAGGCGGCGACGACGCGCCTCGCGGCCAAAGATGTGTTCGAGGGGCTGGCCGAGCGCTTCGACCCTGTCCGTCAGGCCGAGGCGGTCGAGCACATGCAGGCCGGTCGGCTGGAGCATGAAGCCGGCGCCGATCGGGCGCGGTTCGTCGAACCGTTCGTGGACCACGACGCGCCGACCCTGACGCGCCAGCATGAGGGCGAGGGCCAGGCCGGTCGGTCCGGCGCCGATGACGGCGACGGTCCCGGGCACCTTAGTTGGGGACCAGTTCGATCAGGTCGAGGTTGGACTCGTTCTGGGGCCAGGGGAGAACGAGGCGCCAGCGGGCCTCGCCGATCCGCTCCAGCACGGCGACGATGTCGCGGTCCGGGCGCTGGCCATAGGAGTTGGCGGGCGGCTCGGCGGCGAGGGCGATCGAGCCCAGCATGACCATCTTGCGGGCGTCCTCGGGGAACAGCAGGCCGGAGGGGCGCTGGGAGCCGGTGGTCTTGGAGAATTTCAGGCCGCGCGGCGTCTGTTCGATGCGGCAGTCGAACCAGCCGTAGACGACGAAGCCGAGGCCGGTCTCTCCGCCCTGGGAGCCCAGTTTGATGGTGCGGCAGCGGTAGTCGCCGGGCGGGGGCGCGACGCTGTTGCGCGCCGCGTCCCTCTCGATCAGGTCTCCCAGCGAGGAGAGATCGCCCGAACCGGGCTGGCGGCGAGCCTGCTCCAGCGCCAGGCGCCAGGCGGCGTCCCTGCGGGCATAGCGGTCGCGGTCGATGGCGGTGATGATGCTGCGCCAGTCCCGCAGGACAGGGGCGCCGGGCCCCGAGGGCGGTGGAGGGGGAGGGGGCGGCGTACTCGCGCAGGCCGCCAGAATTAGTGTCGTCGTAAGGGCGAGGATGCGCATCGCCGCAAGGGGCCTCACGCCTTGGCTGACGTCAAGCCGTCAGACGATCATCACCGTGCCGAGCAGCAGGTGGCAGCCCCGGCGGCCCATGATGATGTTGGTCGCCGATTGCAGCTGGGCGGCCAGGCGTTCGACGTTCGGTACGCCGCCGGGCAGCAGGGTGTTGGCCTCGCGCTGGACCAGGATGTTGAACACCGCCCGCATGCGTGGCTGTGACTGTTCAGCGCGCAGTTTCAGGGCGGCGTCAGGGGCGTCGACCCCGGTCTCTACCGTCATCACGCCCCGGCGGCCGTCGGCGCGCATCGTGCTGGCGGTGACGGTGGGATAGCGGACATAGCCGCCGGTCGATCCGCCTCCGCCGCCGCCGGACGCGAGGGCAGGGGTGGCGGCGAGGGCGAGCGGGGCGACGAGAAGGGCGCGACGTTTCATGCGCCCCTTGTGACATGGAGGCGGTTAAGGGCGGGTTTGCGTATTTCTCCCTCCCCTTCATGGGGAGGGTGGCTGAGCGAAGCGAAGTCGGGTGGGGCGGCAAGGCAAACCTCACGGGCCTGCATCCCCATCGCACGGTCCTCCCCACCGCGTCGTTGCGCGAAAATCCTTCCCCGGGGTGGGAGGGAGATTTCGTCTAAGCCGCC
Source organism: Brevundimonas sp. TWP2-3-4b1 (assembly GCF_049897665.1). Lineage (NCBI taxonomy): Bacteria > Pseudomonadati > Pseudomonadota > Alphaproteobacteria > Caulobacterales > Caulobacteraceae > Brevundimonas > Brevundimonas sp. TWP2-3-4b1. The sequence continues at coordinate 7,433 of NZ_JAFCWQ010000011.1, read as the reverse complement.
GCCTCGACCCGCGCGGGCTCCATCGGCTTCAGATCCAGCAGGGCGAACAGCCGGGCGTCCTCGTCCTGTTCCGGGTTGGGCGTCGTCAGCAGCTTGCCGCCGACGAAGATGGAGTTCGCGCCGGCGAGGAAGCAGAGCGCCTGCATCTCCGGGCTCATGGTCTCGCGTCCGGCCGACAGGCGGACCATGGCGCGGGGGCAAACCAGGCGGGCGACGGCGACCGTGCGCACGAACTCGATCGGATCGATCTCGCCCTCTTTCAGGACCCGCTCCCCCAGGGGCGTGCCAGTGACCGGCACCAGGGCGTTGACCGGCAGGCTGTCAGGATGCGCCGGCAACGTCGCTAGGGCGTGGAGCAGACTTGCGCGGTCCCGCCGGCTCTCGCCCATGCCCACGATGCCGCCGCAGCAGGTCGACATCCCGGCGTCTCGGACGTGCTCCAGGGTGTCGAGACGATCCTGATAGGTCCGGGTCGTCACGACCTCGGCGTAGTATTCCGGCCCCGTGTCGAGGTTGTGGTTGTAGTAGTCGAGCCCGGCCGCTTTCAGCTGCTTCGCCTGATCGGCGGTGAGCATCCCGAGCGTCGCGCAGGTTTCCAGACCGAGCGCCTTCACGCCCGAGATCATGGCGGCGAGTTTCGGCGTGTCGCGATCCTTCAGCTCGCGCCAGGCCGCGCCCATGCAGAAGCGTGACGCGCCGCCCGCCTTCGCGGCCATGGCCTCGGCGAGGACGGCGGTCGTGTCCATCAGCTTTTCGGCCTTCAGGCCCGTGTCGAAGCTGGCCGATTGCGAGCAGTAGCCGCAGTTCTCGGCGCAGCCGCCGGTCTTGATCGACAGCAGTTGCGACTTCTGGACCTCCGACGGATCGAACCAGCGGCGATGAAGGGTCGCGGCTTCGAACACCAGTTCCATAAACGGACGGGCGAACAGGGCCTCGACTTCGGCCAGGGTCCAGTCTTGGCGGGGGGTGCTGAGATCGGTCATGGCGGGGTGGTGACTCAGTCGGCGATCGGACGCAAGGGCGTCAGTTCTCCAGGATCAGTTCGCCGCGCTTGAGATCGATGATCACTGTCTCGAACAGGCCCAGCACGTCTGTGCCCAGCAAGGCCGCCGGGCGATCGGACAGGCCCCACAGGTCGAATGTGTGGAAGTCGCCGACGAGGACGGGGACATAATCGAGGCCGATGCCCGCGAAATGCAGGTTGCGCAACTGCATCGGGCGGGCCTCCACACTCAGCCCCGTGGGGGAGAAGAGCGTCCGGCTCGTCGAGCCGTCGTCGAGAACGATCGGCGAGGCCCGCGCCGCGCGGGCGAAGGCGGTGTTGATAATGGTGACCTCGGCGCCGGTGTCGAGAATGGCCTTGGCCTGGGCCGTGCGGGAGCGAGCGTCGATCATCAGCAGGCCGCGCAGCCGCTCTTCGGCCGGGGTCTGGAAGCGGGCGGTCGGTCGGCGCGGATCGAGTATGCTGTCGTCGACGCGGCGCGATCGGCTGATCGCGGCCCGGGCCCCGCCACGGAAGTTCAGCAACAGCCGGTGCTCCGCCAGCAGGTCGCGCCCGATCAGGCCGTCGGCGCCGATTAGGCCTGTCCGGGGCGCGAGGGCGAACCGGACCGTCTCGGCGTTCAGGTCTCCGGAGCGGACGTTGCGTGCGCTGACCGTCTCGACGATCTCGCGCGCGATCAGGGTGTGCATCCCTATTGGTCCAGCAGACGGCAGGGCCAGCTGCGTCGCCAGGTCGTCGGCGATCACCGAGGCGTTGGCCGCGCTGTCGACAGCGAAGTCGAACGGCCCCCGGCCGTCGATAAAGACCGGGATCGACAGCCGCCCGCCCCGCAGGCGTTCGACGCTTTCGACGGACGAGACCGGGGGCGCGTCCTGCGCCCGGGCGAGGCCGGAAAGAAAAAGGGCGGGAGCGGCGGCGAGGAGGGCGCGGCGGAGGAGCGTCGCGTGACCTCTAGAGGTCCTCGTCATGGCGATAGATCCGCCCGTCGCGCATGACGAACCCTACCGACTTCAGCACGGTCACGTCGGTCAGCGGGTCCCCCTCGACCGCGATCAGGTCTGCGCGTTTGCCGGGCTCCAGCGTGCCGACCTCCGTCGACAGGCCCAGCAGGTCGGCGGCGTTGACGGTAGCGGCCTGGATCGCGGCCATGGGCGTCATGCCGTACTGGACCATCAGTTCGAACTCGTCAGCGTTGCGGCCGTGCAGGGATACGCCCGCATCGGTGCCGAAGGCGATGCGGACGCCGGCGGGATATGCGACCTGGAGCGACTGGCCGGTGATCGAGATACGCCACAGGATCTTGGGCAGGACCTCGGGCGGATAGGCATTGGGATCGGCGGCGAGGCGCGAGCGATAGCCGTTCACGGTCGAGAGCGTGGGCACATAATAGGCGCCGCTCTCGCGGAACAGCCGGATGGTGTTGTCGTCGAAAATGGTGCCGTGCTCGATGGAGTCTGCGCCGAGCCTCAGGGCCAGGTCGATGCCGTCAGCGCCGTGGGCGTGGACGGCGACCTTCTTGCCGTACAGGTGGGCCGTCTCGATCAGGGCGCGGGCCTCGTCCTCGAACATCTGCACCCCGAGGCCGGCGCCGATGCGGCTGTTCACCCCGGCGGTGGTGGCGATCTTGATGACGTCAGCGCCGCGCCCGACCTGGATGCGCACGGCCTCGCGGCAGCTTTCGACACCATTACAGACGTTCTCCTGATCGCCCATCATCTCGCGCACGTCGTCGGCGAGGCTGAGGCGGCCGTCCATATGGCCCGAAGTGGTCGAGATGGACTCGGCCGCGTCGATGATGCGCGGGCCGGCGATCTCGTGCCGGGCGGTGGCGTCGCGCAGGGCCAGGGTGACGCCGCCCGAGTCGCCGAGGTTCCGCACGGTGGTGAAGCCGGCCATCAATGTGTCGCGCGCGTTGCCGGCCGCCTCATAGGCGCGGGCGGGCAGGCTGTCGGTGAAGTTCGCCAGCAAGCCTTGTTGACCGGCGCGGTCGGAGGTCAGGTGCACATGGCTGTCGATCAGGCCGGGCAGGACGAACCGGTCGCGCAGGTCGACGACGGTCGCAGCCGGATAGGCCTCGACGCCGACGAAGCCGTCCCGGATCGCCTCGACCTTGCCGTCGCGGATGACGACGGTGGAGGCGCCGCGCGGCGCCTGCCCCGGACGATCCAGCAAATGGCCCGCCTGGACCAGGGTGACGGCGCCGGCGGCCGGAGCGGTGGTCCCGTCCTGGGCCGCCGCCACCGTTCCCGTCAGCAGGGCGAAAATGGCCCCCGCGATCACAGCCTTCATGAACGGACTCCCCTGTTTGATCGAGTTTAGGCATGTCGAGGCGACAAGGGGAATGGGCGGGGCCTATTCCTCCGCCGCTGGTGGAGAAATCGATCATATAAAGACATCCTTATATGATTCTTGCCCTATGTCCCTTCGCGGGCTATATGCGCGCGCAATCTTCGAACCCTGCCGCGCTCAAGGAGCCGCCTTCATGACCGACTATATCGTCCGCGACATCTCGCTCGCCCCCTTCGGCAACAAAGAGATCGCCATCGCCGAAACCGAGATGCCGGGCCTGATGGCGCTGCGCGAAGAGTTCGGCGAACAGCAGATCCTCAAGGGCGCCCGCATCGCCGGCAGCCTGCACATGACGATCCAGACCGCCGTGCTGATCCAGACGCTGGAAGCCCTGGGCGCCGACGTGCGCTGGGCCTCGTGCAACATCTTCTCGACCCAGGACCACGCCGCCGCCGCCATCGCCGCCAACGGCACCCCGGTGTTCGCCACCAAGGGCGAGACGCTGGAAGAATACTGGGACTATGCCCACAAGATCTTCGAATGGGCCGACGGCGGCTATCCCAACCTGATCCTCGACGACGGCGGCGACGCCACCCTGCTCTGCGTGCTCGGCCCCAAGGCCGAGAAGGACCTGTCCCTCCTGTCCGACCCGCAGAACGAGGAAGAGGAAGCCCTCTACAAGGTGATGAAGCGTTACATCGCCGAGAAGCCCGGCTTCTACTCCGCCATCCGCGACGCCATCGGCGGCGTGTCGGAAGAGACCACCACCGGCGTCCACCGACTGTACGAAATGGCCAAGAAGGGCGACCTGCCGTTCCCCGCCATCAACGTCAACGACAGCGTCACCAAGTCCAAGTTCGACAACCTGTACGGCTGCCGTGAATCGCTGGTCGATGCGATCCGTCGCGGCACCGACGTCATGCTGTCGGGCAAGGTCGCCGTGGTCTGCGGCTACGGCGACGTGGGCAAGGGCTCGGCCGCCTCGCTGCGCCAGGGCGGCGCCCGCGTGAAGGTGACGGAAGTCGATCCCATCTGCGCCCTGCAGGCCGCCATGGAAGGCTATGAGGTCGTCACCGTCGAGGACGTGGCCCATGAGGCCGACATCTTCGTCACCGCCACGGGCAACCTGGACGTCCTGACGGTCGATCACATGCGGGCGATGAAGAACAACGCCATCGTCTGTAACATCGGTCACTTCGATTCGGAGATTCAGGTCGCCGGCCTGAAGAACTTCAAGTGGGACGAGATCAAGCCGCAGGTCCACCACGTCGAGTTCCCGGACGGCAAGAAGATCATCCTGCTGTCGGAAGGCCGTCTGGTGAACCTCGGCAACGCCACGGGCCACCCCTCGTTCGTGATGTCGGCGTCCTTCACCAACCAGACCCTGGCCCAGATCGAACTTTGGACCAACATCAAGGCCTATGAGAACCAAGTCTACACCCTGCCCAAGCACCTCGACGAGAAGGTCGCCATGCTCCACCTGGCCAAGCTGGGCGCCAAGCTGACCGTGCTCAACAAGGAACAGGCCGCCTACATCGGCGTGCCGACCGAAGGCCCGTTCAAGCCGGAAGCCTACCGCTACTAGGAACGACAACGGGTCTCCTCCCCGTCGCGCAGCGGTGGGGAGGTGGCTCGAAGCGAAGCGGCGAGACGGAGGGGTTCTTTCCGCGCGCACGAAGAACCCCTCCGTCAGCTCGCGAAGAGCTCGCTGCCACCTCCCCATTCGCCAAGCGGCGAACGGGGAGGAGACGGTAGGTTTCTAGGCCGCCAGCGCGAGCACGTCCGGTCGTTCGCGGCCGGACAGGCTGGTTTCGAAGTCCGCGAGCAGGTCGAGCAGTTCCTCCGCCCCCGGCGCGGACTTGTCGCCGCTCATCCGGTAACGCCAGAAGCTGACGATGTGCTGGATGGCGCCCAGACGTTCGCCCAGCCGTGCGAACAGGATCGGCGCATCCCGCAGGAAGTCCCGGAAGGCGGTCGGCTTGCCCTCGAGCGTCAATCCCCGGAACGCGTCGTCATAGACCCGCAGCATGTCGGCCGTGGCCTCGCAGGTCAGATGGATGCGACGGCGGACCTGTTCCTTCGCGCGGTCGATCGCGGCGTGCTGCTCGGCGCCCACGCGGCCCCGGGGGCGGACGCGGCGAACGCTGTCCACCACCCAGCCGATGTCGCCGGTGATCGTCTGCAGCGCCCATTTGTAGTAGAGGAAGCCCTTCCAGCAGAAGACGCCCTCCTCATACTCCTCCGGCGCCAGCATCAAGGTCTGGCCGAGCGCGCTCATGTCTTCGCCGGCCGAGTTCGACATGATCTTGGCGGTCAGGCGCGCCACGGGATTGTCAGCCGCCAGATCAATGTCTGGTCCCAGGCTGAGGTCGACGAGCGGCGTGATCTCTCTGGCCACGAAGTCCGCCATCCGGATCAGGTCGGCTTCGGAAACGTTGAAGTAGCAGGGGGCCGGCATGTGGCCGTTGCGACGCAGCTGCTCGCGCAGCAGGAAGGGGTCCAGGCTCGGCAACTCGTCGATCAGCGACAGGATCCTGCGGTCCGGATGTGACGGCCGGATGCCGAACGACTGTTCCAGCATCCCGTCGAACCCGACCTGATCCACGAACAGATAGCGGCCGCCGGCTCGCAGGTCCGAACCGTCGATGGGCAGGATGATCTTGGTGGCGACGTATCGGCGCACCCGGAACTCGTCGATCTCGTTCCTGCGCAACCGGTGCTTGATGATCAGGCTGCGGTTCAGGGTCGGGTTCTGGAACAGGGGCGCCGCGCGCCAGCCATCGGTGCGACCGTGCTCATGACTGACCCGCAGCAGGTTGAGCACCCGCGCGGTCGACGCGGAGGCCCTCAGATTGTCCAGATTGCGGAACGTGCGGTCGGTCATTCAGGCTCCTGACCCCGCTACAGTCCAGGGCAAAGGTTAGGATCGCGCCGAGAAGCAGGGTTAGCCGAAGCTGAACAGCGGTAAGGAGTCGCGCCGTCGGTCGCTGGCGCAGGCGTCTGGAGAGGCCTAGGTTGGCCCCATGAACGTCTTCGACATCCTCGTCCTGATCGCCATCGGTGCGGTCGCCATCACCCTCGGGTTCGGCATCTATTCGCTGTATCGCGGCGGCGACTACGCCCGGTCCAACTCCAACAAGCTCATGCGGCTAAGGGTGGCGCTGCAGGCGACCGCCATCGTGCTGCTGATGACCGGTCTGTGGTGGAAATCCACGCACGGGGGCTGAGGGCGTGGTCGTCCTCAACAGGATCTACACCCGCACCGGCGACGGCGGCGACACGGGCCTGGCGTCCGGCGCCCGGGTGTCCAAGTCCGATCCCCGTGTCGAGGCCTACGGGACGGTTGACGAACTGAACGCCGTCCTCGGCGTCGCCCGGCTGCATTCTGGCCAGAATGACCGGATCGACGCCATGCTGGGCCGGATCCAGAACGAGTTGTTCGACCTCGGCGCCGACCTCGCCACCCCGCTCGATCCGCCGCCGAAATGGGAGGCCCTGCGCATCGTCCAGTCCCAGATCGACCGGCTGGAAGCCGAGATCGACTGGATGAACGAGAGCCTGAAGTCGCTCGACAGCTTTATCCTGCCGGGCGGCTCGCCCCTGTCGGCCCACCTGCATCTGGCCCGTACGGTGGCCCGCCGGGCCGAACGTGACGCCATCCGTCTGGCCGAGACCGGAACCCCGGTGACCCCCGAGGCGGTCCGCTATCTGAACCGTCTCTCCGACCACCTGTTCGTCGCCGCCCGCCGCGCCAATGCCAATGGCGCGGGCGACGTGAAATGGGTGCCGGGCGGGACCAGATAATCCTTTTCCTTCTCCCGGTGGGAGAAAGTGGCCGCGAAGCGGACGGATGAGGGTTCGGCCTCACCGGTAAGGCGCAACCCTCACCCTTTGGCGTTTCCAATCGCTTCGCTCCTGGACGCTCAAGCCCTCTCCCACAGGGAGAGGGAAGCATTGGGTTTCTCGCCCGACCGCGCTAAACCGCCCGCCAATCAAGAACAGTCAGACTTCAGGGAACTCCCCATGCGCGACATCAACCATTTCATCGACGGCGCGTCCTTCACCGGCGCCTCGGGCCGGTTCGCCGATGTGTTCAATCCCAACACCGGCGAGGTCCAGGCCCGGGTGCAGCTGGCCTCGG
>NZ_JAFCWQ010000010.1:0-119059 GCF_049897665.1 Brevundimonas sp. TWP2-3-4b1 | reverse complement strand
GCTACGCCCTCCCTACGCCCCAACCCTCGCAAGCGGTGCGCTCGTGACGTCCATCCCGAACACCAAAAGGGGGTCCCTATTGCACGCCTGTAGGGGTCCCTTTTGGACGCCGATTGACAGCCAGATCGCCCGAGCGCATGGCCTCGCGGATGCGATGGGCCAGGAACCACGCGGTCTTGTAGGTGCACTCCAGAGTGCGCTCCAGCTGCTTGGCGCTGATGCCCTTCTTCGACGAGCACATCAGGTAGATGGCTTGCAGCCACTTGTGCAGGGGAAGGTGGCTTTCCTCGAAGATCGTGCCGATGCGGACGGTGAACTGGCGCTTGCAGTCGCCGCACTTCTTCAGGCCCATGCGGACCTTCTTCTCGGGGTTCGGCTTGATCGCGTAGATCTTCACCGAGCCGCACGTCGGGCAATGGGGCGAGCCGTTCCAGATGATGCCTTCGACGAACGCGAAGGCGGCGGCTTCATCATGAAAGTAGGGCTTCGACAGAACGGACACGGGTGATCTCCTTGTCCATCCACACTACATCATGACGTGGGTTTGTCAAAGACATAATGTCCAAAATAATAGACATGATGTCCGTGTCGTGCGACATCGAGCCCCGCCGCCTGCTGCGGCTGGGGACCTGTCATGTCGTTTCGCGAAAAGCATCTCTGGATCAGCATCGTCGCCACCGTCGGCGTATGGGGCTTTTACGGCTGGCGGCTGATGCAGGCGATCGCCGGGGGCGGGCTGATCGATCCGGGTTTCGCCTTCGCGACGGGCGGGCTGTTCATCGGTTGTCTGGTCGTTGTGGTCCTTCTGGAGGTGGGGCTCACCTTCCTCGCGACGGCGACCACCCGGCGCGCCGAGCGCGAGGCGCGGGATGAGCGGGAACTGGTCGCCTCGCTGAAGGCCAGCCACGTCTCCCTGATGGCTCTGATCGCCATCGTCTTCAGCCTGGCCATCGCGGCCTATCTGCTGGGCTTCGCGAACGCCGCCTCGTCGGGAGCCGCCGCCCTGCCGATGACTCCGACCAACGCTCTCATCTTCGCGGCCAACATCCTGATGGGCGCGGTGATCGTGTCGGAGCTGATCCGCTATGTCTTCAACATCGCCCTGCTGCGGGGGATGCGCTGATGTCGGTCCGGGAAAAGGCAGCCTGGATCAGCCTGGGCAGCGGCGCCGTCATCTGGGGGTTCTATTTCGTCGTCGTCTGGAGTCGCCTCGTCGAACTGCCCGGGGAATGGCCGGTGGCCCTGTTCGTCGAGTGCGTCATCGCCAGCCTGCTGGTTCAGGGGGTTCTGATGGGGCTGGCGGCGATACGGACGCCGCGAGATCAACGCACCCTGTCCGACGAGCGCGAGATCCAGATCGACGGCAGGGCGACGAGCGTCGGCTATGCGGCCCTGACCGGTCTGGTCCTGTGCGTTGCGCTGATCAGTCCATTCGCGGTCGGCATGGAGTTCGGCGGTCTGGCCATCGCGTCGCGCGCCGAGGCCGCGACCATCATGGGCCTGCTGGCCATCGTCCTGGCCGAAGTCGTGAAGTCGGCCGTCGTCGTGATCCTCCACCGCCGGATCGCTGCGTGAAGGGCCCCCCGCCGATCCGCAACCGCATCCGCGAGCTGCGTTTCCACGCCGGCGAGATGACCCAGGCGGCGCTGGCGGAGAAGATCGGCATGACCCGCCAGACCATCGTCGCCATGGAACAGGGCAAATACTCGCCCAGCCTCGAGGCCGCCTTCCGCATCGCCGCCGTCTTCGGCGTGCCGATCACCGAGGTGTTCCAGTGGGAGGGGTGACCCGGCCCTAGTGCGGGCCGCAGGCGCCGAAGTTGGCGAGGTAGCCGGCGTAGTCGGGCCAGCGGAATCCCATCGGTGCGCGGCGGGACTCGAGCTGGTCGGGGTCCTCGGTGGGGAAGGGACGCATAAAGCCGTCCACGCACTGCATCTGGGTGCCGTAGCGCTGGAGTCTGCCCTCGGCGACGGCGATCCGGTCGTACATCAGGGCATAGTAGGATTTGCTGGCCTCGCCCCGATCCGCCATGGCCTCTATGGCCGGCAGGAAGCGCTTCTGCAGCGCCGTGTCCGCATGCTGGACGACCAGGAAGGCGCCGGTCGCGGCCTCTTCGCCGTAGACGGTGATGGAGAACCAGCCCTCGGCCGGGACCATGGCGAGCAGGGCCTGAACGTTCTCGGCGCTCAACCGCTCGACCTCGGCGTCCATGGCTCCCTGGACCACGTGCCGATCCGCCTCGGGCAGGTCTGAAAGATCGGAATGGCTGGCCATCATCAGCGGTCCCTGGTCCAGGGTGAGCAGGGCTTCCAGCCGTGCCCGGACGGAGGCCTCAGGCCCGATCGCCGCCAGTCCGGCACGGGCCTCGGCAACCGTCGCGTTGAACTGAGCGAGTTTCGCCTGCGCCGCAGTGCTGAGATCGGCCAGCATCAGGGCGGCGGTCAGGAACCAGATCAGCATGGCGTTCTCCCCGAGGTTGTCGCCACCCTAGCCGGCGCTCGCGTTCTGGCAATGCGGGTTTCGTCGCAGGGGCGGGGCCGGTATGCAGGCGGGAGACGAACCGGAGACCGACCATGGCCGATGCCTATTCAACCCTTCTGATCGAGCGGCACGCCGACGGATACGCCGTGGTGACCCTGAACCGGCCCGAGGCGCTGAACGCCCTGAACTCGGCCCTGTTCAGGGATCTGTCGGACTTCCTCGACGCGGTCGAGAATGATGACACGGTGCGCTGCCTGATCCTGACCGGGTCGGGCGACAAGGCCTTCGCGGCTGGCGCCGACATCAAGGAGATGGCGGACCAGTCCTATGCCGACATGTACCGGGGCAACTATTTCGCGCTCGGCCACGACCGGATCACCCGGTTCAGGAAGCCGATCATCGCCGCGGTCAACGGCTTCGCCCTGGGCGGCGGGTGTGAACTGGCCATGCTGTGCGACTTCATCGTCGCCAGTGAAAAGGCAAAGTTCGGCCAGCCGGAGATCAACCTCGGCGTCGCCCCCGGCATCGGCGGCTCCCAGCGGCTGACGCGGCTGGTCGGCAAGTCCAAGGCCATGGATATGGTCCTGACCGCCCGGATGATGGACGCGGCCGAGGCCGAACGCGCCGGCCTCGCCTCCCGCGTCTTCCCGCACGAGACCCTGCTCGACGAGGTCCGCAAGATCGCCGCGAAGATCGCCTCGCAAAGCCCCCTGGCCGTCATGGCCAACAAGGAGATGGTCAACGCCGCGCTGGAGACGACCCTGACGCAGGGCGTCCAGTTCGAACGCCGCCTGTTCCACTCCCTGTTCGCCTTCGAGGATCAGAAGGAAGGGATGGCGGCCTTCGTCGAGAAGCGGAAGCCGGTGTTCAAAGGCAGGTAGGTGGTTGATGGTCAGTGGCTGGTGGCTGAATGGCCGGATTGATCACGGCTGCCGAACTTCAATCACCGGCCACCCATCACCAATCACCTACCCCACCCAGACTCGCGTTGACCCTCACGCCCCCTTCCGCTATAGCCGCCCGCTCCTGAAGATTTTCTGCGCCGTGGACGGGTGTCTGCGGCGTTTCCGTTGATAGGTTTGACGATGGCCAACAATCCCGGCGCCAAGAAAGCGATCCGCAAGATCGCCGCGCGTACCGAAGTGAACAAGTCGCGTCGCACGCGCGTCCGCACCTTCCTGCGCAAGTTTCAGGAAGCCGTGACCGGGGGCGACGCCGCCGCCGCCAAGGGCGCCTTCGTCGAGGCTCAGTCCGAGCTGATGCGCGCCGTCACCAAGGGCGTGGTTCACAAGAACACGGGCTCGCGCAAGGTCTCGCGCCTGCACGCCCAACTGAAGAAAATGTCGGCGGCCTAAACCGCTAGGTACGTCTGCGTACACAGGCGTCTTCAGCGGGCGGTCACGCCTCTGTCATACGAAAATTCAGTGATTTCAACGGCGAGTAAGCTCAAGCTTACTCGCCGTTTCGCCGTGTGCGGATAAGTGTTCGTAACGGAACTTCGCTCGCCGAACAGGCGAAATCGAGATTTTCCTAGGCGTGATTTGGCTTTAGCGGAGTCAAACAATTTAACTGCGAATCGGCTCGCGAATCAGCGTTGACCCACGCCGCGCCGAGCGTAAGTTTTGGGCTCTAACGCACTTCCATCCCCACACGGATGAAGACGGGGCAGGGGCGAGCCCCTGCGCCAGCGGGAGACGTCTGTCCGCGAGGTCGCACCCGCCCTTGAAGCTCACGCTTCAAGGGACAGGAGAATGCGTCCCTGGATCGACCGACCCGGCTTGGGGTCCGGAACCGCACGGTTCCGGGATGGCATGACTTTTTCAGGGCGGGTGATTGGACGATGGGGGGCTTGGCGTTGACGAACATGACGGACCCGGACCGGATCTGGAACGAGGCCTCGTTGAGGCTCCGGGCCGAAATCGGCGACGGACCGTTCAGCTCCTATATCGCGCCTTCGGCGGTGCGGATTGACGGGGGCGGTCAGCTGATCCTGGTGACTCCGACCGGCTATGCCCGTGACTGGGTGCGCAAGAATGCGCTGCGCCGTCTGAACGAGCTGTGGTTGGGCCTCGACGGCCTGTCGCGCCGTCTGGAGGTGCGTTGCCGCGCCGAGGTGACCTCCGCCCCTCCAGCCTCGTCCATGGCCTCCGCCGTGGCCATGCAGCCCCTGTCGGGAGCCCCCCTCTCAGCCGCCCATGAGCAGACACCGATGGCGCCGACGGTCGGCCCCGTGACCGACGGCGCCCGCGCCGTGCGCGCCGCAGGCCTTCAGGAGCGGCTGACCTTCGATAGCTTTGTGGAGGGGCAAGGCAACGCCTTCGCCCTGGCCATCGCGCGCCAGACGGCGTCCTGGGCCGACGGCCACTTCAATCCGATCTTCTTCTGCGGCCCCTATGGCTACGGCAAGACCCACCTGCTGAACGCCATCGCCTGGGAGGCGCAGCGTCTGCGCCCGGACGCAAAGGTGGTCTATCTGACCGCCGAACGCTTCCTGTCGACCTTCGTCAAGGCGATGCAGGATCGCTCGACCGCCGCCTTCAAGGAAAGCCTGCGCTCGGCCGACATGCTGCTGCTGGACGACGTCCAGTTCGTCGGCGGCAAGGCCTCGACCCAGGAAGAACTGCTGTCGACCCTGACGGCCCTGATCGAGGACGGCAAACGGATCGTCCTGTCGGCCGACCGGCCGCCCATGGCTCTGAACGAGGTCGAGCCGCGCCTGCGAAGCCACCTGGCCGCCGGCCTGACCTGCCCGGTCGAGCCCGCCGATCGCGCGCTGAAGATCGCCGTGGCCGAGAACCGTCTGGCCGCCTTCGCCCGCATGGGCGTGGTGTCCGGAGAGGCCTCGCGCGAGGTTCTGGAACAGGTCGTCGACCGGACCCCCGGTTCAGTGCGTGAGCTCGAAGGCGCCGTGAACACCCTGGCCGCCGCCGCGGGATCGCGGCTGTCATCCCTGGGCGTGGAAGAGACCCTGACCCTGCTGGGTTCGGCCCTGCGCGGCGGACCCGAGCGCCGCATCACCGTGGACGAGATCCAGAAGACGGTGGCCGAGCATTTCAACATGAAACAGGCGGACCTGCTGTCGGAACGCCGCACCCGCGCCGTGGCCCGTCCGCGCCAGATCGCCATGTGGCTGTGCAAACAGCACACGACCCGCTCCTATCCCGACATCGGCCGGCGCTTCGGCGGACGCGACCACACCACGGTCCTGCACGGCGTGCGCAAGATCGAGGAGTTGATGCCGCTGGACGACCAGATTGCCCGCGATGTCGAGGCCCTGACCCGGAAGCTGCGGGGTTAGGCGACCGATTGGCGCCATTGGCGGCCCAAGCCGTCGAGATGGCGGTCTCGGCGGTTCACGCCCCGGAAAATTTGCAGTTCACGGGCGCCCCGGATTGGCGGTTCGGAAATCCTCCGTGACCTCCGCCGGAACGTCCTCGTCGTCGTAGACGTCGACCGGCACGAAGGTCACCGTCAGTTGGCGGCGGCGGCCGTCACGGTGGAAGCGATGGATGGCGCCGGAGGACCTGTCCGTTCAACGCTCATCCGCCGCCGCCGGTTCGATGATCAGGGCCGGGCGGGGATGTTCAGGCCGCGCGCCACGGCCGGACGGGCCTCGCACCGCGTGACCCACGCCTGGACGGCCGTCAGCGACGACCAGTCGACCAGATCGCCGGCCCCGTAGAAGCCCGGCACCGCCCGGACCCAGCCGATCAGGGCGATGTCCGCGATGGTGAACCCGGCCCCCATGATGAAGTCGCGACCTTTCAGCCGTTGCTCGAGCACGCCCAGCAACCGCTTCGCCTCGGTCACGAACCGGTCGCGCGGTCGCTTGTCCTCATAGGCCGCGCCCGCGAATTTGTGGAAGAAACCCATCTGCCCGATCATCGGGCCCACAGCCCCCACCTGCCAGAAGACCCATTGCAGGGTTTCGTAGCGGGCGGCGGGATCGGTCGGGATCAGCTTGCCGGTCTTGTCGGCCAGATAGACGAGGATAGCGCCCGATTCCCAGAGGCCCATCGGCTGTCCGCCCGGGCCGTCGGGATCGAGGATGGCCGGAATCTTGCCGTTCGGATTCAGCGACAGATATTCGGGCGTCCAGGTCTCATTCTTCATGATATCCACCAGGTGGACCTCATAGGGGAGACCGATCTCCTCCAGCATGATCGAGGCCTTCACCCCGTTGGGCGTCGGCAGGGAATAGAGTTGCAGCCGGTCGGGATGGGCGGCCGGAAACTGGCGCGTGATCGGGAAGGCGGAAAGATCGGTCATTGGCTGCCGTGACGGTTGCTGATGACGCCCATGTCGGGTGACGATCCGTGCGCCGCAAGGGGCGGCGCGGCGCCGCCTCACACGTCCGGGTATGCCGTCAGACTCTGTCGGGTTGTCGCGCGCCGGGAAGCGAGGCCTTATCCGGATCTCACCAACGAGGAGGCGCCCGATGGCCCACAAGTTCGAAGTCTACAAGGACAAGGCCGGCGAGTTCCGCGTCCGGTTCAAATACAACTCGGAAATCATCTTCTCGACCGAGGGATACTCGGACAAGTCGGGCGCCAGGCGCGCGATCGAGTCGATCAAGAAATACGTCGGCGACGCGGAAACCGTCGAGATCGAATAGGGCCTAGTCCGGCTCGCGCTCGCCGGTCTCCTGCGGGGGAACGGCGAGCAGCCAGCCCTCGGCCAGATGCAGGTCCGGCACGGCCGCTTTCGTGAACGGCAGGTACCAGGTCTGGCCGCCCGCGACCGGCGTGATCTCCAGCATGTCGTCGGCGCCGAAGTTCTGGACCGCCTTGACCGCACCCAGGACGACGCCCCCGGGGTCGCGGGCCTCCACGCCGATCAGGTCGGCGAGGTAGAATTCGTCCTCCTCGGGCGCCGGGAAGGCGTCGCGGTGGACATAGAGTTTCAGGTTGCGAAGGGCGTCGGCGTCTTCCTTGGTGGCTATTTCTTTCGCCCGCCCGACGACGCCGTCCTTCGTCGCCCGCGTCTGGGTCAGGGTCAGGCCGTGCGAGCCATCGGCGCGCAGCAGGGGGCCGTAGTCGGTCAGCGCCAGAGGATCCGCGGTATAGGCCGTGATCCGCACCTCGCCCTTGACCCCGAACCCGCCGGCGACATGGCCGACGAGGATGAGTTTGGGTTTGGTGTTGGTCATAAGAGAAATCCGCTCATCCCCGCGAAAGCGGGGACCCAGTTCTTTTGTGAATCACCGGCCTGGATCGACGGCGCCGCCACGCAGGCGGCGCCGATCGCCCAAAGCACCGGGTCCCCGCCTCCGCGGGGATGAGCGGAAAATGAAGCCTTAGGCCTCGGTCTTCTCTTCTTCGGCGGCGCCCTCGGCCGGAGCCTCTTCGACGCTGACCTCTGCGGAGCCTTCAGCTTCAGCGGCCGGAGCCTCTTCAACCGGGGCCTCTTCGACAACCGGGGCGTTTTTCGCGGCTTCAGCCGCAGCGGCGGCCTCTTCCTTGGCCCGGACAGCCGCTTCAGCAGCCTCGATCTTTGCAGCGGCCTCGGCCTCCGCGCGATCGGCTTCGCGCTGGGCGCGCTCGGCGGTGCGTTCCTGGGCCTTCTTGCCCGGGGCGCCCTTGTTCGGATTGTTCGACTGGGTCCACTTGACCTTGCCGGCCAAGGCTTCGTCCTGGCTCTGCGAGATGAAGCGCGCGACGCGGTCGGTCGGCTGGGCGCCCTTGCCGAGCCACTCCGAAATCCGGTCGGCCTTGAGGGTGACGCGCGGCTTGTCGCCGTCCTTGGCCAGCATCGGGTTGTAGGTGCCGACGCGCTCGATGAACTTGCCGTCGCGGGGAGCGTGGGAGTCGGCAACGACGATGTAGTAGTAGGGGCGCTTCTTGGCGCCGCCGCGGGCCAGACGAATCTTCAGCATTTCGGTCTTCTTTCTCTAGGTTCGAATTATTTCTTGGTGGGTAGACCGGGCAGGCCCGGGAGTTGTCCGCCACCCAGTCCGGCGAGCCGGTCCTGGAGGGCTTTCATTTCGTCGGCGCCGGGTTCGGGCATCTTGCCGCCTCCCATGGCCTTCAAACGGTTGAGGTCGGCGCCGCCCATGCCGGGTGCGCCGCCGCCGCCGCCGCCGAGACCGCCCAGCATGGCGGCCATCTGCTGCATCTTGCGCGGCCCGCCCTTGGACATGGACTTGACCATGTCGGCCATCTGGCGGTGCTGCTTCAGCAGGCGGTTGAGGTCCTGAACCTCGACCCCGGCGCCGGCGGCGATCCGCTTGCGGCGGCTGGCGTTCAGGAGGTCGGGCTTCTTGCGCTCGGCCTTGGTCATCGAGGAGATGATGGCCTCCTGGCGCAGAATCATACGGTCGTCGACGCCGCTCTCCGCCATCTGGTTCTTCATCTTGGCCACGCCGGGCAGCATGCTCATAATGCCCTGAAGACCGCCCATCCGCTTCATCTGCTGCAACTGGGCCGCGAGGTCGTTGAGGTCGAACTGACCCTTGGCCAGCTTGCGGGCCATGGCCTCGGCCTTGGAGGCGTCCAGGTCCTGGGACGCCTTCTCGACCAGGGCGACGATGTCCCCCTGACCCAGGATGCGCCCGGCGACACGGCGGGCGTCGAAGACTTCTAGCGCGTCGACCTTCTCGCCCGAGCCCATGTATTTGATCGGCAGGCCGGTGACGGCGCGCATCGACAGCATGGCCCCGCCGCGACCGTCGCCGTCGGCGCGGGTCAGGATCAGGCCGGTCAGGGGCAGGCGTTCGTGGAAGGCCTTGGCGGTGCGGACCGCGTCCTGGCCGGTCAGGCTGTCAGCGACCAGCAGGGTCTCGACGGGCTTCGATATGTCGGCGACCTCGGCGACCTCGGCCATCAGGCCCTCGTCGAGGGTGATGCGGCCGGCGGTGTCGAGGATCAGGACGTCGAAGCCCTGAAGCCTGGCCGAGGTCAGGGCGCGGCGGGTGATCTGGACCGCGCTCTCGCCCGCCACGATCGGCAGGGTCACGACCTCGATCTGCTTGCCGAGCTGGGCCAGCTGTTCCATCGCGGCCGGACGACGCGTGTCCAGCGAGGCCATCATGACCTTCTTGCGATCGAATTTCGTCAGGCGCAGGGCCAGCTTGGCCGAGGACGTCGTCTTGCCCGAGCCCTGCAGGCCGGCCATCAGGATGACGGCCGGCGGCGTGGCGTTCAGGTTGATCGGGGTCGGCTCGTCCCCGCCCAGCATCTCGACCAGTCCGTCATAGACGATCTTGACCACCTGATCGGCCGGCTTGACCGAGCGGATGACGTCCTCGCCCGTGGCACGCTCGGTGGCGAAGGCGATGAAGTCCTTGACGACCGGCAGGGCGACGTCGGCCTCGAGCAGGGCCACGCGCACTTCGCGCATCGCTTCCGCGACGTCCTTTTCAGACAGGGCGCCGCGGCCGGTGATCCGGTCGAAAACGCCTGTCAGTCGCTCGTTCAGAGCCTCGAACAATTCACTACCTCGCCAGCCCCTCAGGGCGTTCAGGCCGACGCCGAACCGATCTCCATAGCGAAACGGCCTCTGGCGACGATCACGTCGGCAGAGGGTTCTCGCCATCCTCGTCCCGTCGAAACGGGGGGCGTGATGGTGGAGACGCAGGTTCAATTGCGCCGGAAGCGGCGGCTTATGAGGGAAATGAGGCGATTTGTCGAATCCCGTCGAACGAAGTCGGCCAACGGGATCAGGAAACCGCATCGCACATCCGGTTTCAGCGTTGCTCTTTGCAAGGACCGATCGGAAAACCGCTGATACGGTCGCGCTTCACAGCCTCCCCGCTGGACGAGATGATTATGCCCGTATCCGCCGAACCCGCTGCTGACGACCGCCTGCGCGAGGAGGTGCGTCTGTTGGGCGGTCTGCTTGGAGAGGTGATCCGGGACGAAGGCGGTCAGGATCTCTACGACCGGATCGAGGCCGTTCGGGTGGCCTCCGTCGCCTATCACCGACACCCGGGGGCCAAGGGCTCGGCGCAGCTGGAGCGGCTGCTGAACGAGCTGTCGCTCGACGACGCGGTCGGGCTGGCGCACGGGTTCGCGGTCTTCTCCCTGCTGGCCAATGTCGCCGAGGACCGGGCTGGCAAGCGGCGGGCGCGGGTGCAAACGGCAGAGGGCGCGCGGGCAGATACGCCCGAGGGGGCCCTGGCCCGGCTGACGGCGGCGGGGCGGACGGCGGAGGAGGCGCGGGCCCTGCTGTCCGAGGCGCTGATCTCGCCGGTGCTGACGGCCCACCCGTCGGAGGTGCGCAGGAAGAGCGTTCTGGACCGGATCGCGGCGGTGTCGGACCTGCTGGTTGCGCGCGACCAGAGCGCGGCGACCGAGGTCGAGGACAACGGCCTGCGTCGTCAGACGGTGATCCTGTGGGCGACGCGGCTGGTGCGGACGACCGGCCTGGTGGTGCAGGACGAGATCGACACCGTCGTTTCTTTCCTGGAGCGGGTGTTCCTCAAGGTCGCGCCGGAGCAGCTGATCGACTGGCGTCGGAGGCTGGACGCGCCGGAGCTCAAGCCCTTTATCCGCATCGGCGCCTGGGTGGGCGGCGACCGCGACGGCAATCCCAATGTCGACGCGAGTGCGCTGAGGGCCGCCTTCGCCACGCCTGCCAAGGCGGTGATGCGCCACTATCTTGAGGCGACGAACGCGCTGGGCGCCGAGCTCAGCCTGTCGGGTTCTCTGGCGGAAATCAGCCCCGCTCTGAAGGCCTTGGCCGAGGGGTCGGGCGACGATTCCCCGCACCGGGCCGATGAGCCCTATCGCCGGGCCCTGAGTCAGATCTACGCCCGGCTGTCTGCGACTCACCCGATCCTGACGGGACAGACCGCGCCGCGTCCGGCCCCGTTCGCAGCCCCGCCCTATGCCGGGCCCGGCGAGTTCCGGTCCGACCTCGCCGTGCTGCATGACAGTCTGGTCGCCAGCCATGGGGCGGTGTTCGCCGACGACGGCCTGTCGCGCCTGATCGCCACGGTCGATGTATTTGGCTTCCACATGGCGACCCTGGACCTGCGCCAGAATTCCGACGTCCATGCGCGGGTCGTGGGCGACCTGCTGAAGGTCGCGGGGGTTTGCGATGACTATGCCGCGCTCGAAGAGGAGGCGCGGCTGGTCTTGCTGGCGACCGAACTGGCGGCGCCTCGCCTGCTGTTCAGTCCCTATGCGACCTACAACCCCGAGACCCTGAAGGAGCGGGCGATCCTGGAGGCGGCGGCCGAGGCGCTGGCGAAGTTCGGGCCCGACGCGATCCGCACCCATATCGTCTCCAAGACCGACGCGGCCTCCGACATGCTGGAGGTCTATCTACTGCTCAAGGAGGTCGGTCTCTATCGGCCCGAGGATCCCGCCGCCTGTCCGATCCAGGCTGCGCCCCTGTTCGAGACCATCGACGACCTGAGAGGCGCCAGGCCTACGCTGGAGCGGCTATTCCAGGAGCCGTCCGCGCTCGCCGTAGCCAGGGCGCGCGGGGTCCAGGAAGTGATGATCGGCTACTCGGATTCGAACAAGGACGGGTCCTACCTGACCTCGACCTGGGAGCTGCATGAGGCGTCGCGGGCGCTCCTGACGGTGACCCAGGCCGCGGGTTTGAGGCTGCAGCTGTTCCACGGCCGGGGCGGGGCGGTCGGGCGTGGCGGCGGGTCGAGCTTCGCCGGGGTGCTGTCGCAACCGACGGGAACGGTCGCGGGCCGCATTCGCATCACCGAACAGGGCGAGGTCATCGCCAACAAATATGGAGAGCCGGACGTGGCGCGCCGGAACCTGGACGCCCTGACCGCCGGGACCCTGATCGCCTCGCTGGCGCCGCCGCCGGACGAGGCGATGACGGCGAAACACGGCAAGACCGCCTCGGCCCTGTCGGTCGCCTCGATGGCCGCCTATCGGGCCCTGGTCCATGAGACGCCGGGCTTCGTCGACTATTTCCGCGCCGCCACCCCGATCAACGAGATCGCCGAGCTGAAGATCGGTTCGCGCCCCACGTCGCGGACGGCCTCGACCGCCATCGAGGATCTACGCGCCATCCCTTGGGTGCTGAGCTGGTCGCAGAGCCGGGTCATGCTGCCGGGCTGGTTCGGCTTCGGCTCGGCGGTGCAGGGTCAGGACATGGCCGAGCTGCAGGCCATGGCGACGGCGTGGCCCTTCTTCCGCACCCTGGTCCAGAACATGGAGATGATCATGGCCAAGTCGGACATGACCATCGCGCGGCGCTACGCCTCGCTCGTGCCCGACCAGCCGCTGTCGGCGGCCATCTTCGGGGCCTTGCAGGCCGAGTGGGACCGGACGCGCGACGCTGTGCTGGCTATCACCGGTCAGGCCGAGCTGCTGGGCGGCCAGCCTGAGCTCAACCGGCTGATCCATCTGCGCATGCCCTATGTCGAGCCGCTGAACCACGTGCAGATCGAACTGATCCGCCGGCGCCGGGCGGGCGACGACGATCCCCGGGTGCGCGAAGGCATCCTGCTGGCGATCAACGGGGTGGCAGCGGGTTTGCGCAACAGCGGCTGAGTAGAACGGCCACGCTTCATGGCCGCGATTTCATCAAGCGTCGTTTTCTGGCCTCGGGTTCCTCACGGCGAGGAAACAATCGGGCCGCACTCAGGTCAGGTCGCCGCGAAGAGCGACAAGCCCCAGGAGCAAGTGATGATCCGTTTCGCCGCCGCCACAGCCGCCCTCGCTGTCGCCGTCCTTTCCGCCGGAGCCGCCTCGGCCTCCGATTATCGCATCCCGATCGGCGACCTCAACTTCGCCACGCCCCAGGGCGCGTCGGCCTTCGATCTGCGCGTCCGGGGCATGGCCAATACTGCCTGCGTGTTCGGGACCCCTCTCGACCAGGCGCGATGCCGTGTCGCATTCCGCGAAGAAGCCCTGCGCCAACTGCCTGACGCCCGTCGCGAGGACTATGCCCGCACTCGCAGCGGGCGGGTCGTCGTTCGGACGCCTGTTGATCGAAGCTGAATCCAATCCGCTTCGGGGGTGTGGCTCGACAAGCCCCACTGTTCACGGGTTTGAAGCGATTGTCCGCGATCCTGCCGGTTCAGTAACGGCAGTCGCGCATGACCGAGCACATCTCCGAGGCCGAGTCTTCGTCCATCGCCCTGACGGCGCTGGAGAGCGCCGGCGCGGGCTGGTGGCGGATCCTCGATACCGAGACGGCCTGGTGGTCGCCCCGGATGTACGACCTGTTCGGCCTGCGTCCCGAAGACGGCCTGCCGACGATAGACCAGCTGTATCGGCTCTATCATCCCGACGACGCCAGTCTGGCGTCGCGGTCGCTCATGAAACTGTTCGGCAGCGACGCGCCGACGACCCTGCGTTACCGGGCGGTCCATCCGTCGGGCGAGGTGCGCCAGCATCTGACCTGGGGGCGGCGCCAGCCGCCGGACGCCGAGGGGCGTCGCTGGCTGGTCGGCATGGTTCTCGACGTCACCGACCATGTCGATGACGCGACCCTGATCGAGGGCGAGCGCGCCTTCCGCTTCGTGGCCGACCACACCTCGGACATGGTCGTGCGTCACCGCATGGGCGTGGGACTGACCTATGTCTCGCCGGCTTCCCGGGCCGTGTTCGGCTATTCGCCGTCCGAAATGCTGGGCAAGGCCCCCGCCGACCTGGTGGCGCCCGAGGATGTGGTTCGCATACGCGCCCTTCTGGCCGAACGGATCGCCCGACGCGAGGCTGTCTCGGCCGAGGGCTATGAGTATCGCGGCATTCACAAGGACGGCCACCTGGTCTGGCTGGAGGCCAATCCTCGTCTGGTGATCAACGGCGCCGGCACGCTGACTGAGATCGTCGATGTCGTGCGCGACATCTCGGCTCGCAAACAGGCCGAGGCCGAATTGCACTCCGCCCGCCTCGAGGCCGAGGCGGCGTCGCGGGCCAAGAGTGAATTCCTGGCGAATATGAGCCACGAGCTGCGCACGCCACTCGCGAGCATCCTCGGCTTCTCGCGCCTGATCGGCGCGGGCGGCGGACTGTCGGAGGGCGACAAGGGCTATCTCGATCTGATCCGCAGCGCGGGCGAGACCCTGCTGACGGTCGTCAACGACATCCTCGACTTCTCCAAACTGGAGGCCGGTGCCCTGACGCTGGACCCGGAACCCTTCTCGATCGCGGCCCTGGCCGAGGGGGCGACCGCGCTACTGCGGGACCAGGCCGAAGCGAAGGGACTGGCCCTGACCTGCGAGGTCGGCGACGACGTCCGCCTGACCGGTGACGTGACCCGCCTGAGACAGGTGCTGCTGAACCTGTTGAGCAATGCGGTGAAGTTCACCGAGCGCGGCTCCGTGAGACTGGCGCTGGCGACAGAAGAGCGCCCCGACGGTTCGACCGTGTTGCGCGCCACCGTCACCGACACCGGGGTCGGGCTGGACCCTGCCCACATCGACCAGATGTTCGACCGCTTCACCCAGGCGGACGGCTCGGTCTCGCGCAAGTTCGGCGGCACGGGTCTGGGGCTGGCGATCTCGCGCCGTCTGCTGGACATCATGGGCGGAGAGATCGGCGCCACTAGCGACGGCGCCACCGGTTCCACCTTCTGGTTCCGCGTGCCGCTGGCCCGGTCGGGTGTCGAGGCATTCCCCGACGCCGAGCCGTCCGGTGGTGCGCCCGCGCGTCCTTTGCGGGTGCTGCTGGCCGAGGACAACCCGGCCAACCGGACGCTGATCGCGGCCCTGGTCGGCTCGATGGGCGTGTCGCTCGACATGGTCGAGAACGGCGAGGAGGCGGTGCAGGCCGCTGCGACCGCAGCCTATGACCTGATCCTCATGGATATGCAGATGCCGGTCATGGACGGACCGGCGGCGACGCGCGCGATACGCGCCTCGGGTGATTCCACGCCGATCGTGGCCCTGACCGCCAACGTCCTGCCTGAACAGATCGAACAATGCCGCGCGGCCGGGATGCAGGGCCATGTCGCCAAGCCCATCGACCCGCGCGCCCTCATGGCCGCGCTCAGGGACTACGCCCGCCCGGCTCACGAAAAAGCCGCCGCAACCGGAGCTGCGGCGGCCTGATCGCCCGCGCCTTGTCTCTTACGAGACCGGGAAGCCCCGGACCCGCAGCAGGGCGGCGACGTCGGGGTCACGTCCCCGGAAGGCGCGGTAGGCGTCGCCCCGATCCGTGGTGTTGCCCGGCGCCAGGATGATCGACTTGAACCGGCCGCCGATGTCCGGATCGAACACGTCGCCCGAGGCTTCGAAGTAGGCCCAGGTGTCGGCGTCCATCACTTCCGACCACAGGTAGCTGTAATAGCCGGCCGAGTAGGCATCGGAGGTGAACAGGTGATTGAACTGCGGCAGGCGGTGCCGCATCACGATCTCATGCGGCATGCCCAGACGGGCGAGAGAGGCCTTCTCGAAGGCGTCGACGTCGGTCGGCGGCGTGGCCTGGGTATGCAGGTCCATGTCGACCATGGCGGACGAGAGATAGCTGACGGTCGCATAGCCCTGGTTGAAGGTGGCCGAGGCCTGGACCTTGTCGACCAGGGCCTGCGGCATGGCCTCGCCGGTCTGGTAGTGCTTCATGAAGCCATCGAGGATCGGGCGTGACAGCACCCAGTGCTCGTGAACCTGCGACGGATATTCCACGAAGTCGCGCGGGGTGTTTCCGTAGGAGGGATAGGTCACGAGCGACGACAGATAATGCAGGGCGTGGCCGAACTCGTGGAACAGGGTCTCGGCGTCGTCGAGCGAGATCAACAGCGGCTCGCCGGCCCCCGGCTTCACGAAGTTATTGTTGTTCGAGGCCAGCACCGGCTTGGAGCCGTCCAGCGTCGAGAACGACCGGTAGGTGGTCATCCAGGCGCCTGACCGCTTGCCGGCGCGGGCGAAGTCGTCGGCGTAGTAGAGACCGATCAGGCGACCCGAGGCCTTGTCGGTGACCTCGTACAGTTTGACATCGCCCTCGAAGACCGGAGCCGTCGATTGCGGCTTGGGCGTGAAGACGAAGCCATACAGTCGCTCGGCCATGTAGAAGGAGGCGTTCCGGACGGCGCCCAGCTCGAAGTAGGGTTTCAGCTGGTTCTGATCGAGGTCGTACTTATCCTTGCGGACCTTCTCGGCGAAATACAGGTAGTCCCACGGCTCGATGTCGAAACCGGCGATCGCCTTCATGTCGGCGACCTCTTCGGCGACCCGGGCCTTGGCCGGTTCCCACACGCGGTTCATCAGGCTTTGGGCGGCGGCCGGGGTCTTGGCCATCGTGTCCTGCATCCGCCATTCGGCGTGGTTGCGATAACCCAGCAGCTTGGCGCGCTGGTCGCGCAGGCGGACGATCTCGGCGATGGTCGCGTTGGTGTCGTTGCGGTCGCCGTTGTCGCCACGGTTAACGAACTTGCGCCAGACCTGCTCGCGCAGGGCCCGGTCGTCGGCGAAGGTCAGGAACGGATCGACGCTGGAGCGCGTATTGACGATGACCGCACCCTCGAGATTACGCGAGGCCGCGGCGGCGCGGGCGGCGGCCTTGTTGGAATCCGGCAGCCCGGCGAGTCCGGCTTCGTTCGGGATGACCGTCCAGGTGTTCTCATCGGCCACGACCTTCTGGCCGAAGGCGGTGAAAGCGTTCGACAGGGCGGTGTTGATCCGGCCAAGTTCGGCCTTGCCGGCGGCGTCCAGATTGGCGCCCGAGCGGATGAAGGCGTCGCGCGAACGTTCGGCCAGCCGCTTCTGCTGGGCATTCAATCCGTCGCGGTCGGCGTTGTCGGCGATGGTCTTGATGCGCTGGAACAGGGGGGCGTTGAAGGTGATCTCGTCGCCGGCGGCGGACAGCAGGGGGGAGACCTCCGTGTCCATCGCGTCATAGGCTTCGCCGCCGATGTTCGAGGTAGCGACGCCGTACAGGTTCACCGCGCGATCCAGCGGCTGGCCTGCGAGCTCCATCGCCACGATCGTGTTGGCGAAGGTCGGCGCTTCCGGATTGCTGGCGATGGCGTTGATGTCGGCGCGGTTCAGCTCGATGCCCTCGAGGATCGCGGCCTTCAGCTTCGGAGCGGTCATCGCATTCCACGGCGGCACGCCTTCGTAGGGGCCGGTCCAGGGCTGCAGCAGTTCGGCGCGCGGGGTCTGGGCGGGCAGGACGGCGCGGGCGATGCGCGCTTCCCCGGCCACGGCGGCGGGGTCCGGCGCGGTGAAACCGGCGGAGCCGGCGCCCGCGCTGGCGCATCCGGCGAGGGCCATCAGGCTCGCGCCGCCGATAAGGACCTGGCGCCGAGGAAGGGGCATGGGCATGGTGGAATCCTGTTCATCTGACTCTGTTGTGCGGCACCCTAGGCCTCAGTCGCCTGACCGTCACATGAACAGGAAGTAATCCCGTTGGACGAGGACGCAAGCGCCCGCTAAACGCCGGGTCATGGCGATAGGCGTATTCGATAGCGGCGTGGGCGGTCTGACGGTCCACCGCGAGCTGACCCGGCGGTTCCCGGCGCGGGACTTCATCTACCTGGCGGATCAGGCCAATGCGCCTATC
The DNA here is from genome assembly GCF_049897665.1 of Brevundimonas sp. TWP2-3-4b1. Taxonomy (NCBI): domain Bacteria; kingdom Pseudomonadati; phylum Pseudomonadota; class Alphaproteobacteria; order Caulobacterales; family Caulobacteraceae; genus Brevundimonas; species Brevundimonas sp. TWP2-3-4b1. The sequence continues at coordinate 101,156 of NZ_JAFCWQ010000010.1, read as the reverse complement.
GGGTCGAAGACCGGCGAGGAGATCGTCGACATCACCCGGAACGGCTGCGAGCGGCTGTTCCAGGCGGGTGCCAGCGTCATTGTCCTGGCCTGCAACACTGCGTCCGCCGTCGCCCTGAGGCGGCTGCAGCAGGCCTGGGTGCCCGAGGCTTCGAAGCGTCACGGGCGGCCGGTCAATGTGCTGGGCATCATCGTCCCGACCATTGAGGCAGCGACAGGCCTGCCCTGGACCTATGAGGCGGAGCGACGTGGCGACAAGGTCGAGGCCATCGACATCACCGGCGTCTTCTGTACCGCCGCCACCGCGATCAGCCGGGTCTACGAGATCGAGATCGACAAGCGCCGCGAAGACCTGGCGGTCTTCTCGGAGCCCTGCCCGGGCCTGGCCGGACTGATCGAACTGGGCGCGCCCGTCGAGGAACTGACGGTCGTGATCGGCGACCACGTTGATGCGCTCCGCCGCCGGATCGGTCGTCATCCGGACAAGGCCATCCTCGGCTGCACCCACTACGAGATCGTGGCGCCCATTTTCGCCGCCGCCCTGCCGCCCGGCACGCCCCTGATTCACCAGCCGACGGCGGTGGCCGATGCGCTTGAGCGGTATTTCGAGCGGCATCCGGAATACGGTCTGGGCGAGAGCGGCCGTCGCGACTTCATCACCACAGGCAAGACGGGCCCGCAGTCGGATATGGTCAACCAGTTCTGGGGCGAGCCGCTGAGTTTCGACGCGGCTTGACTTGACGGACCGGCGTTCCGTGCGCCCGATGCGGGCGGGAGGACCTGCCATGATCCGCAGCGCCAAGATCGCTCTGGATGTTCTGCTGTGTGGCGCGTCTGTGCTGCTGGCGGTCATGATAACCAGTTCCTACGCTCGCGCCGAGGTCGTCTCCCGCTCCGCCGACGGCTTCACCCTGCGTTTCGCCGTGGGGGCGGAGGCCGCGCCGGAGGATGTGGTGACCGCCGTCTCCGAGTTGCCCCGGTGGTGGGATCCGGCGCACACCTACACAGGAGATGCCGCGAACCTGTCGCTGGCCTTCGAGGTAGGCGGCTGTTGGTGTGAGCGGCTGGCCGACGGGACGATCTTCGAGCACGCCGTCGTCACGGGAATTTTGGCGGACCGGGTGACGATGATCGCGGCGTTGGGGCCCCTCCACGACAAAACCACGAAGGCGGAGCTGACCTTCGGATCCGAGCCGGAGAACCGGGGCCGGCCGGTCACGGTCGATTTCGTGGTCGAGGGACCGGGCCTCGGCGCCATGGCAGACGGGGTCAACACGGTGATGGACCAGGCGTTCGATCGCCTGATCCATCAGATCGAATACGGCGAGCCGCCTCAGCCCTGAAGCGCGGTTTCCGAGGCCGCGATGCGGCTGGCGGCATGGACCACCGAGGCGATCCGAAGCGCGGTCTGGACCTGGGCCGCCGGGACGCCGTGCTTACGCAGTTCGCCCTCGTGGGCATCCATGCAGGCGCCGCAGCCATTGATGGCGCTGACAGCCGTGGACCACAGCTCGAAATCCATCTTGTCCACGCCTGGATTGGCCAGGACGTTCATCCGCAGGCGCGCCGGGATGGTCGTGTATTCCTGGTTCTTCATCAGGTGCAGCGAGCGGTAGTAGATGTTGTTCATGCCCATGATGGCCGCGGCGGCCTTGGCGGCGGTCATGGCCTCGGGCGAGAGCTTTTCACGCGCGGCGGCCTCAATGGCCCGCACGACCGGAGCGAAGCCGACGGCGTGGGCGGAGGCGAGGAAACAGCCCCATTTCTGCTGGTCGTTCAGGACGGTCTCGGAGGCGAGGGAGCCGAGGTTCAGCGAGATGTCCTTGGCGTAGGCCGGCATCAGGTCGCGCAGGGTGTCAATCGACATGAAAGTTCTTTCGCAGCGTGCGGAATTAAGAAGGGCAGCGGCGTTGACCGCCGCCGCCCTCTGTTCGTCAGACAGGGAGACCGGCCTCAGGCCGCGAGCGTCTCGCCGCCGACCGGTCGGTTGCAGGCGCACAGTTCGTCAGTCTGCAGGGCGTCGACGACACGCAGGGTGTCGGCAGGGGCGCGGCCCACGTTCAGGTTGGTGACATAGACGTGCTGGATGACGTTGTGCGGGTCGACGACGAAGGTGGCGCGCAGGGCGACGCCTTCTTCCTCGTTCAGAATGCCCAACTGACGGGCGAACTTGCCGCCGTTGTCGGCGAACTGCCAGATCGGCAGCTTCGACAGGTCGGCGTGGTCGCGGCGCCAGGCCAGCTTGACGAATTCGTTGTCGGTCGAGCCGCCGAGGACAACGGTGTCGCGGTCTTCGAAGTCGCGGGCCAGAGAGGCGAACTCGGCGATCTCGGTCGGGCAGACGAAGGTGAAGTCTTTCGGATAAAAGAAGATGACCTTCCACTTGCCTTCGAACGACTCATTCGTGACGGGCTCGAACGCCGAGACGCCGTTTTCTTCATGGGAGTTGAAGCCCGGCTTCACGCCGATGACTTTGAATTCAGGTAGTTTTTCGCCGACGCCGAGCATGGGTTATCCCTTTCGGAGGAAACAAGAATGTCTATGAGGCGGTCGCCGGGGAGGGCCTGCCGCAAGTGCGAAATGGCGGTTGCGTCGCACAAAGTCAACGGATAGAGGTCGTTACCTTCATAGATAATATCTATCTGAATCTCAGGCCAAGCCTATGCTCCCAACCCTCCGCCAGCTGCAGTATCTGACCCTCCTGTCCGAGCACGGATCGTTCAGCCGCGCGGCCGAGGCGGCGCATGTCAGCCAGCCGGCCCTATCTTCGGGCGTGCAGGAATTGGAACGCGTCCTGGGCGCGCCCGTCGTCGAGCGCACGCGCGGAAACGTCCAGTTGACGGCGGTCGGGGCCGAAGCCTGCCGCCGGGCCGAGGACGTGCTGGCAAGAACCGAGGATCTGGTCGAGGCGGCGAAGAACGCGGGGCGTCCGTTGTCGGGGCGGTTGCGTCTCGGCATCATTCCGACCGTGGCGCCCTTCCTGTTGCCGGCGACCCTGCCCGGACTGAAGCAATCTTATCCGGCGCTGCGTCTGTTCATCCGCGAGGATCTGACGCCGCGCCTGATCGCGGGGCTCAAGGCGGGTCAACTGGACTGCGCCGTCATAGCCCTGCCATACGACGCGCCCGGCATCGAACACGCCCGGATCGGCGACGACGAGATACTGGCCGTTGCGCCGATCGACCACCCGCTGGCTGCGCCGGGCGATATCCAGCCCGGAGCGCTGAAGGCGGAGGATCTGATCCTGCTGGAAGACGGCCACTGCTTGCGCGATCAGGCCCTGGCCGGGATCGACATGGAGGCTCCGCGCGGCGAAGACATCTTCGCCGCCACCTCGCTGCATACGCTGGTGCAGATGGTCTCGTCCGGCCTCGGCGTGTCCTTCCTTCCCGCGATGGCGGTGAGGGCCGGGCTCGCCGACGACAAGGGCGTCGTCATCCGCCATTTTGCCGCTGAAGCCCCGCGCCGCGAGATTGTCGTCGCCTGGCGATCGGGTTCGAGCCGGGCAGCGGAAGCGCGGCTTCTGGCGGAGGCGATGCGGCTGGACTGAGAAACTCAGGTCCTTCTGCCGTTAGGAGGAGGTGGCTCGCGAAACGAGACGCATGAGGGTCTGGCCTCACCGGAGACGCGCCGACCCTCACCCTCTCGCGCAAGTCCGATCGCCTGATGGCTCTCGGGCGCTCAAGTCCGCTCCCACCGTGAGAGGGATGCCGTTGATCAACTCATGAATCGGTGCCGCAGCATCTAGGACACGACGCTGTTGGCACCGAAGTATTGGCTTTCCCGACGCGGGATGGTGAATACGGCTTAGGGAGAGCGTTATGTCGCCACTGGTTGTTTTGTTTGTCGCCTGCGCGATCTTTGTCTTGTGGCACTTCCTGCCGCAGAAGAAGACTGAAGCGCCCAAGCCGGCCCCGAGATATCGAAACGATTTTAGAGTGTCGGCCGGTGAAGCCGAATGGCAGGCGTTTGTCGAAGAGCACTGCGAATCTCCCGCGGAGATTGCATTCCTGAGGGCCATGATTACGTCCCTTGGGATGCAGCCCTATCTCGGAGCGTTGGTGTCGGAGGGGATTCGTCTCGACTTTCAGGTGGAGGAAGGGCGGTACCGCGTGGACTTCCTAGTCAACCACTGGCTGGTAGTTGAGATCGATGGTGCCGCCTATCACTCCTCGGCCGAAGCGAAGGCCCGCGACCAAATGCGGGACCGCTATTTTGAGGGGCTTGGCTACACCGTTCTTCGCGTTCCAGCGAAGGTCGTCTTTCAAACCCCCGACCGCGCTGTTGAGGAAGTCCAGTCTGCCCTTGAGCTTGGGAAGCGGAAGATTGAAAACCCGCCTTCAGATCCACAACCGACGAGCGGGTTTGCTCGCCTCGCCAAGACAATCGCCGCTTTCGGAGAAGTAGATGAGCTTGCGAGCAAGAGGCACGCGATAAGACTAGCTGCCACTGCGAGTGATCTTGCAATGGAAGCGGAAGAGAAAGCGTTGGCGTCTGCATTCCAGTTAGCCAACGAGCGAATGGACCATGCTCTCTGGTTGAAAGGGATAAGCGACGATGTTCGAGCCTGCTACGAGCAGAGTGTGGCCGACCTTGGAGCTGTCGTTGGTGCTGGCCCCGAAGTCTTGATCCCGGTCGCGCAGTCCAATTTCGAGCGGCCAGCATCGACTGGAGACGAATGGGTGGATGCAAAGATTTCTGAGTGTTTCGATAGGCAAGCTGCCCGCCGTGCCGCCTTGTTCCAGTCTACCAAGAGCAGACTGGCGGAAAATGATCGAGTTCGCTCCCATATGCGCGATGCACTAACAGACCTTGGCCGTGGCGATCTGTGGGCACACGTTAGTTGACACACTCCGGGACTAATCGAGTGGCCCAAGAAAAAGGGCCGGCGGATGGCTCCGCCGGCCCTTCTCGTATGGTCGGTCGGCAGCCTATTCGGCGGCGATGGCTTCCGGGGCCGGAGCGCCGACGCCCGCCAGGTTGCGCAGCACATAGGGCATGACCCCACCGGCCTTGAAGTAGTCGAGCTCGGTCTGGTTATCGATGCGGCAGCGAACCGGGAAGCGGGCCATCTTGCCGTCCGACGGGCGGAACAGTTCGACCCACAGATCCTGACGCGGACGCAGCTTGCCGACGTTGACGTCCGACAGGCCGCGGATGGTGACGATTTCCTCGCCGGTCAGGCCCAGCTTCAGCCAGCCGTCCGCCTTGAACTGCAGCGGCACGACGCCCATTCCGACCAGGTTTGAACGGTGGATACGCTCGTAGCTCTCGGCGATGACGGCGCGGACGCCCAGCAGGCGCGTGCCCTTGGCCGCCCAGTCGCGCGACGAGCCGGTGCCGTATTCCTTGCCGGCGAAGACGACCAGCGGACGACCCTCCGACTGGTAGCGCATGGCGGCGTCATAGATCGACATGGTGTCGCCCGACGGGAAGTGTTTGGTCACGCCCCCTTCGATGTCCGGCGTGATCTTGTTGCGGATGCGGATGTTGGCGAAGGTGCCGCGCATCATCACCTCGTGGTGACCGCGGCGCGCGCCGTAGGAGTTGAACTCCTCGGCTTCGACGCCACGGTGGGTCAGATACTGGCCGGCGGGCGAGGTCTTCTTGATCGAACCGGCCGGGGAGATGTGGTCGGTCGTGATCGAGTCGCCGAAGATGGCCAGGACCCGGCCTTCGACGATGTCGGTGACCGGGGTCGGCTCCATCGACAGGCCCTCGAAATACGGAGGGTTGGCGACATAGGTGGAGGCGGCGTCCCACTCGTAGGTCTGGCCGCCCTCGACCGAGATCCCCTGCCAATGCTCGTCGCCCTTGAAGACGTCGGCATAGCGTTTGGCGAACATGGCCGGGGTGACCGACTTTTTCTGGATCGCGGCGATCTCGGCGGACGTAGGCCAGACGTCCTTCAGGAAGACGTCCTTGCCCTTCTTGTCCTGACCGAGGGGCTGGGTGGTGATGTCGATGCGCATCGAACCGGCCAGGGCGTAGGCGACGACCAGCGGCGGCGAGGCCAGGTAGTTGGCCTGGACGTCCGGGTTCACCCGGCCTTCGAAGTTGCGGTTGCCGGACAGGACGCTGGTGGCGACGATGGCGTTCTCGTTGATCGCGGTCGAGATCGCCGGGTCCAGCGGACCGGAGTTGCCGATGCAGGTGGTGCAGCCGTAGCCGACTAGGTTGAAGCCCAGGGCGTCCAGCTCCTTCTGCAGGCCGGCGGCCGTCAGATAGTCGGTGACGACCTGCGAGCCCGGGGCCAGCGAAGTCTTGACCCAGGGCTTGGTCTTCAGGCCCAGCTTGTTGGCCTTCTGCGCCACCAGGCCGGCGGCGATCAGGACCGACGGGTTGGAGGTATTGGTGCAGGAGGTGATGGCGGCGATGACCACATCGCCGTCGCCGAGGTCGAACTTCTGGCCCGAGACGGCGGCGCGGGGCGCGTCCGTCGCACGGTTGAAGACGTCGGTCAGGGCGGTCTCGAACGACGGGGCGGCGGTGGTCAGCTCGACCTTGTCCTGCGGACGTTTCGGGCCGGCCAGCGACGGCACGACCGTCGAGATGTCCAGTTCCAGAACGTCGGAGAAGACGGGGTCTTCCGAGGTCTCGTCGATCCACAAGCCCTGAGCCTTGGCATAGGCTTCGACCAGGGCGACGCGCGCCTTGTCGCGGCCCGTGGCGGTCAGATAGGCGAGGGTGGCGGCCGAGACAGGGAAGAAGCCGCAGGTGGCGCCGTATTCGGGCGCCATGTTGGCGATGGTCGCCTGGTCCTCGATGGTCATGTTGGGCAGGGCGTCGCCGAAGAACTCGACGAACTTGCCGACCACGCCCTTCTTGCGCAGCATCTGGGTGACGGTCAGCACCAGATCGGTGGCGGTCGTGCCTTCCGGCATGGCGCCGGTCAGTTTGAAGCCGATGACCTCGGGGATCAGCATCGGGATGGGCTGGCCCAGCATGGCCGCCTCGGCCTCGATGCCGCCGACGCCCCAGCCCAGGACGGCCAGGCCGTTGATCATGGTGGTGTGCGAGTCGGTGCCGACCACGGTGTCGGGATAGGCGACGGTCGCCTTGCCCTCGGCCACACTCCAGACGGTCTGGGCCAGGTTCTCAAGGTTCACCTGGTGGCAGATGCCGGTGCCGGGGGGCACGACGCGGAAATTGTTGAAGGCCGAGGAGCCCCAGCGCAGGAACTTGTAGCGCTCGATGTTGCGCTCATACTCACGCTCGACGTTCTGGCCGAAGGCTTTCGCGGTGCCGAAGTTGTCGACCATGACCGAGTGGTCGATGACCAGGTCGACGGGGACCAGCGGGTTGATCTTGGCGGCGTCGGCGCCGAGTTTGGCCATCGCATCGCGCATGGCGGCCAGGTCGACGACGGCGGGAACGCCGGTGAAGTCCTGCATCAGGACGCGGGCCGGACGGAAGGCGATCTCGTGCTCGACGGCGCCCTTGTTGTCGATCCAGGCGGCCACGGCGCGCAGGTCGGCCTCGGTGACGGAAACGCCGTCCTCGTTGCGCAGCAGGTTCTCCAGCAGCACCTTCATGGAGCGCGGCAGGCGCGAGATCCCGGTCAGACCGGCTTCCTCGGCGGCGGGAAGGCTGTAATAGGCGTATTTCTTGCGCCCGACGGAAAGATCGCGACGGGTGGAAAGGCTGTCGACTGACGGCATGGGAGAAGTCCTCTGGTCAAAGCCGCCCGGACATCCGGTTGCGCCGTCTCGCGGCGATCGCAGGGGCGCACAGGTCCCCGGCGCGCGCGGCGACAGCCTGCTGCGGCGAGGCCGGATATAGCGGTGGTTGCGGGGTGCGTCCATGTATCCACGTCGGCTGTGGGGACATTGAGAACGGGTCGCAAATTTAGGGGCTTGCGGCCGTGATTTCGACCCTGTCCATCACCGACCTCCGGCTCGCCCGCGGCGAACGCACCCTCTTCAGCGCCTTGTCGTTCGCGGCGTCGTCGGGTGAGGCCGTGGCCCTGACCGGGGCGAACGGCGCGGGCAAGACGTCGCTGCTGCGCGCTATCGCCGGATTCATCCGCTTTGAGGCTGGAGATATCGCGTTTCGCGACGCCGACGACGAGCCGATCGAACCGGAGCGGGCGCGAGCGCATGAAGTGCATCTACTGGGCCACCTGGACGGTCTGAAGGGCGCCCGGACGGCGCGCGATGAGCTGATGTTCCAGTCCCAATGGCTGGGCCACAGCCACCACGGCATCGAGGAGGCGATCGATACCCTCGGCCTGACGCCGCTGCTCGATCTCGAGGTGCGTAAGCTGTCGGCCGGTCAGCGTCGGCGACTGGCGCTGGCCCGGCTGATTGGATCGCCGCGCGCCCTGTGGCTGCTGGATGAGCCATTGAGCCCGCTGGATGCGAGGTGGCGCGAGGCGGTCGGGACGATGATGGCGCGACATCTAGCGGCCGGCGGCCTGATCCTGGCGGCGGTGCATGATCCGCTGCCGATCCCGACCCGGTCGCTGGATCTGGGGGCGGGGCGATGAGGGCGGCATACATCCTCTTCCGGCGCGAGCTGGCCCTGGCCTGGGGCGGGGGGGGCGGGCCGTTGCTGGCCTGCGGTTTCTTCGCCTGTCTGACGACGGTCGTGCCGCTGGCGGCGGGGGGCGATCCGACTGTGCTGAAACCGGTAGCGGCGGGGATCGCCTGGCTGGCGCTGGCCCTGTCCAGCCTGTTGTCGCTGGAGCGGCTGTTCGAGCGGGATCTGGAAGACGGAGCGCTGGACCTGCTGGCGACCGGGCCGCTGGCGCTGGAGGGAGTGTTCGCGATCAAGGCGGTCAGCCAGTGGCTGGCGACCGGACTGCCGCTGGCCCTGACTGCGCCCCTCGCAGCCCTGGCCCTGGGTCAGTCGATCGAACTGGCGCCGCTGACGGCGCTGTCAGCCCTGATCGGGGGTCTGGGTTTCGCCTTCACCGGGGCGCTCGGGGCGGCCCTGGCGCTGGGAGCGAAGCGAGGCGGTCTGCTGATCGCAGTCGTGGTGCTGCCGCTGTTCATTCCGCCGGTGGTGTTCGGATCAGGCGCGCTCGACCGGGCGGCGGCGGGATTGAGCCCGCTCTCGGCGCTGGCGCTGCTGACGGCCTATGTGCTGTTCGCGGCCGTCATCGCCCCTCCGGCGGGCGCCGCGGCGATCCGCAGCGCCCAGGGGTAATCGAGCCTCAGCGGACCGAGGCGTAGGTGTTCAGCGTCTGGGTCAGACGGCCATGCTCGCGCGTGTTCATGCAGCGAGGGGCGGACCAGGCCTCGCCGGTCGCGCGGGCCTGCAGCACCTGATCGGCGGTCACGAAGGTCGGGGGCGCGCCGTGCTCGCGGCGGAAGGCGCTGCGGGTCGCGGCGTCGTTCGTGCACATCATCACCACGCGCTGGGCGCCGGCGGGCGCCTCGGTCGGCAGGCGGTTCTGTTGCGCCAGGGCAGGGGCGGCGACGGACGCGGCGAGGGCGGCGACGGCGGCGATAGTGGTGAAACGGTTCATGGCGGGCTCCTCCTCAAGACCCGAAAGACATCAGGGTTCGGAGGAATAATGCGCGCAATTCCGGCTCTGTAAAGAAAATAAGACAATTCCGCTGCAAACGGATGAAATTAGCGATGGCCCGCAGTCTCGGACAAGGGGCTTTGGCGCCTTTCCGGCGTCTGGCGCGTTGTGTTCCTCCGTGAAGCGCCTCCTCCCCAACCGTCTGAATTTTCCACCGAACTGGCGGGAAGTGCGGGCGCGCGCCCTGGTCCCTGCCGGCGCGCGCATACGCGAATGGCGCGACTGGGTGGTCGAGAACGATCCTGTTTTTGGCTCCTTCCGCCGCCCCGGGCGGACAGAGAAGGTTGCCGCCTCGGTCACCCTGCTGCTGATTCTGGCTGTGGCGATCTTCCTGCTGCTGTTCGACTGGAACTGGCTGAGAGAGCCGATCGGGCGCTGGGCCTCGGCGAAATATGATCGCGAGATCGCGCTCCGTGGCGACCTGGACGTCACCCTGTTCAGCTGGACACCGTCGGTGATCGTGCGCGACCTGAAGTTCGGCGGTCCGCAGTGGGCGCGCGAGGCCGACACCGCCAATGTCGAACGGATCGAGGCGAAGTTCCGGCTGAGGAAGCTGTTCGCCGGCCAGATCGAGATGCCGCTTCTGGCCGTCACGCGGCCCAAGGTCGTGCTGATCTCGACCAGGGACGGCCGGCAGAGCTGGGATCTGGAGCCCAACAAGCCGGACACCGGCGAGGGCCTGAAGCTGCCGCTCATCACCCAGCTGGTCATCGATGACGGCCTCATCTCGCTGGACGCCCAGGATCGCGACATCACCTTGGAAGCCGCGATCACCGCGCGAGAGGCGGCCAGCGCAGCCGACGGCGACACGGGCTTTCGGCTCACCGGCCAGGGATCGATCAACGGCTCGCCCCTGACACTGAAGATCGAAGGTGGGCCCATCATCAATATCCGCCGCGACCGGCCCTATCGGTTCGAAGCGATTCTGGCCGGCGCGCGGTCCCGGCTGGTGGCGGATGGGTCGATCACCCGACCGTTCGATCTGGGTCAGTTCACATCGACCCTGAGCCTGCAGGGTCAGGACCTGAACGACCTCTATCTGCTGACTGGGGTCACCCTGCCGAACACCCCGCCCTATCGGCTGTCCGGCGCCCTGACCCGCGACGATGCGATCTGGACGTTCACTGACTTTAATGGCCGCGTCGGCGCGTCCGACCTGTCCGGCAATGTACGGGTCGATGCGCGAGATCGGTTGAGAGTCGAGGCGGAACTGGCCTCGCGACTGCTCGACATCGATGACCTCATGGCGATCCTGGGCGCCGATACGCGGACGAATACGGCGGGCACCAATACGACGACCGTGGCCTCGGGCTCTGGCCCGCAAATGCTGCTGCCCGACGCGACCCTGCAGGTCGATCGCCTGCGGACCATGGACGGGACCCTCACCTACCGCGCAGCCAGCGTGAAGGCGAACGACCTCGACATCCGTACGGTGCGCCTTGGCGCCGTGCTGGAGGGAGGCGTCCTCGATCTCGATCCCGTCTCCTTCGCCTTCAATCGCGGCGAGCTGAATGGGACGGCGAAAATCAACGCCACGCGTGAGATGCCTTACAGCGCCATCGATTTTCGCCTGGCAGGCTATCCGCTGGAATCGATCGTGCCGGTCCGGGGCGGCGTGGCGCCGATCACGGGCCGGGCCTTGGGTCGTGTGCGTCTGGAGGGGCAGGGCAATTCGATCCATCGCTTCGCCGCCGGATCGAAGGGTTCGATCAGCCTTGTCGTGCCCCAGGGCGAATTGCGCGCCGCCTTCGCTGAACTGCTGGGGGTCAACGCCAGCGCCGGCCTGCTGAAGTTGTTGAGCGGCGACCAGTCGCGCAGTTCGATCCGCTGCGCCGTCGCCGACTTCGAGGTCACAAACGGTGTGGCTCGGGCGAAGACCTTCGTGGTCGATACCGACGTGGTGCTGGCGCAAGGATCGGGTTCGATCAATCTCGGGACCGAGACGATGGACCTGAAGATCGAAGGCGAATCGAAGAGGCCGCGTCTCCTGCGCCTTTGGGCCCCCATCCTTGTGCGCGGTCATCTGTCGGCGCCGAGCGTCGGCGTGGACACGGGCGCTGTCGTCGTCCAGGCCGGGCTGACCGGCCTGCTGGCCGCCGTGGTCGCGCCGATCGCGGCGCTTTTCGCCTTCGTCGAGCCCGGTCTGGCCGAGGACGCTAACTGCGGCTCCCTGATCGCCAATGCGCGGTGAGGCCGGATGGTGCAGGCGTGCGTATCTGGCCTCGTCTTGTTCAGGGAGAAATATCCGATGACTCGTAGAGGCCTGCTCGCGCCGACGCTCGGCGCCATGGTCGCGTCGCTCGGCGCCGCCTGCAGTCCCCTCGGCGTGCTGAATGCGGTGGCTCCGCGCGACCGGGGCGTGCGTCGGGTGGCGCGCGATCTGGAATACGGGGCGGATCTTCGCCAGCGGTTCGACCTCTACGCCCCTGACGGCGCCGGCCCGGCCCTGCCGGTGCTGGTCTTCTTCTACGGCGGCGGCTGGGATTCGGGGGCGAAAGACCTCTACGGCTGGGCGGCGCAAGCTCTGGCGGCTCAGGGGTTCGTCGTTGCCGTACCCGACTATCGGCTCGTCCCGCAGGTGCTGTTCCCGGTCTTCATCGAGGATGCGGCGGCCGCCGTCGCCCGGGTCGCCGAGGTCGCGGCGACCTATGGAGGCGATCCAGCGCGGCTGGGCGTGATCGGCCATTCGGCAGGCGCCCACCTGACCATGATGATCACCCTGAATCGCAGCTACATGGCTGCTGTCGGCAAGCCGGACCTGATCCGGGCGACGGCGGGCCTGGCCGGTCCCTATGACTTCCTGCCGTTCGACGTGGAGTCTTCCATCAATGCCTTCGGCCAGGCGCCCGACCCGGTCCAGACCCAACCCCTGCATTTCGCCCGCGCCGACGCCCCGCCCCTGTGGCTCGGCCATGGCGCTGCCGACGTCATCGTCCACGACGAGGACACCCTCCTGCTTGACGCGCGGATGCGCGAACTGGGTGGGCGCTGCGAGGCCAAACTGTATCCCGGTCTCAGCCACGAAGACCTGATCGCGACCTTCTCGCCACTGTTCCGCAAGAAAGCGCCGGTGCTGGCCGACGTCTCCGCCTTCTTCCATCGCGAGCTGGGCCAGGTCGCGACGAGCCCGTAACGGACGCTCACACGACATGAAGCGCTGCCGTCTCGCCAGAGCCACGATGATCCGCTAGAGGAGGTCATGACAGAACAGAAAAACGAGGCGCTGTCGGCGTCTGAGGCGCTGGATCGCCTTGAAACTCTCTACACCCAATCCGTCGCCGCCTTGCGGGACGCCGTCCGGACCTTCCTCGCCACGGGCGAGCGGGCGGACCCCGAGGCCCGGGCGAACGGGCTGTTTTCCTACCCCTCCCTGAAGATCAGCTGGTTCGGCGACCGCCCCACCAATCTGCCGATCCGCTCCTATGCCCGGATGTCGCGTCAGGGCGTATACGCCACGACGATCACCCGGCCGGATCTGTACCGCCCCTATCTGATGGAGCAGCTGACCCTGCTGCAGCACGACTACGACGTGGCCTTCGAGGTCGGACCGTCGGAGCAGGAGATCCCCTTCCCCTATGTGCTCGACGGCTCGGACGTGGTGCTGAACCCTTCGCAGACGGCGGCCATCGCGCGATATTTCCCGACCACCGACCTGGCCCATATCGGGGACGAGATCTCCGACGGCCTGTTCAATCTGAACCAGGACTTTCCCCTGTCGCAGTTCGACGGGCTGCGCACCGACTTCTCGCTGGCGCGGCTCAGGCACTACACCGGCACGCCGGTCGAGGACGTCCAGTCTTACATCCTGTTCACCAACTACAACCGCTACGTCGACGACTTCGTTCGGTGGGCCTGCGAGCAGCTGAAGGATCCGAACAGCATCTACGAGACCCTGTCGTGCGCCGGCGGCGTGGTGATCACGCGCGAGACCGCGGACGCCGATGCGGTCATGGATGCGGCCTGGAAGAAGCACCAGATGCCCGCCTATCACCTGACCGCGCCGGGCCATAACGGCATCACCCTGGTCAACATCGGGGTCGGGCCGTCGAACGCCAAGACGATCTGCGACCACCTGGCCGTGACCCGGCCGCACGCCTGGCTGATGATCGGCCACTGCGGCGGCCTTCGCCCCAGCCAGACCATCGGCGACTATGTCCTGGCCCACGCCTATCTGCGCGACGACCATGTGCTGGACGCCGTCCTGCCGCCGGACATCCCGATCCCTTCGATCGCCGAGGTCCAGCGCGCCCTCTACGACGCCGCCAAACAGGTCTCCGGCGCGCCGGGCGAAGAGGTCAAGCGGCGCCTGCGCACCGGCACGGTGGTGACCACCGACGACCGGAACTGGGAGCTGCGCTATTCCAAGTCGGCGCTGCGTTTCAACCAGTCCCGCGCCGTGGCCATCGACATGGAGAGCGCCACGATCGCGGCCCAGGGCTATCGCTTCCGCGTGCCCTACGGGACCCTGCTGTGCGTGTCCGACAAGCCGCTGCACGGCGAGATCAAGCTGCCGGGCCAGGCGAACCGCTTCTACGAGGGTTCGATCTCGGAACACCTCCAGATCGGCATCCAGGCGATCGACCTGCTGCGCAAGGAGGGAGCGAGCCTTCACTCCCGCAAGCTGCGCGCCTTCGACGAGCCGCCGTTCCGCTGACCGGTCCGGTTCGTCCGGACGGAAAACACCCTGACGAAACGGACGAAACGGACGAAATCTCCTTTGCTGGGCAGCGGGCGAAAGCCGGTTCGCGAGGATTGTAACCCGGCTGCAAGGAGCGTCGAACAAAACGCCCTTCGTTAGACCCGGCCTCTGATTTGAAAGGCGGATTCGGACGATCCGTTGATGGGTATGGGCGTCAATCCGGGCATCGGAAGTGAATGAGCGAGGCCGTCAGGGCTTCCTGAACAGGTAGAGACCGAAGCTGAGCCAGGGCCTTCCGAAGTCGAAGGTGGTCCTGGACAGGTCGGCGCGCCGGCGGATCGACGGCGCGGCCGGGTCCCCGGGATTGGCGACGAGCCAGTCGCGGACGCGCGTGTCGGCGCCGCCGAAGAAGGCGTCCCAATCGGCGTCCGGGGCGATCCCGGCCGAGACGACCTCCAGGCCGGCGGCTTCAGCGGCGGCCAGCCAGCCCTCGTGGGTCGCGTAGTCGCCGGTCGCTCCGATCACCTGACGCAGGGGCTCGGGTGGTTCGCCCTTCCAGGTCAGATCCCCCCACAGCAGCCAGCCGGACGAGGCCAGTCTGTCGGACATGCGGGCGAAGATCCCGGTGGCGGACCGGATGCCCGGCCCGGCCGGTTCGGTTGAGCCCAGGGCCACGATCAGGTCGGCGGGGGCGAGCCGGTCGAGCGCCGTGGCCGAGCCTTCGGCGACCACGGCGACCCTGTCGGCCACACCGGCCGCTTCGGCGCGGACGCGGATCATCTCCGCCATGTCGGGATAGCGTTCGATCGCCTGGACCCGCAGGCCGAAGTCCCGCGCAAGGGCGACCGACACCCCTCCGGCCCCGGCGCCGATGTCTAGCGCGACTGCGCCTTCCAGCAGGCCGGTCCGGGCGACCAGGCCCAGGATGGCGTCGAGAGTCACGGGGTTGGCGACCTCGAATCCGGCATAGGCGATGCTGTGGTAGGTCGGCGTCATGGGCGGATCCGATGGTCTGGTGCTCTCCGACATCCGTGCACCCCGGCGACGGCCGGGGTCCAGATCACGGATACGGAAGTTTGGGATATCGCACCGCAGGCTAGTTGATGAGTCGGCGTGCTCCATCTGCACCCCGGCCGTCGCCGGGGTGCACGGAGGAAGGAAGAACGAAGTAGCCAAAAGCACTTTACAACACAAAGTGCATGTGGGATTGAAGCGCATCACCCCACGGACGCACCCGCGATGACCGCCACCACCTTCGACCCCGTCGTCTCCTCCCACGCCCCGCCGACACTCGCCATCGCGGCCGGTCGCAACCTGATCGCCGCCGGTTCGATCTTCGGCGGCGCCAACCTGTTCCAGTGGGGCGTGATGAGCGGGGGCCCTGCCTCTGCACCCGGCGATGCTGTCCCTCAGCTGGCCGGTAGCGGTCGCCGCCTTCATCATCACCGTGCGACGCCTGCGCGGCGCGGGCGGTGAACCGGCGCTGCGGGCGGCCTCGTGGTCGCGCCGGGCCATCCTGCTCCAGATCGTCGCGGCTGTGTCGCTGGCGATCGTATCCGGCGTGACGCAGAACTGGGCGCTGATGATGTGGATGCCGCCGATCGGTCTGGCCTTCTACGGTGCCGCCTGGGCCGTCGCGGCCTTCCGCGGCGGACCATCCTGGGCGGGCGGCGTGGCGCTCGGCGCCCTGGGCGGAACGATGGGTGTCGCGTCGCTGGTCGGCACGCCGACACAGTACCTCGCCTATGCCTGCGGCCTGGTTTGTGCGGCCCTGATCCCCGGTCTGATGCTGGCCTTCGGCCGCGCCCGCTGACACCGAACACAAACTGGAAAACCCGAACATGACCGATCCAAACAACGACACCGCCGACATCGCCTGGCTGCGCAGTCTCGCCGAGGAAGGCGCGAAGACGCCGCCTCATGGCGGATCCATCCTGTTCGCGGCCGGACTGATCTGGGGGACGGCCAGCGTCGCGCACTGGTTCATCATCACGGGCCTGTTTCCCGTCGATCCCGGCGGTTACGGCCTGATCTGGGGCGTGGCCCTGCTGGTCTTCTTCGCCACCCTGGTCGTCCTGATCCGCCGGCTGAAGGCGCAGGGAGGAGTCGAGACCGCCGCCAATCGCGCCTTCAGCAGCGTCTGGTCGGCCCTTGGATGGGGCATCTTTTCGCTGTTCACGGCCCTGATGTTGCTCGACGTCAGCCGGACGGGCGAGGTGAATATGGCGGAATGGTCGCTGGCCATCCCCTCGATCATCATGACCTTCTATGGAATGGGCTGGGCAGTCTCCGCGACCATGCTGCGCCAACGCAGGCTCTGGGTGCTGGCGATCGCGTCCTTCGTCGCAGCGCCCGTGCTGGCTTTGATTTCGGGCTCTACGGCCCAGTATCTGGCCTATGCCGCGACCATGTATCTGCTGATGGCGCTGCCGGGTTACCTGCTGATGCGCGCCGCGAACCGGGGCTGAGAATGGCCGACGATTTCGATATCGGCCGGATCGACGACGTCATCCATGGACGGGTTCGTCTCGGCATCATGGCGGCCCTGTCCGGGGTCGAGAGCGCCGACTTCGGCACCCTGAAGGCGCGGCTCCAGACCACCGACGGCAACCTGTCGGTTCATCTGAGGAAGCTGGAGGAGGCGGGGTTCGTCGCCGTGACCAAGCGTTTCGTGGGTCGCAAGCCCCTGACCGAGGCCTCGATGACCGAGGTCGGCAGGAAGGCCTTCCTCGCCTATCTGGATGCCATGGCCGGGCTGGTCGGGCCGCGCTGAAACACCTTATAGGGAGGCCATGACCTCCCGCATCCACGCCTTCGACGCGCTCGACAATTTCCGAGACTATGGCGGCTACGACACCGCCGCCGGCCGGGTGCTCAAGACGGGCCGGCTCTTCCGGTCGGCGCATCAGGCCTCGGCCTCGGAGGCGGATCTGGATCGGCTGGCGGCGCTGGACCTCGGCGTGGTCGTCGATCTGCGTCGTCCGGTTGAACGGCGTCGGCAGCCGTCGAAGCGGGCCGCCAACTTCACCGGCCAGGTGTTCGAGAGCGATCTCGACGAGGCCGGCGAGGCGCCGCACATCACCTTCCTCAAGACCGCGGACCTGACGCCTGACTCGGGCCGCCGGTTCATGACCGCGACCTATCGCCAGCTGCCTTTCGCTCCGGCTCATATCGACCTGTTCGGCCGCTATTTCTCCGCCCTGGGCGAGACCGATCGGCCGGTGCTGATCCACTGCGCGGCGGGCAAGGATCGGACCGGCATGCTGGCGGCCCTGACCCATCACCTGCTGGGCGTTGGCCACGACGACCTGATGCAGGACTACCTGCTGACCAATACGGCAGTGGATCTGGTCGGCCGCGCGCCGGCCATCGCCGAACAGCTGAAGGGCTTCACCGGGCGTGAGGCCTCGCACGACGCCGTGGTGGCCTTCATGGGGGTCGAGCCCGCCTATCTGGACGCCGCCATCGCCGCCATCGATGAGCGGTACGGCTCGATCGACGGCTATCTGGAACAGGCGCTCGGGGTCGATGCCGCCCTGCGCGCCCGGATCACGGAGCGGCTGGCAGCGTGACAGGCGAGGGGACTCTGGCCATTCGCGTCGTCAGGACCCTCGACTGGGTCGAGCCCCTGGCCGTCGCGGCCGGGCTGGCGCATCGCCAGGGGGCCTTGTGTCTCCTGTCCGACGGCGGCCCCAACGCGCGGCGCTCCTGGGTCGCCTGCGCCCCCGACCGGATCGTCGCGACGCGGATGGAGGCATCCCATTCCTTCGCCGCACTGGCAGAGGACGGGATGGACCGGTTCGTGGTCGGGCTTGCGACCTATGACGCCGGGGCCCGCCCGGCGACCGGAGATCGGGGGGCGTCGCCGGGAGACTGGCCGGATCTGATGCTGGCCCGCTATCCGGCCATGCTGGTCTTCGATCACGAAGCGCGGACGGTCTCGGCCATAGGGCTGGGGCGGGACGAGGGCGAGGCGACCGGGACGGCGGACGAGGCCGTCGGCTGGATCGTTTCGGCGACCCCTGGCGCGCCCGGCGGCGTCCCGGCAGCGCGCTTCGAGCCGGAGCGGCCCGAGCGGGATTACACCGATGCCGTCGCCAACGTCGTGGCGCGAATCGCGGCCGGCGAATTGTTTCAGGCCAATATCGCCCGGGCCTGGAGCGGCGAACTCGAGCCCCAGGCCGACCCGTTCGACGTGTTCGCCCGGCTGGCGGCGGGAGGGGCGCCCTATGGCGCCTTCTGGCGGATCGGGGACCGGGTGCTGGTGTCCAACTCGCCGGAGTTGTTCCTGACCTTCGATCCCCACACCCGGCGGATCGAGACGCGGCCGATCAAAGGCACCCGCCCTCGCGACGCAGACCCCGGGATCGATGCGGCACAGGCGGCCGAACTGATCGCCAGCGCCAAGGATCGGGCCGAGAACCTGATGATCGTCGACCTGATGCGCAACGACCTGTCGCGCGTCTCGCGACCGGGCTCCGTCGTGGTCGAGTCCCTGTTCGAGCTGGAGAGCTTCGCCACCGTCCACCACCTGGTCTCGACCGTGACCGGCGTGGCCGAGCCGGGCGTCGGTCCGGCCGAGGTGCTGGCGGCGTCCTTCCCGCCGGGATCGATCACCGGCGCGCCCAAGCATCAGGCCATGCGGGTGATCGCGGCTCACGAAGGCCCGCGCGGGGCCTGGTGCGGCAGTCTGTTCCTGCTGGACGACGACGGCGCGCTGACGGCCTCGGTGCTGATCCGGACCATCGCCTTCTGGCGCGAGGGCGAGACCTGGGCGTTCCGGACCCTGGCCGGGGCGGGGATCGTGGCCGACAGCGATCCGGCCTCTGAGCTTCAGGAAACGGACACCAAGATCGCGGCGATCCGACAGGCGCTCGTCGGCTAGGACCGCCTAGCAGTTCGTGCAGGTGATGGTGTTCACGAGCCGCGGCCGGAGCCAGTAGGTGTGGCTGAATTGCTTGGTCCCGAGGACCTGGTTGAGCGGCGAGACATAGTCGTAGGTCCCCTCGCTCATGATGATGCTCTCGCCGTTCTCGATCAGGCCGGCGGGAACGGTCACGACCCCCGTGCGCACGGTCATGCCCTTGCCCCGGCTCCAGGTCACCCGCGCCACGCCGTCGGTTCCCCGGGTGATGGCGGTGACGCGCAGCTTCAGCGCGCTGTCCGGGAAGGGCGCCAGGACGAGGCCGCCGATAGCGAAGGTGTCGTCGATCAGGTCGGTGTCGACCGCCTGGTACTGGGCCACGATGTCGGCGACCTGGGACGTCGAGTGACTCATCCGGCGCTGGGCCATATAGGCCTGGCAGAACTCGGCGAGGCCGAAATAGATCAGGATCAGGACGGGGGCGAGCAGGGCGAACTCGACGGCGGACACGCCGGACCCGTCGCGACCGAAACGGCGCAGGAAGCCCAGGCTGGCGGAGCGGCGCAGGCTCACGGCGTGGACCCGCGATAGGGCTCGTTGCGGAAGGCGGTGGCGACCGAGATCACGGCGGCGCCGGAGTCCAGCCGCGACATGGCCTGCTGCATGAAGGGTGTGACCAGCGGCTGGGAGTACCAGACGCGGACCAGCATCAGGTCGCCCGGCTGGCCCTTGTTGTATTGAAGATCGCCCGTGTTCATGACGCCGTTGCGGATCGGACTGTCCGGGATGCCGTCGGTGAACCGGGGCATGACGCGGACATCGACGTCGGCGCGGCTGCCGCAGTCGCCCTCGAAAACGCTCATCTCGGCGCACAGGGCTGTCTTGAACTGGGCCGCAGAGATGTTCCCGGTGTCGGCCTGGCCGGTGCGAACCAGCCGGCTGGCGGTCAACACGGCGTTCTCGAGCGTGGAGTCGATCAGGAAGACCAGGCCGAGTTCCAGCACCGCGAAGATCATGAAGAAGAACGGGGCAGCGACCATGGCGAACTCGACCGCCGCAGCGCCTTCACGGGGCGTGCGGACGGCGGCCCGGCCGCGCCTGAGGAACAGGGACCGGCTCATGGATCAGGGGGTCGGGGCGGAAGCTGCCGGAGCCGCCGCGGCGGTGGCGGGACCGGAGACGTTGCGGATGCTGGGCGCGCAGGAGGCGGCGCAGGCCATCTCGGTCGCCTGGGCGCCGCGCCACACGCGGACGGATCCGGTCGAGCCGCCGGTGACGACGATCTCGCCCTGGAAGATGGTCCGTCCGACGCCATCCACGGCGACGACCTCGGTCACGCCATAGCCCTTGCCGGTGACGAACAGGGTGTTGGCGTCCACGACCGTGACATCGGCGATGGCCGGGTTGCCGACGATGACCGAAGCGGCCGATCCCGTCAGGCCGATGCGGGCCGAACGGTCAATCTCGACGTTCAGCGTCTGAGCCTGGGCAGCGCCCGCCACCAGCAGAAGGCCGGCGAGGAGGGCGGGGCGCAGCAGGGCAGCGATCGATCCGGCCATGGGTATGTGTCCTTGTAGCTCTGAACGGGCGCGCGCGAGGGCGAGACGCGAAGATCGGCCGGAATCCTCTACAAACTCTAAAGTGAGAGAATTTCGGCTATGTTTCGTTCAGACGTCTGAACAAGCGTTAACGCATGACCTTGTTTGCATCGACCCGAGGTGCCGTCTTATTCAGTGATGGCGGGCGTTTGCTGCGACGACGATCGAAACATGCAAACTTTTCACAGTAAACGCGCAGGTAACCACGCCTTCTAGCCCCGTTTTAACCGGTCCAGGCCAATATGCCCATGCGTTTGGGGGACAAGCGGGCGACCGAGCCTCCCAGCCATCGTTGCTCGCTTCACAGATTTCACAAGGAAGAACACCATGACCAAGTTCGTTTCGCGTTTCGCCAAGGACGAGTCGGGCGCTACGGCCATCGAGTACGGCCTGATCGCGGCTCTGATCGCCGTTGTCATCATCGGCGCCGTGCAACTGGTCGGCACCAACCTGTCGGCCACGTTCGGCAAGGTGTCGGCCAAGCTCGGCTAAGCCCTCACGGTTCTTGAAAGCGGGGGCCGGCGCGGAAACGCGCCGGCCCTTTGTTTTTTTCCGGCGAGGTCGTCGCGGCAACCCGGATTTAACCCGCCCCATGCAGAATGCAGTCATGGACATCGTTTCCCTCGCCCTGCTCAGCGTCCTGCCCGGCCTGGTCATCGCTGCGGCCCTGTCGGACCTGACGACGATGCGGATTCCGAACTGGCTGTCGGGATCCCTGATCCTCGGATTCTTCCCGGCGGCCCTGGCGGTCGGCCTGCCGGTCGACATGGTCGGCATGCATGGCGGCGTGGCCGTCATCGCCCTTCTGGTCGGCATGGGTCTTTTCGCGCTTCGGGTCATCGGCGGCGGAGACGCCAAGCTGATCGCCGCCGCCTGCCTGTGGCTGGGGCCGTCGGCGTCCTTTGAATTCATTCTCTGGACCGCAGTGGTCGGCGGCCTGCTGTCGCTGGCCCTGATCGTCGCCCGGCGCGATGTCGCGCCCCACATCGTCGGCGGTCCGGTCTGGGTCCACACCCTGCTCGAGACCAAGGGCGACATTCCCTATGGCATCGCCATCTGCGCCGGCGCCCTGATGGCGTTTCCTTCCAGCGCTCTGCTCGCGGCCTTCGCCGCCGGCTAGCTAGGCTTGCGCGTTTAGCGTCGCGTTAACCCGCGACCGCCATGGTCGTTAACGGTAGACCGCAGGAGCCACGATTCGGGCCCGGTCTCGCCGGAGACCGTCGATGAAGCCCGCCCGTATCGCCGTCATCTGCATCGCCGCCGTGGCCGCCATCGGTCTGGCCCTGGTCGTGCGCGCCATGGGATCGTCCTCTGGCGAGCCTGCGGCTGTTGCTGCAGCAGCCGAACCCGCGCGACCGATGGCCAAGGTCCTGGTCGCCGCGCGTGATCTGGCGCCCGGTCAACGGCTCACCGACGCCGACCTGGAATGGAAGGACTGGCCCGCCGACGAGGTCAATCCCGCCTTCATCACCGACGGATCCGTCCCCGTGCCCCAGGCTGAAGCCGCCGCCGCCGAGGGCGAGGCCGCCAAAGCCGAGGAAGAAGACAAGCCCGAGGGCACGGTCGCCCGCGTCACCCGCGCCGCCGAGGCGCTGACCGGCGGCGGAGCCAAGTCGGAATATTTCGGGTCGGTCGTTCGCGAACCGATCCTGGCCGGTGAGCCGATCGTGGGCCGCAAGATCGTCCGCGCCGGCGACAGCGGCTACATGGCCGCCTATCTGGAGCCCGGCATGCGGGCCATGGCCGTCGCCGTGTCGACCGAGACCGCCGCCGGCGGCTTCATCCTGCCGGGCGACCGGGTCGACGTGCTCGTCACCGTCGAGCTGGAACGCGGCTCGGACGATGCTCCGAACCAGGCCAAGTTCGCCAGTCGTCTGGTGCTGCAGAACGTCAAGGTCCTGGCCATCGACCAGTCGACCCGCGCCGAGGACGACCAGCAGGCCGTGGTCGGCGCCACCGCCACCCTGGAGATCGCGCCCAGCGACACCGAGACCCTCGCCCTGGCCAAGGCGGCCGGCATTCTTTCGCTGACCCTGCGGTCCTATGCCGACACCGCCGGGCCCTCGGGTCGCGTGGGTCCGGCGGCCCGGACGCCGGTCGCCAGTCGTCCCGCTACGGTCCGCATCTTCCGCGGCGGAGAACCCGAAGTGGTGAGCGTCCAATGACCGCCTCTGTGAACCGTTTCGTCGCCCTGGCCTGCGCCGCCCTCGTCACCGCAGGCGCCGCCGCTCCCGCGACGGCCCAGACCTATGGCGCGCGCCAGACGGTCGCGGCGGGTTCCGGTCCGCAGCTGGTCAACCTGCCGCGCGGCACCTCCTTCGCCGTCGACCTTCCCGCCGATGCGCGGGACGTCATCTTGTCGAACCCGACCGTGGCCGAGGCCAATGTGCATTCGCCACGCCGCATCACCATCATCGGCATCGCGCCCGGCGAAACCGACGCGGTCTTCCTTGACGCCGCCGGCCGCCAGATCCTGACCCTGCGCGTCCGCGTGGACGCCGGCACCTCGGCCCTGCAGGACACGCTCAGCCGCATCGCTCCGGGGGCCCAGGTCCACGCCGAGGCGGTCAACGACAGCATCATCCTGACCGGCATGGTCACCAGCACCGCCGAGGCCGAACGGATCGTCTCGGTCGCCCGCGCCTTCGTCTCGGCGCCGGAGAAGGTGCTGAACATGATGACCGTGGCCGAGTCCGACCAGGTCACTCTGCGTGTCCGGGTGGTCGAGGTTCAGCGAGACGCCATCAAGCAACTGGGCTTCGACACCAATGCGGTTCTGGGCCGAGTCGGCGATGCCCAGTTCATGCTCGGACAGGCCGCGAACTTCGCGACGAACGGGAGCCTGCTGGGCGGGCTTACCAGCGGGATCAGCCGCGACACGCGGTTCCAGCCCCAACTGGTCATCCCCTGCTCGCCCGGCGTGACCGGCACCTGCTATGGCGTCATCGACGGCCCCAACAATCGCTACAACATAGAGAACTGGGACACGGCCACCGCCCGCGAGACCGTCGGGGACGATGGGCTGAACCGCGGAAACGCCACTATCAAGGCCTTCGAGCGGGTGGGGCTTATCCGCACCTTGGCCGAACCGAACCTGACCTCGGTCAATGGCGAGAGCGCAAGTTTCTTGGCCGGCGGCGAATATCCCGTTCCGACGGGTCGCGACCGCGACGGCAATGTCACCATCGAGTTCAAGCCGTATGGCGTGAACCTGGCGTTCCGGCCCGTGGTCCTGTCGGGCGGCCGGATCTCGCTGCAGATCAATGTGGAGGTCTCGGAGCTGACCCAGACCGGCGGCATCATCCTTGGTGCCGGTACGGCATCGTCACTCGCCATCGCAGGCCTGAACGTGCGTCGCGTGCAGAACACCGTCGAGATCCCGTCGGGCGGCTCCATGATGATCGCCGGACTGCTGCAGGAAGAGACACGTCAGACGATCGACGGCCTCCCCGGCATAGGCGCCCTGCCGATCCTAGGCCAGCTGTTCCGGTCGCGGGATTACCTGTCAGGCGAGACCGAGCTGGCGATCATCGTCGAGCCCTTCATCGTCAACCCGACTTCGCGTGATCGCCTGCAGACCCCGGCCGACGGCCTGCGGATCGCAACCGACGCCCAGACCATCTTCTTCGGCCAGTTGAACCAGGCCTACGGTTCGCCGGCTCCGACCAACTCGGGCTCCGCCGGTTGGCAGGGTCCGGTGGGCTATGTGATCGAGTGAGCGAGCCCATGACCCGTACCATGACCAGCAGCCTGTTTTTCGCCGCCGCGATCGCCGTCGCCCAGTCGGGCTGTATGGGCGCGCCGGCCGAAGGCCTCGGCCCCACGCCCATCAACCCCACATCGCGCTTCGCCCTGCAGGTCGAGCCGGGCGTCGATCGGGTGGCACTGGCTGTGCACGAGACGGGTCTGTCGGAAAATCAGGCCTTGGCCTTGCGCGACATGGTTAATCGCTTCGCCGCCGAGGGCGCGCCCTTGCTGACGATCGAGGCGCCGTCGGGCGACGACCCTGTGGCCTCGGCCGCCGCCTGGAGCATCAAGGGTGCACTGGAGGCGGCGGGCGTGCCCGCCTATCAGGTCAGGATCGTGACCTATTTTGCACCGGACCCCCGGGCGCCGGTGCTGGTCGGGTTCGACACCGTCCGCGCCGTGGTGCCCCAGTGCGGCCAATCGTGGACCAATCTCGCACGGACCGGCAACAACGCCGGCAGTGCGAACTTCGGCTGCGCGGTCAACGCCAACCTCGCGGCCCAGATCGCCAATCCGCGCGACATCGTGACGCCGCGAACCATGACTCCGGCCGACGCGACGCGACGCTCGGTGGTCATCGACCACTACCGCGCGGGCGAACAGGCGGCGGCGGTGCGTGAGACGCTAGTGGATCGCGGACGCGTCTCGAATGCGGTGGACTGACGCGACATGACCAATGCCTCCGCCTCCCGCCCTTTTGACGACCTCGACGACGAGTTCGACGCCGATCTCGACTTCATGCCGGCCGCCGCGCCGTCGCCGGACGCCGATATCAATCCGCGCGAGCCGTTGCAGTTTACCGCTCCGGCCGGCGCTCCGCCTCCTGCAGGGGCGGTCGTGGCCCATCCCGGCCTGCCGATGGCTTCGGGACCCGGCCCCGCGCCGGGCTACAACCCGGTCGGCGAACTGGTGGCCGGCGCCTCCGCCGCCTTCGCGCCCCAGTTCTCCGGGCTGCAGAACGAGGTCACGGTTCCGCGCATCGCCATCCACGTCTTCGCCGAGCGTCAGGACACCCTGGCCGCCGCAGAGCGCGCCGGCCAGGACCGGCGCATGTCCCGCGCCACGACCCAGATCCGAGTCGGCGGCATCCCGGGCGCCCTGGACGCCTATTCGCACGAGCCGACGCCGCCCCTGATCATCGTCGAATGCCTCGAGGATCCCCAGGCCCTGCTGTGGCAGGTCGACCGCCTGGCCGAGGTGTGCGACGCGGGCACCAAGGTCGTCGTTATCGGCGCGACCAACGACATCATCCTGTTCCGCGAGCTGATGAAGCGGGGCGTCAGCGAATATCTGGTCGCCCCGGTCCAGCCGTTGCAACTGATCGCCGCGATCGGCGGGCTTTTCTCCGACCCCGCCCAGCCGTTCGTCGGTCGCTCGATCGCCTTCGTCGGCGCGCGAGGCGGGGCGGGGGCTTCGTCCGTGGCGCACAACACCGCCTATGCGATGTCGGAGCGGATCGGGGCCAACACGGTCATCGTCGACTACGACCTGCCGTTCGGCACCGCCGGCCTCGACTTCAACCAGGACCCGCTGTCGGGCGTGGCCGACGCCCTGGGCCAGCCCGACCGGCTGGACGCCGTTCTGCTTGACCGGATGATGGTCCGCTGCACCGACAAGCTGTCGCTGTTCGCTGCGCCCGCGACCCTGGACACGGACTGGGACATCTCGCCCGACGCCTTCGAGGAAGTCACCGCCCGGATCCGCGGCACCGCGCCCTTCGTGGTCCTGGACCTGCCGCACATCTGGACCGGCTGGATGCGCAAGACCCTGATCTCGGCCGATGAGGTCGTGGTCGTGGCGACGCCGGATCTGGCCAGCCTGCGCAACGCAAAGAACATAATCGACCTGATCCGTTCGGGTCGTCCGAACGACGCGCCGCCCCGGCTGGTGCTGAATCAGGTCGGCGTTCCGGGCCGCCCGGAAATCCCGGCAAAGGACTTCGGCGCGGCCCTCGGCATCCATCCCAGCCTGTCGATTCCGTTCGACGCCAAGCTGTTCGGCATGGCGGCCAACAATGGCCAGATGATTCTCGACGCTGGGGCCAGGTCCAAGGCGGCCGAGGCCTTCCAGACCCTGGCCCAGATCGTCTCGCGCCGCGAATTGCCGATGATCGCGGGGCCCGGCAAGGCGCCGAAAGGCGAACAGAAGTCGATGTTCTCCGGCCTGTTCAAGAAGAAGACCTGACGGGTGTTCGGAAAGCGTACATCCCAGCCCGGCGGGGTAGCGACCCAGCCCCGGCCCGCGCCTGCGCCCCAGCCGGCCGAGGCGTTCGATGACGCCTTGCCGCCCCAACCGGACCAGGGCCAGCAGACCCAGGCCTTCGCCTATTCCGCCGATGCCCCGCCGGCGGAGACCGGGTTCGCCCACACCTCCGGACGGGCGGCATCCGCCCCGCCGTCGCCCGCCGCCGATCGTCTTGATGCGCTGGCCGCGCGGCCCAGGCCGGCCGCCGCGCCGCCGCCGAACGCCGGACCCGGCCCCAAGGCGACCCCCGGCTTCGAACAGCTGAAGAAGGCCCAGGCGGTCGCCGAGATCGTCCGCGAGCAGAGCGACTACTACCACGCCACGAAGACGACGATCTTCAACGCGCTGATGAATACCATCGACCTGGCCCAGCTGGCGCAACTCGATACCAAGGCCGCGTCGGAAGAGATCCGCGACATCGTCGCCGAGCTGGTGGCGATCAAGAACGTCTCCATGTCGGTGGCCGAACAGGAGCACCTGGTCCAGGACATCGTCAACGACGTCCTGGGTTACGGTCCGCTGGAGCCGCTGCTGGGCCGCGACGACATTGCCGACATCATGGTCAACGGCGCCGGCCGGGTGTTCATCGAGGTCAACGGCAAGGTCCAGCTGACCAACGTCCGCTTCCGCGACAACACCCAGCTGATGAACATCTGCCAGCGGATCGTGAGCCAGGTCGGCCGCCGCGTGGACGAGAGCTCCCCGATCTGCGACGCTCGCCTCCCGGACGGCAGCCGCGTCAACGTCATCGCCCCGCCGCTGGCCATCGACGGCCCGACGCTGACGATCCGGAAGTTCAAAAAAGACAAGCTGACGATGAAGAACCTGGTGGAGTACGCCTCCATCAGCCCGGAAGGGGCCCGTGTCCTGGGCGTCATCGGCGCCTGCCGCTGCAACATCGTCATCTCGGGCGGGACGGGTTCGGGCAAGACGACACTGCTCAACACCCTGACCGCCTTCATCGACCCGACAGAGCGGGTTATCACCTGCGAGGACGCCGCCGAACTGCAGCTGCAGCAGCCGCACGTGGTGCGTCTGGAGACCCGGCCGCCCAACCTGGAAGGCCAGGGCATGATCACCATGCGCGACCTGGTGAAGAACTGCCTGCGGATGCGCCCGGAACGGATCATCGTCGGCGAGGTCCGTGGTCCGGAAGCCTTCGACCTGCTGCAGGCGATGAATACCGGCCACGACGGCTCCATGGGCACGCTGCACGCCAACTCCCCGCGCGAAGCCATCAGCCGGATGGAATCGATGATCACCATGGGCGGCTACGGCCTGCCGTCCAAGACCATCCGTGAGATGATCGTCGGCTCGGTCGACGTCATCATCCAGGCCGCGCGCCTGCGCGACGGCTCGCGCCGCATCACCCACATCACCGAGGTGGTGGGGCTGGAAGGCGACGTCATCGTGACCCAGGACCTGTTCGTCTACGAGATCACCGGCGAGGACGAGAACGGCAAGATCGTCGGCCGTCACCGTTCGACCGGCATCGCCCGCCCCCGCTTCTGGGACCGGGCCCGCTATTACGGCCTTGAGCGCGAGCTGGCGGAAGCCCTCGACGCGGCGGAGTAGGCGGCCATGCTTCCCATCCTCGCAGCCGTCCTGGCCTTCATCACCATCGGCGGCCTCGGCTGGGCCTTCGTCGGCGGCGATGATTCCAGCGCCCAGGCCCTGAAGCGCGCTGAAGGATTCACCTCTCCCTCGGCGCGCAACGCCCGCGCCAAAGCCGCGAAGGCGGAGGCCAATACGCCCGAAGCCCGACGCAAGGCCATCGAGCTTCAACTCAAGGAGGCCGACCGCCAGGAGCGCAAGGCCCGCATGACGATGGCGGCCAAACTGAAGCACGCCGGCCTGGCCCTGACGATCAGGACCTTCACGATCATCAGCGTCGCCGCCGGGGTCATCGTCTTCCTGCTGGCGCTCCTGTTCGGGCCGAACGTCTTCGTCGCTCTGGGCGCGGGCCTGGTCGCCGGTCTGGGCCTGCCGCGCTGGGTCGTCGGCTTCATCGGCAAGAGCCGGATGAAGAAGTTCGCAGCCGAATTCCCCAACGCCGTCGACGTTATCGTGCGCGGCATCAAGACCGGCCTGCCGGTGCACGACTGTTTCAAGATCATCGCCAGGGAGAGCCCCGCGCCGCTCGGTCCCGAATTCCAGAAGCTGGTCGAGGGGCTGGGCGTCGGCCTGACGCTCGCCCAGGCCCTGGACCGGATGTACGAGCGGATACCGACGCCGGAGCTGAAGTTCTTCGCCATCGTCATCGCCATCCAGCAGAAGACCGGCGGCAACCTGGCCGAGGCGCTGGGCAACCTTTCGACCGTGCTGCGTGCGCGCCGGATGATGGGCGAAAAGATCAAGGCCCTGTCGTCCGAGGCGGTGGCCTCGGCGGGCATCATCGGCTCCATGCCGCCCGTGGTCATGATCCTCGTCTCGATCACGACGCCCAGCTACATGCTGCTGATGTTCACCGACTTCCGCGGCCAGATCATGCTGCTGTGCGGAGCCACCTGGATGGCGATCGGCATTTTCGTGATGAAGCGCATGATCTCGTTCAAGTTCTAGGAGGGCGAGATGGAATCCATCATGCGCGCCATCGTCGAGCCGGTGAACCTCATCAGCCTGGCGGTCGCCGTGCTGGTCTTCGCCACCATCCTGACCCTGCTGGGCGGAATGGGCAGCGGCGTGGCCCTGGAAAGAAGGATGAAGGCGGTCGCCGTGCGCCGCGACGAGCTGAAGCGCCGGTCGCGTCAGGCCATCGCCGGCGGGCAGGGCGGTCTGCGCCATACCGACGACGGCTTCAAGAAGCGGGTCGTCGACCGGCTGAACCTGACCAAGATGCTGGAGGACCCCAAGGTCGTCGAGCAGATGGCCCAGGCCGGCTTCCGCGGGCCGCGGCCGCTGACGACCTTCTATTTCTTCCGCTTCGCCTCGCCCTTCGTCGGCTTCCTGCTGGCGGGGGTCTACATCTTCTTCATCAACGACTTCGGCCAGCCGTTGATGGTCAAGGTGGCGATCGTGATGGCGGGCGCCATGGCCGGGTTCTACGCCCCGAACATGTTCCTCCAGAACGTGATCGCCAAGCGCAAGACGTCGATCATGCAGGCCTTTCCCGACGCGCTCGACCTGATGCTGATCTGCGTCGAGGCGGGGATGTCGATCGAGTCCGCGATCGTGAAGGTGGCCCAGGAGATCGGCACCACCTCCATAGCCCTGGCCGAGGAACTCAGCCTGCTGTCCGCCGAGCTCAGCTACCTGCCCGAACGCCGCATGGCCTATGAGGGCCTGGCCAAACGCACCAACCATCCGGGCGTCCGCGCCGTCGCCACGGCAATGGTCCAGGCCGAACAGTACGGCACGCCTCTCGGGTCCGCGCTGCGGACCATGGCCAAGGAAAACCGGGATCTGCGCCTGTCGGCGGCGGAGAAGAAGGCTGCGGCCCTGCCGGCCCAGCTGACGGTGCCAATGATCCTGTTCTTCCTGCCGGTGCTGTTCACCGTCATCCTGGGTCCGGCCATCATCAAGATCCAGGACACCATGGCCTCGAATGCGGCCAGGGACGTGCCCCGCGCCGAGCAGAGCGCGGAGAAGTAGGTCCGCCTACAGGCTGTCGACCTTCAGCTTCAATGCCTCGCCGATGGCTTCGCAGGCGGTGCGGATCGTCTTCTTGTGCTTGTCGTGGAAGCCTTCGCCGCGGAAGCCGGAGAAGATGAAGCCGTTGGCGATGATGCAGCTGCCGGGCTCGAGCTCCTCGATCTCGTAGTAGCGGACCACGTTGAACAGCCAGCCGCGCTTCTCGGTCCAGACCAGTTGGGCGTTCGGCTGCCAGTCGGCGACGCGACCGGTGACCTGACGCTTCGGCTGGCCTTCGATGCGTTCCGTCAGATTGATCACGCCGCCGAAGGCGATGGTTCCGCTGACGCCTGTCTCTATCGGGTTCCACTGGTCCCAGCCCGGCAGGTCGGCGATGACCTCCCAGATCCTGTCGGAAGGGGCGCGGACGCCGACGCGTTTCTCGATCTTGAAGTTCATGGTCGTGATTTCGCAAGCCTCCCGCCCGGACGCAAGGCTAACGGTTGCCCTCCGGCCCCGGCTGTGAGGCGGGCGGCGCGTCGGGCGGGGGGTTGTCCTCGACGCCCGGGGTCGGATCGTAGCGCAGCACCGGGCTGAGGTAGGCCAGGGCGACGCCCGCCGCCAGCAAGGCTGCGTTGGCTGCGAACGGCGCCCACTCGACCAGCTCGTACAGCGCTACCCCGACGACCGGCGGCACCAGGAAACTGAGCCCCGCCAGCGACATCATCAGCCCGGCGATGGCCCCCTGCTCGTGCGGCCCCACCGCGATCGAGGCGCCCGCAGTGAAGCCCGGCCGGGCGAAACCGACGCCCATCGACACCACGGCATAGCCGACGACGACGCCGAAATAGGCCGGGGCCGCGATCGTCATCAGGTTGCCGACCAGGGCCAGGATCGCCCCCCAACGCATCAGCTGGAGCGGCTGCATCTTGAGCAGGGGGATCAGTCCCCATTGCACCATCAGGGTCGCCAGGGCGCCCGCGAACATGGCCAGACCGATGAAGGGCTGGGCCTGGCGGGCCTCCATTCCGGTGGCCGCGAACTCGTCGATGATGTGGAAACCCAGGACCGAGATATTGACCGCCTGGGCCCCCGTGATGAAGAGGCCGAACAGCAGGAAGTCGCGCACACGCGGGTCGCGCCACAGGCCCCTGGCGGCGCCGCCGCGTCGCCCGCTGGGCGAGGGGGTGCGGATCACCTCGCCGCTCGGGAGCTTGAACCAGACGACCAGCAGCACGACCACGCCGACGAGGGCATAGACGTACATCGGTCCCGCCAGCCCCACGAGCGGCAGGATGAAGAAGGGCGACAGCACCGGCCCGATCACCGTGCCCAGGCCCTGGGCCGAGGCCAGCAGAGACATGGCCTGGGTTCGCTGCTCCGGGGTGGTGCGGTCGGCGACATAGGCCTGGGAGGCAATGGGAGATGCGGAGCCGAACACGCCGTAGATGGTCCGCGCCGTCGCCATCAGGATGAAGGCGACGCCGGCGCCCAGCCAGCCCTCGATGCCGGAGGTCGCCGCCAGCCCGAAGCCGGTCATCGAGACGACGAAGCCTGTCAGGCCGATCAGGATGACCTTCTTGCGCCCGATACTGTCCGACCAGCGCGCCCAGAACGGCGAGGTCAACGTCCACATCAGGGCCGAGATGGCGAAGGCGCCGGCGACCAGGGTGTCGGCCAGATGGAACTCGCGCCCGATCGCCGGCAGCACCGACTGCAGCCCCATGTTCCCCGCCGTCGCGATCAGGCTGACGACGAACAGGATCATGAAGGCGGGAGAGCGAGGCGACATTCGAGATGCATAGCCTAATCCTCCCCCATCGGGGGAGGGGGACCACGAAGTGGTGGAGGGGGCTGGCCCCAGGCGGCGTCGCTTGCGACGAGCCCCCTCCGTCTCTGCGCTTCGCTTCAAGCCACCTCCCCCGATGGGGGAGAATTGGGCGATGCCGTCCGATTGCCGCGAGACTTCGGGCGACGCTTCAATCACGTTCGCATTGAACGGGGAGACGGACATGGCCACCATTCACATCGAGCGGGTCATCGAGGCGTCGGCGGACTTCGTCTGGGACCGGCTGCGCGATTTCGGGGCGCTGCACACCCGGGTTGCGCCGGGTTTCATCCTGGACACGCTGGTCGAGGGCGACGTCCGCACCGTCACCTTCGACGGCGGCCTGGTCATGCGCGAGCGGCTGATCGCCATCGACGACGACCATCGCCGCATCGTCTATTCGATCCTCGCTGATCTGTTCGAACACCACAGCGCCTCGAATACCGTCGTGCCTGAAGGCGAGGACCGATGCCGGTTCGTCTGGGTCGTCGATTTCCTGCCGGCGGAGCCCAAGGCGCGCATCGAAGGCATGATGAACGCGGGCGCCGACGCAATCAAAGCCGCGATGGAGAAGGCGGCGGGCTAATGGCTCAATTCCTTCTCCCCTTGCGGGAGAAGGTGGCAGCCGAAGGCTGACGGATGAGGGGTCACGCGGGCGGCTGGACCAGGGCGGGCTTGCTGGTCCAGGTCGGTGGGACCCGTCACCCGACCGCGCAAGAACGACGGCTACGCCGCCGTGCGCGATCTTCCTCTCCCACAAGGGGAGAGGGCTCACTAAACCACCGTCAGCGTCGGCTTCAATCGTCGCCCGTCATCCAGTCCCAGCCGCGCCTTGACCTCGAACAGGTCGGCGCCGACCGGGACGATCAGCAGGGCCTTGGGGTTCGCCGCGTTGATGGCGACCACCGCATTCTTCGGACAGACATCGAAACAGGCCGTCTCGATCACGGCCAGCTCCGCCTTGCGCCCCTTGCCGTCGCCGGGCCTCAGATACTTCTTCAGCGCCTTCTTCAGGCTCTTGTCGCCGTGCGGGCCGAAGCCGCCGTCGAGCTTCTTCTGGCATTTCTTGCAGACCAGGACGACGTCGCGCCATTTCGTCCTGGAGGTCTTGATGGCCATGACCTGATGTCGGTCAACGAGCGGCGTGACGCAAGGCGCTTGCGTCGGCGGGCGCGACACCGTCATCATCCCGCACCTTCCCGGGAGCTTTCATGATCCGTATCGCCGCGCACTCCGTTTTCTGGGCCGCCGCCCTCACGCTCCTCGCGGCTCCCGCCTTCGCCCAGACCGTGCCCGCCGCCGACATCGCGACGGCGGCGCAAGGGATCGAGGCGGATGTCATCGCCTGGCGCCGCGACCTGCATGCCCATCCGGAGCTCGGCCTGGCCGAGACCCGCACCGCCGCCTTCGTCGCCGAACACCTGCGCGAGATGGGGATGGAGGTGCGCGAGGGCGTGGGACGCACCGGCGTCGTCGGCGTCCTGCGCGGGACGGGATCCGGGCCGCAGCACGTCGTCGCCCTGCGCGCCGACATGGATGCCCTGCCCGTGCTGGAAGCGACGGGTCTTCCGTTCGCCTCGACCGCGACGGGGACCTATCAGGGCCAGACTGTGCCGGTGGCCCACGCCTGCGGTCACGACGCCCACATCGCCATGCTGCTGGGCGCTGCGCGCGTGCTGAGCGGGATGAAAGACCGGTTCTCGGGGACCGTCGTCTTCCTCTTCCAGCCGGCGGAGGAGGGGGTGCCTCCGGGAGAGCCGCTGGGCGGCGCCCGGCTGATGATCCAGGACGGGGCTCTGGAGAACCCGAAGGTCGAGGCCATCTTCGGCCTGCATGTCGTGCCGGGCCGGGCGGGGACGGTCTTCTATCGACCGCAGGGCTTCATGGCCGCGTCGGACCGGGTCGACATCACCCTGCATGGGCGCCAGACGCACGGCGCCTGGCCGTGGCGCGGCGTCGACGTCATCGCCGTGGCGGGACAGGTGATCCAGACGGTGAACACCCTGACGGCCCGGACCATCGATCCGACGGCCACGCCGACCGTCTTCACCATCGCCACGGTCCAGGCGGGCGTCCGCTACAACATCATTCCGGACGAGGCGGTGATGTCGGGCACGCTGCGCACCTTCGACGTGGCCCAGCGCGACGATCTGGTGAAGCGGGCCGAGGCCGCCATCGACCACGTCGCCGAAGCCTATGGCGCGACCGCCGACTTCTCGATCCGCCAGAACGCCGCCCTGGTGTTCAACAATGAAGAGCTGTCCGCCTGGCTGGCCCCGGTCCTGACCGAGGCTGCGGGCGAGGGCAACGTCAACCCGGCGGCGCCGCCGACGACGGTGGCGGAGGACTTCTCCTACTTCCAGAACGAGGTCCCGGGCGTCTTCTACCACCTTGGCGGGACCGCCGACGGCGTCGATCCGGCGACGGCCGCGCCGAACCACTCGCCCCGGTTCGACGTCAACGAGGATGTGCTGGTGCTCGGTGTGAAAACCCATGCCCTCTCGGCCCTGCGCTTCCTGGAACGGGAATAGGGTCAACGGCGCGTTCGCCACCTTCGTGCACAATCGTTCAACGAACCGGGCGCAACCTCCGTGGGTCACGCCGGAGAGCGACCATGAGGATCCTGAACTTCCATCTTCCCGCCATCGAGCCGATGCCTCGACGCCAGCTCTGGCGAGAGACCGGCTTCTTCCTCGCCTCCTTCCTCGCGACGATGGGCGGCGTGGTGGTGATGATGAATCACGCGGCGGCGGTCCTCGCCTGAAGCTTGACCTGCGGCGCAGGGGCGGCGAGGGGAGGCCAATGACCTCCTCCGACACCGAACTGGAACGCTTCAAGGCCGCGCGCGACACGGCGATCCATCGCCTGAACCTGATCCAGCAGGGCGCGCAGATCCTCTATGAGGACGGTACGCCCGTTGATATGGCGTCGGAAAAGGCGCGACTTGAGGCTTCGGTCGCCGACATGGACCGCCGTATCGCCCGATTGGCGCTGATGGCTGCGACGCCGACCGGGTCGCTGAACTAGCCGGCCAGAACCGCCTTGATGACCCGGCGATAGGTCGCGGTCAGGGCTTCGAGCTCGGCGACCGGAACCCGCTCGTCGACCTGATGCATGGTCTGGCCGACGAGGCCCAGCTCAAGGACCGGACACAGGACGCGGATGAAACGGGCGTCCGACGTGCCGCCCGTGGTGGAGGCTTCCGGGCGCACGCCGGTCGAGGCCTCCACCGCGTCCTGCACCGCCGTCACAAACGGGCCGTGCGGCGTCAGAAAGGCCTCGCCCGAGCACATGTGGTCCAGGGTGATCTGCAGGCCGGTTTCGGCCTGGACCCGCCCCGCCTCGCGGTTCAGCCAGTCGATCAGGCCGTCGCCGGTCTGGGCCGGGTTGAAGCGGATATTGAGCCGCGCGCGGGCCTCCGCCGGGATGACGTTCGTCGCCGGATTGGCGATGTCGATGGTGGTGATCTCCAGGTTCGACGGCTGGAAGGCTTCGTAGCCCGTGTCGAGCACATGGGCGTCGAGCGCGGCCAGCAGGCGCACCAGCACGGGGGCCGGATTGGCGGCCCGGGCAGGATAGGCGACGTGGCCCTGTTTGCCGTGGACGGTGATCCAGGTGTTCAGCGAGCCGCGGCGGCCGATCTTGATCATGTCGCCCAGCTGCTGTTGCGACGACGGTTCGCCGACGACGCAGGCGTCGATGACCTCGCCCTCGGCCATCAGGGTTTCGACCACCCGTTTGGTGCCGTGCAGCGCGGGGCCCTCTTCGTCGCCGGTGATGAGGAAGGAGAGGGAGCCTGCCGGTTCGCCCTCGGCCAGGACCTGCGACACGGCGGCGACCCAGGCGGCGATACCGCCCTTCATGTCCACGGCGCCCCTGCCATAGAGGATGCCGTCCCTGACCTCGGCCTCGAACGGGCCGGACGACCAGGCGGCGGCCTCGCCGGTCGGGACGACGTCGGTGTGGCCGGCGAAGCAGAGGTTGGGCGAGCCCGTTCCGCGCCGGGCGTACAGGTTCTCGATCCGCGCCTCCCTGCCCTCGCCGCCCGGCCCCTCGAAGGCCATGCGACGGCAGGTGAAGCCGAGGTCGGTGAGCACGCGTTGAAGGGTGTCCATGGCGCCCGCGTCGGCGGGCGTGACGGACGGCCTGCGGATCAGATCACGGGTCAGTTCGACAGGATCGATGACAGGAGTTGATGCTGCGCCCATACGGCTATGCTTTAGGGAGATCGCGTGCAGCCGGAAAGGGGACCGCCATGCCGAAGATCGACCTCGATGCCGCACCGATCGGTCACGGGACCGCCTATCCGGAAGAGTTCGCCGGGCCCTGCAAGCCGCGCCGTCGCTGGAAGCTGGGTGACGCGGCCGGGCTGGATCAGTTCGGGGTCAACCTGCTGCGGCTTCCGGCCGGGGCCTGGTCGTCGCAGCGCCACTGGCATGCGACCGAGGACGAGTTCGTCTGGGTCCTGTCGGGTGAGGTGGTCCTGATCTAGGAGGACGGCGAGACGGTGCTGAAGGCCGGCGACTGTGCGGGCTTCAAGGCGGGCGTGCCGAACGGCCACAAGATCGAGAACCGGTCGGGCGCCGAGGCGGTTCTGCTGGAAGTCGGGACGCGCGCCCCCGGCGGCGACGGGGCCGACTATCCCGACATCGACATGGTCCTGCCCCTGGGCGCGGACCGTTATTTCCACCGAGACGGAACGCCTTACCCGAAACATGACCGACGCACCTGAGGCGCCCGAGCCGATCACCAAGCCCAACGCCGAGGCTGCGCTGGCCGCCCACGGGACCAATCCCTGGGCCATCAACGATTTCCGTTTGATCTGGCTGGGCCGGCTCGCGGCGGTGCTGGCGATCCAGATCCAGTCCTCGGCCCTGTTGTGGCAGGTCTATGAGATCGCACGCCGCGACCATCCGATCGAACAGGCCAGCCTCTATCTCGGCCTCGTCGGGCTGGCGCAGTTCATCCCCTTGCTGCTGTTGACCCTGCCGGCCGGGGAGATGGCGGACCGGCGCGATCGGAGGGGCACGGTGATCCTCGCCATCCTGGCCGAGGGGACCTGCGCCCTGTCGTTCCTGGCCATGGCGATTCACGGCAATCCGCCGCTGTGGGGACTGCTGGCCGTGGCCGTGGGGTTCGGGGCGTCGCGGGCCTTCCTCGCCCCGGCCAGCCAGGCCTATCTGCCGATGGTGGTCGGGCGCGCCGCCCTGCCGCGCGCCATCGCGGCCCAGTCGATCGCCTTCCAGACCGGGGCCATAGCGGGGCCGGCCCTGGGCGGGGTCATCGTCGGCGTGAACGTGCCGCTGGCCTATGCGGTGTCGCTGGCCCTGTTCGCGGTCGCCCTGATCTGTTTCCTGATCATCAGGACGAGCGGCAAGCCGACGCAGGTCGAGGCCGCGGGCGACCGCTGGGAGGCGGTGAAGGACGGGCTGAAATATGTCTGGAGCACGAAGATCGTGCTGGGAGCGATCTCGCTCGACCTGATCGTGGTGCTGTTTGCCGGCGTGGCCCTGCTGACGCCGATCTTCGCACGCGACATCCTGCATGTCGGACCGGAAGGGTTCGGCCTGCTGAGGGCCTCGTTCGGCGGCGGGGCCTTCCTGATGGCCCTGGTTCTGGCCCGCTATCCGATCCCGGGACGCGGCGGCATGCTGATGTTCGCCTCGGTCGCGGTGTTCGGCGTCTGCACCATCGTCTTCGGCCTGTCGAAGGTCGTCTGGATCTCGGCCGCGGCCCTGTTCATCGGCGGCATGGCGGACATGGTCAGCGTCAACATCCGCCAGACCCTGATCCAGCTGTCGACGCCGGATCACATGCGCGGGCGGGTGTCGTCGGTGTCGATGCTGTTCATCGGCGCGTCGAACGAACTGGGCGAGGCCTATTCCGGGGTGATGGTGCGGTTCCTCGGGCCGATCGGCGCGGCCGTCTTCGGCGGCGTGGGAGCGCTGGCGGCGACGGGCGTGTGGGCGAAACTGTTCCCAAGTCTGCGGAAGGCCGACAAGCTGGTTTGAGCTCGAACGTCTCCCTCCCCCTCGGGGGAGGGTGGTCGGAGCGCAGCGGAGACCGGGTGGGGGCGGCGAGGCAATCCCTGTCGACGGTGTCCGCGTCGCCGGCCCTTCCCACCCCGTCGCTACGCGACGACCCTCCCCCGAGGGGGAGGGAGAGGGCTGGGTCTCACCCCCACGCCCTGAAGTGCTTCGACAGTTTCAGCCCCTGCCGCTGATAGTGGCTGCCGCCCTCGCCGTAGAGGCGTGAGGGGCGTTCGGTCAGCGGTTCATAGACCAGTCGGGCGACGATCTGGCCGTGTTCCAGCAGGAACGGCGTGTCGTGGGTGCGGACCTCCAGCACCCCTTTCGAGCCCGCGCCGTGAGCCTCGTCGGTGCCGAAGCCAGGGTCGAAGAAGCCGGCGTAGTGGACGCGGAATTCGCCGACCGAAGGGTCGATCGGGGTCATCTCGGCGGCCTGCATGACCGGGATCTCGACCGCTTCGTTCGAGGCCAGGATGTAGAACTCGCCCGGGTCCAGCAGCAGTTCACCGCGACGCAGGGTCAGCGGTTCCCAGAAATCCTTCGGGTCGTGGCCGTCGATCTTGTCGAGATCGACGACGCCGGCGTGACGACGGCCGCGGAAGCCGACGATGTCGCCGGTCTGCAGGTCGACGCCGACGCTGCGGGTCTCCAGCTTCGGCGGCTCCCCGGCCTTCAGGCGTAGCTGGTTCAGCCGGGTGCCGGGGCGCACCAGGATGGAGAAGGTCTGAGGCGCGATCTCCAGATACAGCGGTCCTTCGTAGCCCTCGTCGACATCGTCGAACGCGCCGCCACGATCCGTGAGCAGGCGCACGAAGACATCGACGCGGCCGGTCGAGGACTTCGGATTGGCGCGCGCGATCAGGCCCTTGGGCAGGTTCAGCCGTTCCTGAAGCTCGGCGATGTAGACGCAGCCCTTTTCCAGAACGACGCCGTTGCTCATGTCGATCGGGTGCATCTCGACGTCAGCGATCCGCTCGGACACCAGTCGGCGGCCCGGCAGGAAGGAAGCGCGCACGCGCCAGGCGCGGTCGGACAGGCGCAGGTCGAGACTGGCCGGCTGGACCTGGTCGGCGTCCCAGGGCGTGGCCGATCTGATTGCTCCGGCGGCGATCAGGGCCTCGATGGACTGGGCCGGCAGGATGCCCGGCGTGGGGAATTCAAGAGTCATGGAGAACGGCATACACAGGGATTGCCGCCAGAAATAGCGGGTTGGGCGACCACGCTTGCCACGATCCCGGCTCCGGGCGACGATGGGTCATGCATGAGACCGCACCCTATGTGGCTGAAACCCAGGGCGTCATCGTGCGCGTTCGGCCCAGCTATCTGGCCGGCCAGTCCGATCCGGACGAGCGTCGCTGGGTCTGGGCCTACCAGGTGGAGATCGAAAACCACGGCCCCGAGGCGGTGCAGCTGATGGCGCGCCGCTGGGTCATCACCGACGCCACGGGTCATGTCGAGACGGTGCGCGGCCCGGGCGTAGTTGGAGAACAGCCCCTGATCGCGCCGGGCGACAGCTATTCCTATGCGTCCGGATGCCCGCTCCCGACGCCGTCGGGATCGATGGAGGGGGCCTATATGATGACCGACGCCACCGGCCGGTCGTTCGAGGCCGTCATCCCCGCCTTCAGCCTGGACGTGCCGGGCGGTCGGGTTCTGAACTAGTTGTTCCCGAAACGGGAACATGCTAGAGTGTTTGTATGAACGTGGTGGCGCGTCGCACGCTCGTCGAGTTCTGGACCCGGTATCCTCGGGCGATGGGGCCGCTTTCGGCGTGGTATGACATTGCACGAGCCGCAGAATGGCGGACGCCGCAGGAGGTGCGCGACGACTTCAATACTGTCGATTTCGTCGGTGACAACCGGGTCATTTTCGACATCGGCGGCAACAACTATCGGCTGGTGGTCCGGATTTCCTATCCGTTCAAACAGGTGCTGGTGAAGTTTGTCGGAACCCATGCCGAGTATGACCGGATCGATCCGGCGTCGGTCTGAAGAGGAGAGGCGACCATGACCCCCTTCCCCGTTCGCGTCATCCATGATGACGATCAACTGGCCGCCGCCTTGGCCGCCTACGAGGCGTTCTTCGACGCCGAGCCCGAGCCTGGCACGCCGGAGGGGGATCGCTTCGAACTGCTGGGACTTGTGATCGCAGCCTATGAGGAACGCCGCTGGTCGGTCGCCGCCACGAACCCGCTCGAGGTCATTCGTCTTGTGATGGAGGGGCGTGGCTACACCCAGGCCAACTTCGCCGCGCTTCTGGGATCCCGTTCGCGTGCTTCGGAAATTCTGAACGGGCGTCGCGGGCTATCCGTCGAACATATCCGCACCATCAGCGCGGCATGGCGCATCCCGGCGGCGGCTCTGATCGGCACGGCCCAGGCCGCCTAGAACGATGGCGCCGGCAGGGGGGTGGGGGGCTGCGTCAACCCGGATAACCGCAGCCCCGCCCCGGTCTCGCCAGGGACCTGGCGAGGCGGATGCGTCCCCGCTTTCGCGGGGATGACAATCGAC
Source organism: Brevundimonas sp. TWP2-3-4b1 (assembly GCF_049897665.1). NCBI lineage: Bacteria > Pseudomonadati > Pseudomonadota > Alphaproteobacteria > Caulobacterales > Caulobacteraceae > Brevundimonas > Brevundimonas sp. TWP2-3-4b1. Next base: position 60,596 of record NZ_JAFCWQ010000010.1, on the reverse strand, counting down.
GGGTCTCTGCGGAGATGACACTCCGCGCTCAAGCAGTGAGCGACCGCGTCGCGAGCGATAGCGCCCTTAGCTAGATGTAGCGACGCAGGCTGCGGGCCAGCTCTTCCTTGCCGCCGCGCTTCATCTGCGGCTGGTAGGCGACACGGGCGTGTTCCTGGCAGTAGACGCCTTCCGAGGCGCGACGTCCGCAGAAGCTGAACTCGGTCGAGGACGGGTCCCCGATCGGCCATTTGCACATGTGGGCGCCCAGGGTCATCACCGTGGCGGTGCCGGGCATTTCGGCGACGGCCGGCAAGCTGGGGGTCGTCACGACCGGGCGCAGCACGGCCTGTGCCGCCTCGATACGCCGAGGCGCCGACGGCTGGGCCGGGGGCGTGGTGCGCGTACGGGCCGGGCGGAAGGCGGTGGCGGTGCGCGCCGGCTGCGACGGGGTGGCGCGACCCGACAGGCCGAGGCGGTGGACCTTGCCGATGACGGCGTTGCGGGTGACGCCGCCGCCCAGCTGTTTGGCGATCTGCGAGGCGGATTGCCCCTCGAGCCACAGCTTCTTCAGCGCGCCGACGCGATCTTCGGTCCAGCCTGCGGTCATGCCACCCTCCGGGGTACAGTTTTGATTCAACATTTGGCGCCTGGAGCCCCTCCCGGGTCTCGTCAGCCACCACTAATCGTAAACGAGACCTTAACAGACGCAAGATGTGCGAATCAGTCGTCCACAGGAACTACATCTTGAATCGGTGTTCGCTGAGCTGTCGCAAGCGCCGCGATACGGAACAGGCGTGGTCAGGCCGGGTTCAGGCTGCATGACCGATACGCCTGCCGCCGACCCGCCGATCACACGCAAGCCTTTGGCTCCATTGGCTGGGCATGGCTGCGTTCGGGTCGTGGATCCGCCGGAGATCGCTATCACGATGACGCCGGACGCTGCCGAGATTTCGGGCCTGCGCCTGATCGCCGAGGCGGACCAGGCGCGGCGCAGGGTTAACCCCCTCGCCTGAGCCCTTGCGTGTCGTGTCACGCGGCCGCATCTGACGGACCATGACCGATCTCGCCTCCACCCGACCCTCCTGCCTGCCGACCCCGCGCCACTACGCCGGGGTCAACTGGATCGGGGTGCAGACCCTGTACCTGCGCGAGGTCCGGCGCTTCTGGAAGGTCGGAGCCCAGACGGTCGCCGCCCCGGTGGTGACGACCCTGCTCTATATGCTGGTCTTCGTCGTGGCGCTGAAGGGCGCGCGGCCGCCGTTGCACGGCACCCCCTTCGCCGAGTTCGTGGCGCCGGGCCTGATCATGATGGCGATCCTGAACAACGCCTTCGCCAACGCCTCCTCAAGCCTCATCCAGGCCAAGATCATGGGCACCTCGACCGACTTCCTGACGCCCCCGCTGAGCCCGCTGGAGCTGACGATCGGCTTTTCGCTCGGCGCCGCGACCCGGGGCATCGTGGTCGGCCTGGTCACGGCGATCTGCGTCATGCCGTTCGCCAAGCTTGGGGTGACCCATATCGCGGCCATCCTGTATTTCAGCCTGATCGCCTCGCTGTTGATGGGGATGGTCGGCGTCCTCGCCGGTCTGTGGTCCGAGAAGTTCGATCAGCTGTCTGCGGTCCAGAATTTCGTCGTCCTGCCGATGACCTTCCTGTCGGGCGCCTTCTATCTGGTCGAGAACCTGCCGCAGCCGTTCGCCGCCATCAGCCACTGGAACCCGTTCTTCTATCTGATCGACGGCTTCCGCTACGGCTTCATCGGCCACGCGGAGGGCAACCTTCTGGTTGGCGTCGTGATGTCGGGCGTCCTGACCGTCGTCATGGCCGGAGCCTGCTGGATGGTGTTCAGGTCCGGCTGGCGGCTGAAGAGCTGACGACGGGCGGTCACCCGCAAAGAGTGCTGGCCGTGCTCCGTGACTGGGCGCTTCGGCTCAAGCGCGACGTGGTGGCGATCTATCTGGCCGGACGCGATCCCAGGGTGGCCTGGCCCATCAAGCTTCTCGCCCTGGCCGTAAGCGCCTATGCGCTGTCCCCCATCGACCTCATCCCCGACTTCATTTCGGTGATCGGGATGGTCGACGACCTGATCCTGGTTCCACTGGGCCTGCTCGCCGTCATCCGCCTCCTGCCCTTCGCGATTCTGGAGGAGCACCGGGCGAGAGCAGTCGAGATGCTGGAGCGCCCGACCAGTCGTGTCGCTGGCGCGCTTATCCTGGCGGTATGGGTTCTGGCAGTCGTGGCCTGTGGCCTGTGGCTCTATCGCCTGCAATGGGATCGTCATGGCTGAGGGGGCCGGTGTTGACTAACCCCCGCCCCCGTCCGACAACGCCAGACTGCTGAAAGTCCCGTCGCACCCGCGCCGGGGCTTCGTTTCTTCTGGAGGTCTGTCCGTGTCCGGTCATTTGATGGGTGTCTACAATCGCGCGCCGCTGGAAGTGGATCGCGGGCGAGGCGCGCGCCTGTGGGACACGGACGGGACCGAGTATCTGGACTGCGTTCAGGGCATCTCGACCAACGGCCTGGGTCACGCCCACCCCGTGCTGGTCGAGGCCGTGAAGGCCCAGGCCGAGAAGCTCTGGCACGTCTCCAACATCTTCAAGATCCCGGGTCAGGAAGAACTGGCCGACGCCCTGACTGAGGCCAGTTTTGCGGACGTGGTCTTCTTCACCAATTCCGGCACCGAAGCGGTCGAGTGCGCTCTCAAGACGGCGCGCAAATACCACGCCGCCAATGGCCAGCCCGAGCGGATCGATATCTACGGCTTCGACGGGGCCTTCCACGGCCGGACCTACGGGGCCATCAATGCTGCAGCCAATCCCAGCTACACCGAGGGCTTCGGGCCCAAGATGCAGGGCTTCCACCAGCTGAAGTGGGGCGATCACGATGCGCTGAAGGCCGCGATCGCTGAACCCAACACCGCCGCCATCATCGTCGAGCCGGTGCAGGGCGAGGGCGGCTGTCGCGCCATGCCCGACGTCTGCCTGCGCGGTCTGCGTGAGCTGTGCGACGAGCATGGCGTCCTGATCATCTTCGACGAGGTCCAGTGCGGCATGGGCCGTTCCGGCAAGCTGTGGGCCCACGAATGGGCCGGCATGGCCCCGGACATCATGGCCGTGGCCAAGGCCCTGGGCGGCGGCTTCCCCATCGGGGCCTGCCTGGCGACGACCGAGGCGGCCAAGGGCATGACGGTGGGAGCCCACGGCTCGACCTTCGGCGGCAACCCCCTGGCCATGGCGGTCGGTCTGGCGGCCTTCAACGCCATCAACTCCGACGAGATCCTGGGCAACGTCAACGAGATCGCCGGCTATCTGAAGCAGCAGCTGCACGGGCTGAAGGAACGCTTCCCCGACGTGATTGAGGACGTGCGCGGCAAGGGGTTGCTGATCGGGCTCAAGTTGATCCCTAACAATCGCGAGTTCATGGGCTGGGCGCGCGACGAGCAGCATCTGCTGATCGCCGGCGGCGGCGACAACTGCGTGCGCATGCTGCCGCCCCTGAACCTGACGCTGGACGAGGCGCGCGACGCCGTCGAACGGCTGGAGCGCACCTGCGAAGGCGCGCGGGCCAAGATCAAGGCGGCGGCCTGACCTCACTCCGATCATCCCCGCGAAGGCGGGGACCCAGACCTTTGGGCGATCGGACTTTCACATCGGGCGTGAGCGTCATCCCAGACGCCGTGCCTCACAAAAGGACTGGGTCCCCGCCTTCGCGGGGATGCACGGGGTTTTAGAGATGGTCAGACATTTCCTCGACATCCACCGGCTGGAAGCGCCCGAGCTGCGCGCCATCCTCGACGACGCCCATGCCCGCAAGGCGGCCCGCAAGGGCAGGCCCCAGGGCTGGGTCGATGCCGATGCCCCGGCGAAGGATCGCGTGCTGGCGATGATCTTCGAGAAGAACTCGACCCGCACCCGCTTCAGTTTCGACGCCGCCATCCGCCAATTGGGCGGAGACTCCATCATCGCCAATGCCGGCGATATGCAGCTGGGGCGCGGGGAGCCGGTCGAAGACACCGCGCGGGTCCTGTCGCGCATGGTCGATGCTGTGATGATCCGCGCCAACAGCCACGAGGACGTCGAGCGCTTCGCCCGGGTCGCCACCGTGCCCGTAGTCAACGGCCTGACCGACCGCTCGCACCCGTGCCAGATTCTGGCCGACATCATGACCATCGAGGAGCAGCGCGGTCCGATCGAGGGCAAGAGGCTGGCCTGGATCGGCGACGGCAACAACGTCTGCCACAGCTTCATGCATGCGGCGCCCAAGCTGGGCTTCCACCTGAACGTGGCCTGCCCGGCCGAATATCACCCCGACCTGCACGATCTGGCCAAGGGCGGGAACGCCGTCAGCCTGACCTCGGATCCGCGCGATGCGGTCAAAGGCGCCGACGTCGTCATTACCGACACCTGGGTGTCGATGGGCGACAGCGACTATGAGGCCCGCCTGCAGGCGTTCGAGAGCTATACGGTCGACGAGGCCCTGATGGATCTGGCCGATCCGGACGCGGTCTTCCTGCACTGCCTGCCCGCGCACCGTGGCGAGGAGGTCACCGACGCAGTGATTGACGGACCGCGCTCCCTGGTCTGGGACGAGGCGGAAAACCGCATCCACGCCCAGAAGGCCGTGCTGGCCTGGTGTTTCGCGAGCTGAGCCGATCGCCGACATGAAAAAGGGCGCCGTCGCGAAACGGCGCCCTGGTCTTTTCGCCGCACGGGCCTACTGCAGGTTCACGTCCGCGACCCCGCCGGCGTCCGGGATGGTCTTGGTGAGGTTGGCCTTGGCGATCTCGAAGGCGAACTTGATCAGCCCGCCCTTCGACACCCAGACCCGGCCGTCGTCGGCGTCGAAACGCAGGATGGTCAGGTGTCGGTCGTCCTTGCCGTCCGGATACCAGGCGGCCAGCACCGGGTTCCAGAAGCGGTCGATGATCTCGCGGTCCTGCCCCTGCACCGACAGTTCGCCATGGATGCAGGCCCAGGTGTTCTGGTCCTTTGAGCCATAGTGGAACATGGCGCTCTGGCCGCCGCCGACGCCGGCGTCCTTCGCCAGATCGGTGTCGTCGCGCGTGAAGAACCAGATCGTGCCGGTCTCGGCCTCGCGGAAGGCGGTCATCGGCTGGGCGTGATAGCCGGGCTGGTCGAGGCCGAGCAGGCCGGTGTTGGAGTCCTTCAGGGACTTCCAGAACTCTTTTTCGGCTTCGGCGGAGGTGAGTGTTTCGGCCATGTCGGGCTCCTGCGGTTTGCGTTCGGCAGGATAACCGCCGGACCGCGCGCCTGTTCCGCCTCATGTCCGGGGCGTGACGCCCATGAGTGTTCCAATGTGGATCATCAGCAGGAAGGCCAGCGCTCCGGCCAGCAGCATGATGAACCGCCAGGGCACCATGCGCGGCTTCAGGAAGTCGCTTGGTCGTGCGCCCCGCCAGCCGGCGAAACCGGCCACGATCAGGGCGCCGGCCAGCAGCGAGAGCGTCAGGGTCATCGACATGGGCGCGATGTGGCGGCAAGTCCCCGGATGCGCAAGCGAACCCTTACCGGGGTCTTAATCTTCACCGCTCGTTAACCACGTCGGCGCGATGAAATGAGTTGCGGCGGAGCCTATCCACAGGTGATTGGCCAACCGTCAAGATGTTGGGGTTAACCACACGTTTACACCCCGGATATGGGCGATTAGCGTGCTGCGTATGGGTCGGGAGCCGAATCAGTGAGCGCAGCCGCTGCGCCTTGGAGCGTAAAGGGGATCGACCCGAAAGCGCGCGAGGTAGCCAAGGATCTGGCGCGCCGTTCGGGCATGACGCTGGGCGAGTGGCTCAACACCATGATCATGGACGATGAGGACGACGGCGTTTCGCCGTTGCCGCGCCGTCCGCACGCCGCCGAGACGTTCGATCGTCGCGGCCGCTCCCGCCGCCTCGACGACGCCTACGAGATGGAAGGTCGCAGTTATGGGCGCGACGACGAGACCCTGCAGCGCGTCGCCGCCTCGGTCGACGCCATCGCCGCCCGTCTGGAAGCCGCCGAGCGTCGCTCCACCATCGCCATCCAGGGTGTGGACCAGGCCGTATCCGGTCTCGTGCGTCGCATGGAGGCGCAGGACCAGCAGGCGGGCCAGTACGGCCGCCGCATCGACGATATTTCCGACGAACTGAAAGAGGGCCACAAGCGCCTTCGCCGGTTCGAACAGGACGTCGGCCCCCAGACCGTCGAGACCATCGCCAAGGTCGAACAGGCCATCGGCGGCCTCGCGGGTCGTCTGTATGACATCGAGGAGCGTCAGCGCTCGGGCCTGAACGAGGTGCGTCAGCGTCTCGACGGTGTCGAGAAGGCTGATGTCCGGGGCAAGACCGACACGGCCGTCGCCGCCCTGACCAGCCGTCTCTACGATCTTGAAGAGCGCAACCGCGCCCACGGCCAGACCCTGCTTCAACGCCTGGAGGCCGTCGAGAAGGTGGCCGGTCCGGGCGCCGGTTCGGATATGCTGGCGCGCGTCGGCCAGCGACTGGATGCCGCACAGGGCCAGACGACCGAGGCCCTGCGCAATCTCGAGCGCTCCTTCGCCGGCCTCGACCAGCGGCTGCGCGCCGCCGAGACCCGCGTCGAGCCCGAAGGCGTCCGCGAGGCCGCCCGGTTCGAGAAACTGGCCGAGACGCTCTCCCGCCAGGTCGACGCCAACCGCACCGAGATGATGCGCCGGCTGGAGACCGCCGAGAGCGAGGGCCGCATGGCCCGCATCGAGGCGACCATCGTCTCGCTCGGCGAACAGGCGCGTTCGGCCGAGCAGCGTTCCGCCCAGGGCATCGACGCCATGGGCCGCGAGGTCCTGCGCATCGCCCAGAACCTGGACACCCGCGTCGACCGCATCGAGACCGTCGGCGACGCGCGTCTGGAGAAGTTCGAGACGGAGCTGAACAAGCGGGTCTCCGACAAGATTGAGCGGGACATGGGCCGCTACGGTCAGGCGATCGAGCATCGCCTGAACCGCGCCGACGACCAGCACGCTATCGCCCTGGAAAAGCTGGGCGTCGAGATCACCCGCATCTCCGACCGCCTCGCCGACCGTATCGCCCAGTCGGAACGCAAGTCCGCCCAGGCGCTGGAAGACATCGGCCGTCGCATGGGCGAGGGCGCCGAACGCATCGAGCAGCGCTATGACCGCGCTTCCGGTGAACTTGCCGAGCGCATGCGCCTGTCCGAAGAACGCACGGCGAAGCTGCTGGCAGAGGCGCGCGAAACCCTGGACCAGCGTCTGGCCGAAACCGCCGCGCCGATGCCTGCGCCGGTGTTTGACCCGACCCCGCAGCCCCTGCCCCCCGCCGCCGAGTTCGCCCAGCCCGACTGGCGCTCCGCCGCCTTCCCGGCGGAGGACTTCGCCTCGGCTGATGACGGCTGGTCGATTGATTCCCTCTCCGCCGATATCGAAGCCTTCCCTGAGGCCCCCTCCGAGACCGCGCTTGCGCCCGAACCTGTTGCCGCCGCTCTGGGGGCCGAAGACAGCTTTGACGCCCTGCCGCGACGCTTCGAGCCGGTCCCGTCCGAACCGACCCCGTTCGGTTCGGCGGTCCAGCCCTTCGGCGGTTTCGGCGGCGCCGACGTCAGCGATGCACTGGACGCCATCGCAGAGGTCACGCCCCGGTCTGCGGATCAGGCCGGGCCGGAGGCCGCCTTCGCCGGCGTGGTCGCCGAGGCCTTCCCGTCGGCCCGCACCATCGATGGCGGCGATGACGACTTCGCGGCCGAGACCGAGTTCGTTGATGCCCGTCGCCTGCGCGCGGGTCTGGGCGGCGCCGCGGCCGGCCGCGCCGCTTCGACCCGCGACACCATCTCGGCCGCCCGCGCCGCCATGAACACGCCGGTCGCCGCCGAACCCGCCCCCCGGGCCAGCTTTGGACTGGGCGGCCTGAAGAAGGGCGGGAAGTCTCGTCTGCAGGAGCGGCTGGACAAGCAGGCCTCGCGCGACGGCACGGTCAAGAAGGCCTTCCTGGCCTCGGTCACTGGCGTGGCCGTCGTCTGCGGCCTCTACGCCACCGGTCGCCTGACCGGCTATGAGATCATGGATGTCGGCCAACTGCTGGGTCAGTCGAGCGGCGAGGCCGAGGCGACCCCGATCGCAGCCCTTGCGCTCAGTCCGGCCGATGCGCCCCTGGACGCCGCGCCCGCCGATGCGACCGAGGCCCAGAACCTGTTCGCCCAGGCGACGGAACAGCTGGACCGCAATGATCCGGCCGGGGTGGAGACCCTGACCCGCGCCGCCAACCTGGGCGAACCCCAGGCCCAGCTGAAGCTGGCCGGTCTGTATCAATCCGGCGAGAACGGCGTCGCCGCCGACCTCGAGGAAAGCCGCCGGTGGGCCCGACGCGCGGCCGAGGGTGGCGACGCACGCGGCATGCACGCGTTCGGCATGTATCTGTTCGACGGCGTCGGCGGCGCCCGCAACCGGGCCGAGGCGCTGGACTGGCTCAGGAAGGCCGCGGACCAGGGTCTGGTCGACAGCCAGTACAATGTCGCCCGCATTTATGAGAACGGCGACGAGGGTATCGCCCCCAATCCGACCCAGGCCTATCGCTGGTACCTGATCGCGGCCCGCGCTGGCGATCCCCAGGCCCAGGCCGCTGTCGATCGGCTGGCCCCGACCATTCCGGCGGCGGCGCGACAGACGGCCCGCGCCCAGGCCGAGGCCTTCGCCCTGGAACCGCTCGCCTAGATCCTGTCTTGATTTCCGCTCATCCCCGCGAAAGCGGGGACCCAGTTCTTTCGTTCCCACGGTGCGTCGGATTGACCTTCCGTTCAAACCCCGCTCATTGAACGCCCACAGCACTGGGTCCCCGCTTTCGCGAGGATGAGCGGTTAAGAAGGGGAAGGCCCGCCCTTTGGAGATCTATCTGCCGATCGCCGAGGTTTCGGTGAACTGGCCGCTCCTGGTTCTGCTGGGCGCGCTGGTCGGGTTCGTGTCCGGCCTGTTCGGCATCGGCGGCGGTTTCCTGATGGCGCCGGTGCTGGTCTTCCTCGGCATCCCCCCGACCGTGGCCGTCGCCAGCCAGGCCAGCCACGTCGTGGCCTCCTCAACCTCCGGCGTGATCCGTTACACTGGGCAGGGCGCGGTCGATTTTCGCATGGGCGGCATTATGGCCGCGGGCGGCGCCGTCGGAGCCATCGGCGGGGTCGAACTGTTCCGTTACCTGCGCCTGCTGGGCCAGGCGGATCTGGTCGTGGCGCTGTCCTACCTCATTTTCCTCGGCGCCATCGGCCTGCTGATGCTGCAGGAAAGCCTGACTGAAATTCTCCGCCGTCACCGCGGCGAGATCGCCCCGCACAAGGAACGCCGTCGTCCGTTGTGGCTCTATGGCCTGCCGTGGAAGGTGCGCTTCCCCAAGTCGGGCCTCTATATCAGCGCCATCCCGCCGTTCGGCCTCGGCGTCTTCGCCGGCGTGCTGTCGGCGATCATGGGGGTCGGCGGCGGCTTCATCCTGGTCCCCGCCATGCTCTATGCGCTGCGCATGCGGGCCGGCGTGGTCGTCGGAACCAGCCTGTTCCAGATCATCATCACGACCGCCATCACCACCATCCTTCAGGCCGGCCGCAACCAGACGGTCGACATCGTCCTGTCCAGCCTCCTGCTCGTCGGCGGCGTGGTCGGCGCCCAGCTGGGCGCGCGTTATGCGGGCCGGTTCCGGGCCGATGTGCTGCGCGCGGCGCTGGGCCTGCTGATCCTGTTCGTCGGCATCCAGATGGGGCTGGACCTGTTCGTCCGGCCATCCGACATCTTCCTTCTGGCGCCCGGGGTGTCGGACGGATGATCCAGACGCCACCCCCGCCGCCGCCCGCGATCGAGGCGCCCCTTCTTGCGGAGTCGGGCCCGGAGATGTCCGTCGGGACGCAGGGAGAACTGCGCGTCGCCGCCGCCCTGACCGATGCGCGGGTTCAGGTCGATTCCAGCTTCCAGGGGGCGAGCATCGTCCTCTACGGCGCGGTGTTCAATCCGACCGACGACCCGACCGACGTGGTCGTCGTGGTGCGCGGGCCCGACGCCCCGATCCGTCTGGTCAAGAAGACCCGCAACCTCGGCGTCTGGCTGAACAGTCGTCCCGTCCTGTTCGAGGGTGCGCCCGGCTTCTACATGACCGCCTCGACCCGGCCGCTGCCGGACATCGCCGGCTTCGGGCAGTTGAGGCGTCTGGGCGTCGGGGTCGATCACCTGCGTATCGACGCGCCGGAGGAGAGCCGCACAGTCACCCGCTACGGCGTGCGTGACGTGGTGATCTCGCGGCTTGGCGAGGACTATCTCGACTGGCGCCGCGCCGTGATCCGGCTGAAGGAGGCGGCGGCGCTGTATGACACGGATCCCGACGGGGTCCGCTTCGTTGATCGCGGCCTGTTCCGCGCCCAGGTCGAGCTGCCGGCGACCGCGCCGACGGGCGAATACCATGCCGAGGTCTGGCTGTTCCGCGACGGCGAACCTGCGGGCGTCTCCAACCTGACCCTGACGGTCGAGAAGGTCGGCTTCGAACGCGACATCTACGAACTCGCCCACCGACGACCGTGGAGCTATGGCGTGCTGTGCGTCCTGCTGGCCGCCGGCATGGGGTATCTGGCGAGCAGGGTGTTCCGGAGAAGCTGATGGATCGGGCTCGATTGACGGCGTGGACGCTGACGCTCGCGGGACTGATCCCCTTCGTCGGATGCGCCGCCTTGGTGCTTCTGACGCCGGACGGCGCGCGGGTCTGGATCGAGCCGCTAACGGTCTATGGCGCGATCATCCTGTCCTTCCTGGGCGGGGCTCGATGGGGGCGGACGATGGCGGGTCCGGAGCCGGACTGGCTTCAACTGGTGCTCAGCAATCTGCCGGCGGTCGCGGCCTGGTTGACCTTCCTTCCGACCGTGCCGGATGAGTTTCAGCTGCTGGTCATGATCTTCGGCCTGATCGCCATGCTGTACTGGGACCTAAGGACCGCGCCGGTCTGGTACCGTAACCTGCGGCTGACGGCGACCGGTGGCGCGGCGCTCAGCCTGCTCGTCGTAATGCAGTCCTTCTAAACCAGCCCGTTCCACGCCAGTGCGTGGACCCGGTCCTTGCCCAGCGCCGCCGCCATCGGCGGCTCTGTGAACAGCCCGGCGATGGCCGCGTCCCGCACGTTCAGCCCTCCGGTGAAGGCCCCGAAGGCCGGCAGGAGCAGCCTGCGCCCATCGGTCACGAAGCATGGCCGGCGCACCATCCGCGCATGGGCCACGATCCGCGCACACGGATGCAGATGCCCCGCCACCTCGCCGTCCTCGGCCTCCGGCATCGGCTCATGGGTGAGGAACAGGGCGCCGAGCCGCAGGTCGCCGACGACGCGGCCGGGCAGGCCCGAGACCGCATCCCCATCCGCCGCCGTCAACGCTTCGCGATCATGGTTGCCCTCCAGCCAGACCCAGTCGCGCCCGAAGGCCAGCCGGTCCAGCCGTGTCCGGTCGTCCGTCGCCATCCGCTCAATGGACCGGCTGTCGTGGAAACTGTCGCCGAGCAGGACGACACGCTCGGGCTTCAGTTCGGCGATCTCCGCTTCCAGCCGATCCAGCGTCGCGCGGCTGTCGTAGGGCGGCAGCAACTGGCCTCGTGCGGCGTAGGCGGATCCCTTCTCGAGGTGCAGGTCCCCCGCGACCAGGGCCCCGTGCGCCGGCAGCCACAGCGCGCCCGAACAGCGCAGCACGCAGAGCTCGCCCATGACCCGCACCGACAGCGATCCGCACGGCCGTCGCGCCGGGGTCAGCACCTCTCGCAGGGCCGCGTTCATGCGGCGCCCACAAGTTGGGCCTCGCCTTGCTTCGGAGGGGCGCCTTCCATGACCTCGTCGATCAGGTCCTGGGCCGAGGCCTCCAGAATCATGTCGGCCGCGTCGCCGCCGACCCGCTCGCGGCCGATCATCACCAGTACCGGCACGCAGAACGGCGAGGCCCGCTCCAGCGGCGCGTGGCGGATATGCCCCGCGATCCGGCTCAGCAGCTGGCCCAGACGCGCGACGTCCAGCAGGCCGGACGCGGCGTCGGACCGGGCGGTTCTCAGCAACAGGTGATCGGGCTGGTGGCGGCGGAGCACGTCGTAGATCAGGTCCGTGGAGAAGGTCACCTGGCGCCCCGTCTTCTCGGCGCCCGGCTGTCGTCGCTCGATCAAGCCGGAAACGAGGGCGCAATTGCGGAAGGTGCGCTTCATCATGAAGCTCTCCTCCAGCCAGGCCTCCAGGTCGTCGCCCAGCATGTCGGGCTGGAACAGGGCGTCCCAGTCCAGCCTGTCCATCGGCTTGATCGACCAGATGGCGAAGGCATAGTCGGTGACGACGAAGCCCAGCGGCCCGACGCCCAGCCGGTCCAGCCGCCGCGTCAGCAGCATGCACAGGGTCGAATGCGCCAGCCGCCCCTCGAACGGATAGGCCACCATGAAATGGCGGCTGCCGCGCGGGAAGGTCTCGACCAGCAGGCTGTCGGCATCGGGGATCATCGACCGTGCGGCCTGCAGCTCCAGCCATTCCTGCACATCGACCGGCAGGATGCGCCAGTGGTCGCGGTCCTGAATCATGGCCCGGACGCGGGCGGCCAGCGAGGTGCCGAGCGGGAACTGCGACCCGCCCCAGGACGGGATCTTGGGGTCCTTGTCGGTCGCGTGCGTGACCAGGGCGTCCATGCCGTTGATGCCCTGGAAGGCCCAGACCTGGCCGGCGAAGACGAAGGTGTCGCCGGGCGTCAGTTGTTCGAAATACCACTCCTCGGCCTCGCCGACCTTGCGCCCGCCGATCAGCTGTTTCGACGCCCCGCCGCGACGTGACGCGACCTTCACGTTCAGCGTCCCTGCCGCCACGATGGCCCCGACATTCATCCGGTGGCGCTGGGCGATCATGGCGTTGCGCACGGTCCAGCGCCCCTCGGGCGTCCGCACGATCCGCGCGAACCGGTCATAGGTGCGCAGCGCATATCCCCCGGTGGCGACGAGATCGACCACCTCCTCGAACGCCTCATAGCTCAGGCCGAGATAGGGCGCGCACGACGTCACCTCGGCGTGTAGGGCCTCCAGGTCGAACGGTTCCGAACAGGCCACGCCCATGACGTGCTGGGCGAGGGTGTCGAGCGTGCCGATGTGGTGGGGCTCCCAGTCGAAGGCGTTCTCGGCCACGGCCTCCTTGGCCGCCTGACACTCCAGCAGTTCGAACCGGCTGGCCGGGACCATCAGGGCGCGCGACGGTTCGTCCAGCCGGTGGTTGGCCCGGCCGATCCGCTGCACCAATCGGCTCGAGCCCTTGGGCGCCGCCATCTGGATGACCAGGTCGACGTCCCCCCAGTCGATGCCGAGGTCCAGCGTCGAGGTGCAGACCACGGCCCGCAGCTCGCCCCGCGCCATCGCCGCCTCGACCTTGCGCCTCTGCTCCGCCGCCAGCGATCCGTGGTGCAGGCCGATCGGAAGGTTGTCGTCGTTGATGGCCCACAGCTGCTGGAACACAAATTCGCACTGCCAGCGGGTGTTGACGAAGACCAGCGTCAGGCCCGAGCGCTGGATCGCCTCATAGACCTCGGGGATCGCATGCTGGCCGGTGTGCCCGGCCCAGGGCACGCGTCCCTCGGACACCAGCACGTCGATGATGGGAACGGCGCCGGGATCTCCTTTGACAATCACGATCCCTTCTCCCCTTGCGGGAGAAGGTGGCTCGCGCAGCGAGACGGATGAGGGGTCACGCTGACCTTCGGAATTCTGCGCTGGCTCACCTGACTCCACAGGCCCCTGCGACCCCTCATCCGTCAGCCTTCGGCTGCCACCTTCTCCCACAAGGAGAGAAGGGCTCCCCGGCGCCAGCCACTCCGCGATCAGTTTCGGATCGTCGATCGTCGCCGACAGGGCCACCCGTCTCAACCCCGGCGAAAAGCTCTGCAGCCGCGCGAGGCCGAGGTTCAGCAGGTCGCCCCGCTTGCCCGACCAGATGGCGTGGACCTCGTCCAGCACGATGCATTTCAGATCGGCGAAATAGGCCCGCGCTCCGCCCCAGGCGCAGAACAGAGCCAGTTGTTCGGGCGTGGTCAGCAGGATGTCGGGCGGGTTGTCGCGCTGGCGCTGTTTCTTGGACTGTTTGGTGTCGCCGGTGCGGCTCTCGACATGGATGTTCAGCCCGATCTCGCGGATCGGCGTCATCAGGTTGCGCTCGACGTCGGTGGTCAGCGCCTTCAGCGGCGAGACATAGATCGTATGGATGCCGCTGCCCGGCCCATGCGGCGGCCTCGGCCCGCGTTCGGCCAGGTCGATCAGGCTGGGCAGGAACCCCGCCAGCGTCTTGCCGCCCCCGGTCGGAGCGACCAGCAGGGCGTGCGACCCGGCCTCAGCCGCCGCGATCATCTCCAGCTGGTGCCTGCGGGGGCTCCAGCCGCGAGACATGAACCAGTCGGCGAACAGAGGCGGCAGGCTGGCGGCGGGTGGCGTCACGAGGGGGATATAGCATGTTCCCGTTCCGTTTCATGCCGTTCGTCGCTATCTCTCTGACGTGTCCGACGAATCCGTCCTCTCCCACCTCAGCCTGACCGGCGCCGAGCCGTGGCTCGTCCTGCCGCCCGCGCTGGCCGTGCCGCCGGGCGCGGGGGCGATCTGTGACGACGAGGGCGCGCGTAAGATCGGGCGGGGGGCGGCAGAGGGGGTGTTCCTCGGCGGGCCGGTGCTGGTCGCCCACGCCAGTCTGACCGCGCGACGGCTGGGCCTGTCCGCCCCGCCCCGGTCCGCCGACCTTCTGGACGTGCTGGAGCTGTGGGCCTTCGTGCGGCCGGCGACCTTCTGCGCCCCGTCGCCGTCAGGGCTGGCCCTGGCGCTGGGCATGGCCGAACCCAAGGGCGCTGAGGCCCAGGCCGCTGCGCTCAGAGACGCCGCCGCCGTTCTGCTGAAGGAGCTGGCCAACCCCGCCTATCCGCATCGCGAGGACGCCTTCACCCTGGCCCAGACGCTGGGGCGCGCCGGCTGGTCCTGGGCATGGCGGGTGTCGGGCGCCTTGCAGGCTGGACCGCTCCGGGCGCGCCAGCATCGGGGCTCGGGGCTCGACGCCTGGTCGCGCCTGCCGGAGTGGGAGGACGAGGCGCCGCGTGGGGAGGCAGGGTCCGCTCCGGTCGATTCCGAATCCGCCCGGATCCGGCTCGAGAAACTGCTGCAGGCCTCGGGCCTCGACGAAACCCGCCCGACCCAGTCCGACTACGCCGCCGAGGCCGCCTATGCCTTCTCGCCCCGTAACGAGGAGGGCCGGCCCCGCATGCTGCTGGCCGAAGCCGGCACCGGCACGGGCAAGACGCTCGGCTATCTGGCCGCCGCCTCCCTGTGGGCCGAACGGAACCAGGGGGCGGCCTGGGTCTCGACCTATACCCGCGCCCTGCAACGCCAGATCGACCGCGAGAGCGCCGCCCTCTGGCCCGACCCGGTCGAGCGCAAGAAGAAGACCGTCGTCCGCAAGGGCCGGGAGAACTACCTCTGCCTGCTGAACCTTCAGGACATGGTCCAGGCGGCCCAGTTGGGGAACGGCGACCTGATCGGCCTGGCCCTGACCAGCCGCTGGGCGATGCATACGCGCGACGGCGACATGACCGGCGGCGACTTCCCCGGCTGGCTGCCCGGCCTGTTCGCGACCCCTGCCAGCAATCAGGCCTCGGCGGGAAACCTCGTCGACCGACGCGGCGAATGCGTCCACGCGGCCTGCCCCCACTACCGCACCTGTTTCGTCGAAAAGACCATCCGCGCCAGCCGCCGCGCCGATCTGGTCGTCGCCAACCACGCCCTGGTCATGACCCAGGCCGCTTTCGACGGGGCCCGCTCGGCGCGCGGCCTGAAACAGGACGGGGAAACCGCCGCCCTCAAGCGGATCGTCTTCGACGAGGGCCACCACCTGTTCGACGCGGCCGACAGCGCCTTTTCCGCCTGCCTGTCCGGCCAGGAGGCGGCCGAGCTTCGTCGCTGGATCCGGGGGCCGGAGGGACGCGGCCGTCGCGGGCGCGGCCTGGAACAGCGGCTGGGCGATCTGTGCGCCGACAATGAGGCCGCGCAGAAGGCCCTGTCCGACGCGATCCGCGCCGCTGCAGCCCTGCCGGGCGAGGGCATCTCCGGCCGCATCGCCCCGCCATCGGGCGAGGTCAATCCGGTTGGGCCGATCGAACAGTTCCTGATGGCCGCGCTGGAACAGATCCGCGCGCGAACCTCGGAAGCGGCGTCCTCCGCGTCGTCCGAGTTCGGCACCGAATGCGCCGTCCGCCCCGCGACCGAACCCCTGCTGGAGACGGCCCGCGGCGCGGCCCAGGCCCTCGCCGCGGTCGAGGCCCCGCTGCTGGCCCTGGCCCGGCATCTGGAGGACATCCTCGACGACGAGGCGGCCGAACTGGACGGCGCCTCGCGCGCCCGGATCGAAGGGGCCCTTCGCGGCCTCGACCGTCGCGCCCGCATGACCCTGCCGGGATGGCGGTCGATGCTGGCGGCGCTGGAGGACGGCGGCGACGCGCCCGACCCGGATTTCGTCGACTGGCTGTCGGTCGAGACGGCGTTCGGCCGCATCCACGACGTGGCCCTGCGCCGTCACTGGATCGACCCGACCGTGCCGCTGGAGGCGGCCGTCATCCTGCCGGCCCATGGCGTGCTGGTGACCTCTGCGACCCTGTCCGACCCGATCGCCGAAGCCTCGGGCGGCGACCTGTTCGGCATGGCCCGGATGCGCACGGGGGCCGCGCGGCTGATCGAACCGGCGCGGACCCTGAAGGTCGAGAGCCCCTTCGACTATGCGTCGAACAGTCGGGTGATCGTCGTCAACGACGTGGGCAAGGACGACCCGCGCCAGACGGCGGCCGCGATGCGCGAACTGTTCCTGGCGGCCGGGGGCGGCGGCCTGGGCCTGTTCACAGCCATCCGCCGGTTGAAGGCCGTCTATGAACGCCTCGGCCCCGATCTGGCCAAGGCCCAGATCCCCCTCTACGCCCAGCACGTCGATCCACTGGAAGTGGGGGCCCTGGTCGACATCTTCCGCGCCGAACAGGACTCCTGCCTGCTCGGCACCGACGCCGTTCGAGACGGCGTCGATGTGCCCGGCCGGTCGCTGCGGCTGCTGGCCTTCGACCGGGTGCCCTGGCCGCGCCCCGACCTGTTGCACAAGGCCCGGCGCGAGAAGTTCGGCCCCAAGGGCTATGACGACGCCCTGGCCCGCGCCCGCATCGCCCAGGCCTTCGGGCGGCTGATCCGGCGGGCGGACGACAAGGGGGTGTTCGTCATGCTGGACGCGGCCACGCCGACGCGATTGTTCGCCGCCCTCCCGCCGGGGACCGAGGTGCAGCGGATGAGCCTGGTCGAGGCGATCGATCTGACGAAGAGCTTCTTGTCCTGATCCTTCATCCCTTGCGGGAGAAAGGGGCCCGTCAGCGCCTCACATCGAAGGCCAGCAGCAGGGTCTTCTGGACGAAGTTGTCATTATCGTCGCTGAGCAGATAGAGACGCGTCCCCGTCGCGGTCGGGACCGCGGCGATCCCTTCAAAATTGTCGGTCGAGGCCGGGGGGCGCAGGTGGATCAGGGGGTCCGACAGGGTCCCGTCCGGGGCCATTCGGCGGACGCGGGCCTGCATGTTGAGCGGGGGCGTGAACAGACGCTGAACGATGAACCAGCCGCCCGCCGGGTCGACATCGGCGCCGGTGGTCAGGAAGCCGTCCGTGGATGCGGTCGGGGCGTTGGGCAGGGGCTCGCAGGCGTCAGCGTCGCAGAGCCAGGCGCCGCCGGCCTCGCCGAGCGCGAGCCAGCGGCCGTCGGGGGCGGGGGCCAGGCCCTCGATTCCCTGATTGTCCTCGAACGGGTGACGGGGCGTGGAGACCAGGCCCGGCCGGTCGTTCGCCCCGACGCCGTAGGACCAGATGCGGTGATCGCGCTCGAAACTGATCAGGACCCGGCCGTCGGGGAGCAGGGCCAACCCTTCCGCATCCGCATTGGCCTTGGGCGTCAGGACGGCCCCGTCCGGGTCGGTCAAGGGGCGGCTGACGGCGCGGTCTGCGGAGGTCAGGCGGCCGCTGCGGTCGAGCCGGAGGGTGAAGCGGACGAGGTCGCCGAAGTCGCTGACGACCCAGGCGCGGTCGCCCTGCATCTTCAGGTCGGACAGGCCGTGCAGGCCAGGCCCGCGAAGGATCAGGCCGCCCCCATAGGTGACGCCGTGCGCCAGGGTCGCGCCGCCGATGCCCAGGGGCACATGGCGGGCTTCCATGCGGAGGGCATGGTCGGGACCGGTGACCAGGCCGGGCATCGAGGTCGCGATCGCCGCGCAGGCCGCCATGCCCATGAGGGCCAACGACGCCGAAGTGCGGAAAAGCAGCCGCATCACGCCGCGCGCTTGAGGCGACGGCCGCCCTTTTTCGTCGCCTGTCTGGGCGCCGCGTCAAACAGTTCGGCCAGCTTCTCGATCATGACGCCGCCCAGCTGTTCGACGTCGACGATGGTGACGGCGCGGCGATACCAGCGGGTCACGTCGTGGCCGATGCCGATGGCGATCAGTTCGACCGGGGACCGGGTCTCGATGTCCTCGATCACCTTGCGCAGGTGTTTGTCGAGATAGAGGGCGGCGTTGGCGGACTGGGTGGAATCGTCGACCGGCGAACCGTCGGAGATGACCATCAGGATCTGGCGCGACTCGGGCCGGGCCTTCAGCCGGTCATGGGCCCAGGTCAGGGCCTCGCCGTCGATGTTCTCCTTCAGCAGGCCCTCGCGCATCATCAGGCCGAGGTTCTTCCTCGCCCGTCGCCAGGGGGAATCGGCGGCCTTGTAGATGATGTGGCGCAGGTCGTTCAGGCGACCGGGCATCGACGGCTTGCCGGCCGTGATCCAGGCCTCGCGCGCCTGTCCGCCCTTCCACGCGCGGGTGGTGAAGCCGAGGATCTCGACCTTGACGCCGCAGCGTTCCAGCGTCCGCGCCAGGATGTCGGCGCAGACCGCCGCGACCATGATCGGCCGCCCGCGCATGGAACCGGAGTTGTCGAGCAACAGGGTCACGACCGTGTCCCGGAAAGGACTTTCACTCTCCATCTTGAACGACAGCGGGCTGGTCGGGTCGGTGATGACGCGGGTCAGGCGGGCGGTGTCGAGGACCCCTTCCTCGAGGTCGAAAGACCATGAGCGGTTCTGCTGCGCCATCAGCCGGCGCTGCAGCTTGTTGGCGAGGCGAGCGACGACGGACGACAGGATGGTCAGTTGCTGGTCGAGCAGACTGCGCAGCCGGTCCAGCTCCATCGGGTCGCACAGTTCGGCGGCGTCGACCACCTCGTCATAGGCGGTGGTGAAGACCTTGTAGAAGTCGATCGCGCGGCCGTCGTCGGCGTTCTCCTGACGGTTCGGAAGCGCGCCCTCGGCGACGTCCGGGCCGTCGTCGGCGGCGTCGCCGTCGCGCTCGGCGGGAGAGCCGTCGGGGCGGGCGTCGCGGTCCTGTTCAGAGGTCGGGTCGTCGGAGGCGCCGTCCATCGACTGGCCGCCCTCGCCGCCGCTCTCGTCCTCCTCGTCGTCCTGGTCCTGGCTGGCCTCGGGTTCCTGGGGGTCGGGCTCTTCGTCGCCCTGGTCCTCGGAGGCGTCGTCGCCGCGGCCGTCGCCGGGGTCGAGGTCGAGGGCACGCAGCACGTCCTTCAGCGCCTTGCCGAAGGCGGCCTGGTCGCCGGCGGTCTCGGCCAGTTTGTCGAGCTGGACGTGGGCCCTGGCCTCGATGTCGGTGCGGACGAGATCGAGCATGGCCCCGGCGCCGTCGGGACTGCGCTGGCCGGTGACGCGTTCGCGCAGCAGCAGGGCGACGGCCTCGGCGACGGGGACGCGGTCGGCCTCGGTGATCCGCAGGGCGCCCATCTTCTCCAGACGGGTCAGGAGCGCGGCGTTCATATTGTTGCGGACGCCGGCCAGGGCGGTGGACCCATGGGCCTCAACGCGGGCCTGTTCCACGGCCTCGAACACCTCGGCGGCGCGGTTGTCGGCGGGGCGCAAGGTCGAGTGGATCGCCGGGTCGTGGTTGGCGAGACGCAGGGCCAGCCGGTCGGCCTGCCCCCGGATGGTGGCGCTGTCGCCCTCGCTGGGCGTGCGGGGGGGATGCGGCAGGGTCAGGATGCCGCCGGTCAGTTTGGGGCCGTCGGAGCCGAACACGACCTCGAGCCCGGACTGTTCCGCGAGGGCGCGGGCCGCATGGGCGAGCGCGCGCTTGAAAACCTCGGCAGGGGTGTCGGCGGGGGGCATGGGGGCTAGTTAGGCGGTCAGGGCTGGAGAGGCCAGAGCAGACGGGCTCCCTCTCCCGTTGGGAGAGGGATTGAGCGCCGGAGAGCGTAGCGAACCGCCTTGCGCGAAAGGGTGAGGGTCATGCGTCACCGGTGAGGCCGAGCCCTCTTCCGTCTCGCCTCGCGAGCCACCTTCTCCCACCGGGAGAAGGAAGGGAATCAGAGTTCCGCGCCCGTCGTGCGCATGATCTCCGCCCTTAGCTCCGGCAACCCTGCGCCCTTTTCGGCCGAGGTCACGATCACCGCCGGGAAGGCGGCGGGGCGTTTGGAGATGGCTTTGAGCGTCGCCGCTTGAACCGTGTTACGCTCGTGCGCCTTGATCTTGTCGGCCTTGGTGAGGACGATCTGATAGCTGACGGCGGCGAGGTCCAGCGCATCGAGTGCCTCGGTATCCACCGACTTCAGGCCATGGCGGGCGTCGATCAGCAGATAGACCCGCTTCAGCGTGACCCGGCCGCGCAGATAGTCGCGGCCCAGGTTCTGAAACTGACGCACGGTGGTCTTGGACGCCTTGGCCCAGCCGTAGCCGGGCAGGTCGACCAGCCGCAGCTTGCCGTCGAGGTCGAAGAAGTTGACCTCCCGCGTCCGGCCCGGCTCGTTGGAGGCCCGGGCCAGCTTGTGCATGCCGACCAGGCCATTGATCAGGCTGGACTTGCCGACGTTCGACCTTCCGGCGAAGGCGATCTCGGGCAGGTTGGGTTCTGGAAGTTGCTCGATCTTGGCGGCGCCCATGACGAAGGTCGCCGGGCGCGCGAACAGAACGCGTGCGGCCTCGACCTCTTCGTCGGAATACTCGGTCAAGCGGGCTTCTTCGTGAGTTTGGCGATCAGGTCGTCGATCGGGTTCTCGGCCCCGAAGCGATGCATGATGAAATACTGCTGGGCGATCGAGAGCACATTGTTCCACGCCCAGTAGACCAGCAGGCCCGCCGGGAAGCCCGCCATGATGAAGGTGAAGACGATCGGCATGAAGGCGAAGATCTGGCGCTGGACCGGATCAGGCGCGGGCGGGTTCATCGCCTGCTGCAGCCACATGGTGAAGCCGTAGATGATCGCGAGGACGCTGAGCGCCAGGGTGAAGCCGCCGGCGTGCGAGCCAATCAGGCCGCCGATCAGCGGCACCGCGGACGGATCCCAGGGGATCAGGCCGAACAGGTTCCAGATGTTGGTCGGATCCGGCGCCGACAGGTCGCGGATCCAGCCGAAGAAGGGCGCATGCCGCATCTCGATGGTGACGAACAACACCTTGTAGAGGGCGTAGAAGACCGGGATCTGGACCAGAATAGGAAGACAGCCCGCCAGCGGATTGATCTTCTCCTTCTGGTAGAGCTCCATCGTGGCCTTCTGCTGGGCCTGCGGATCGTCCTTGTTCTGCTCCTTGATCTTCTCCATCAGCGGCTGGAGTTTCCGCATCTTGGACAGGCTCTCGTAGCTCTTGTTGGCCAGCGGGAACATGATCAGCTTGATGGTCAGGGTCAGCAGCAGGATGGCCACGCCGAAGTTGCCGACCAGGCCGTAGAAGAACTCGACCAGCAGGAAGATCGGGCGCGTCAGGAAGAACAGGAAGCCCCAGTCGATCGCGTAGATGAAGCGCGGCAGGTCGTACTGTTTCTCGTAGGCCGAGAGGATCTCGTTGCGCTTGGCGCCGGCGAACAGGTGCTGGACCTCGGTGATCTGGCGACCCGGATTGATCGTCCGCGCCTCGCCAAGAATGCGGGCCTCGTGGATGTTGTAGGTCGAGGCGTCCGTGACGCGGAACTCGGCCTGGATCGTTTCGGTCTGGGGCGGGATCAGGGCCGCCATCCAGTATTTGTCGGTGATGCCCAGCCAGCCGCCGACGGACTCGAACTCCTCGCGCGGCTTCTTGGCCCAGTCGCCGTACTTCAGCTGGGTGGTGGCGTAGCCGTCGCCCTTGGAGAAGGTGCCGATGGCGCCCTCGTGCAGGATCTGGGTCTTGCCCAGGACCGGCGGCACGCCCTGGCGCTCGATGCGGCCATAGGGGGCGATCACGATCGGGGCGGTCCCAAGGTTGGCGACCGTGTCGGTGACGGTGAACATATACTGCGCATCGAGTGCGATGACGCGGGTGAAGCGCAGGCCTTGTCCATTGTCCCAGGTCAGGGTGACCGGTGTGGTCTCGGTCAGGGTCGAGCCGCCGGTCAGGCGCCAGACAGTGTTCGGGCCGGGAACGCCGCCCGCGACATTGGGGCCGGTCCAGCCGAACTGGGCGAAATAGGCGTGCTCCATGCCCTGCGGGCGGAACAGCTCTTCATAGGGCGAAGAAGGATCGACAGTCTGGCGATAGTTCTTGAGGAACAGGTCGTCGATGCGACCGCCCTGGAGCGACAGGGAGCCCTGCAGCGTCGGCGTGGAGACCGGGATGCGCGGGACCGTGCCGAGCGCCTCGGTGCGATCCGTAACGAAAGTCAGCGAGCCCGTGGCGGCGGTAGAGCCGGGAACGGCGTCCGCTGTCGATCCGGCCGGCGTGGCGATCTGTTCAGCGGCAGCGGCTTCCTGGGCAGCCTTCCGGCGCTCCATCTGCGGGCCCATGACGAAGACCTGGTACAGGAGCAGGATCGCCGCCGTGCACACGGCGAAAATCACCATGTTGCGCGTGTTCTCGTTCTTCATTCGGATCAGCGGTCCAGGTCGTCGGAAAGGGGAACGGGCGTGTCGGGAGAAGGTGGGACCGGGCGGGCCGGTCTGGGGCCGTCGGCGGGGCTCGCGAGCCTTGTAAGCGCCGATTTCACATCGTCAAGCAAACGCTCCCAGGGCCGGTCCGGAGTGCCTTGTCGCGCGATGAAGACATAGTCGCTTCCAGGCACGCCGTGCTGCCCGACCAGGGCGCGGGCGGCCTCGCGCAGCCGGCGTTTGCAGCGGTTGCGCACCACGGCCCCGCCGACCTTGCGCGTGGCGGTGAAGCCGACGCCTATGATCGCATCCCCGTCGGCGCGGTCCAGCCGCTGCACGACCACGGCGCCGCGGGCTTGAGACACGCCTTTCGCGGCCGCCAGAAACTGGGGCCGCGAGGTCAGGCGATGGATTGTAATGGCAATCGTCATCGATCCCCTCTGATCGAGGGGAAGGCCGCTTAAGCCGTCAGCTTCTTGCGGCCCTTGGCGCGACGCCGCGCAACGATTTTCTGTCCGTTCTTGGTGGCCATCCGCGAACGGAAGCCGTGACGGCGCTTGCGCACGAGTCGCGACGGCTGATAGGTCCGCTTCACGGTCGGCTCCAGGGGTTATGAGTGGCGCGGGGGACGAACGTGTCCTCTGCGGGAAGGGCGGGCGTATAAGCGGAGGGGCTGCGGCTGTCAACGCCGCCGACGACGTCCTATAGCCTGAAAACGCCCAGACCCGTTGAGAATGCTGCCGTTGGAAACGCCATGGATCGCCTGAAACGGTTTCTTCCCCTCATTCTTCTGGCCTGCGTCATCGCCGTGATCTTCGGCATGGGCTGGAACCGCTATCTGTCGCTCGACACCCTGCGCGACCACGGCGACGAGCTGCGCGCCTTCACGGCCCAGAACTATCTGCTGGCCCTGCTGGTGTTGATGGCGGTGTTCGCCACGGCGACCGCCAGCGTGGTGCCCGGCGTCTTCTTTGTGACCATTACGGCCGGCTATCTGTTCGGCCCCTGGGTCGGCGGGGTCTCGACCTCGATCGCCGCCACCGTCGGCGCCCTGATCGTCTATGCGGTCGCCCGCTCGGCCCTTGGCCAGGACCTGCGTCGCAAGGCCGAACGCGACAAGGGGATGCTGAAGACGGTCTGCACCGCCATCGACAAGGACACCTTCTGGTTTGTCCTGGCCTCGCGTCTGGCCGTCGTCGTGCCCTTCCACATGATCAATATCGCCGCCGGGATCATGTCGGTCCGGCTGGTCCCCTATACCGTCGCCACGGTCATCGGCCTGCTGCCGGCTCACATCATCTACTGCTGGATCGGGGCGCGGCTGAACCAGCTGCTGGCCGAGAACCCCAACCCTGACATTCAGGCCCTGTTCGGCCAGTTCTGGGCCCCGATGGCAGGCGTCTTCGTGCTGGCCGTGGTCCTGCCTCTGATCCTGAAGACGATCCAGGCGCGCCTGCCCGGAGCCGCGACGCCGTGAGGCCGCCCCGGGTCATTCCGCGCGACCTGTTTGACCGGCTGCGGCCGCCCGCAGACTGGCGCGAGCGGCTGAAGCCCCAGGCGCCCGACGGCCTGTCGTCGCGGCTGCTGCTGCTGACCGTGCTGTTCACCGTGGCGGTGCAGGCTTTGATCCTGGGTCCCAATGCGGCGACGTTCCACGAACGCTGGCTGATGGACCGGCTCCAGGCGGCCGAACTCGCCTCCGTGGGCGTCGAGGCCCTGCCTTACAGCGCCGTGGACGATCAGACGGCGGAACAGTTGCTGCGTATCGGCGGGGTGTCGGCGGTGGCGATCAGCGACCAGGGCGTCATGCGCCAGCTGTTGCAGGCCCCGAACCTGGCCCGCGCGCCCGATTTCATCGACTTGAGAGGGCGCAGCACCGGGGCGAAGCTGCTGGATCCGGTCCGAACCCTGTTCGGCCATCCCGACCGGTCGATCCGGGCGCGGGCAGCCCCCCGTTATCGCTCCGGCGACTTCATCGACGTGGTCGCGCCGGCCGAGCCTTTGAAGATCGAACTGCGCGCCTTCCTGCTCAACAGCCTCCTGGTGTCCATCATCATCTCGGTCGTCGCGGGCGGGCTGCTCTACGCCGGTCTCGCCTTCCTGGTGCTGCAGCCCCTGCGGCGGGTGACCCGGTCCATCGAAGGCTTCGCCGCCGATCCCCAGACCGTCGCCCCGACCCCCTCCGATCGCCATGACGAGATCGGCCGGGTCGAACGCGAACTGGCCGTCATGCAGGAGGAGGTGCGTCAGGCCTTGCGCTCCCGCTCGCGTCTCGTGGCGCTGGGCGAGGCGGTGGCCAAGATCAACCACGACCTGCGCAACATGCTGACCTCGGCCCAGATCGCCTCGGAGCGTCTGGCCGATTCCGCCGACCCCCAGGTGGCCAAGGCCCTGCCGCGTCTGGAGCGGGCCCTGGGTCGGGCCGCCGCCCTGACCCGCAATGTGCTGGACTACGGCAAGTCCGAGGAGCCGGCTGCGGTCAAGGATCGGGTGGCTCTGGCCCGGGCCGTGACCTCCGCGGCGGAGGATGCGGGACTGGAGGCCCACGGCGTGCGGCTGGTGAAAGCCCTTCCGGGACGCTTCGCCGTCCAGGCCGACGCAGACCAACTGCACCGCATCCTCGTCAATCTGATGCGCAACGCCCGTCAGGCCATCGAGCGCGACGCCGCGCGCGCGCCTCGCAGGAAGGGCGGCCCGCTTGGCTCGGTCATGGTCGAAGCCTCGAGAGAGGACGGCTGGTGCGTCATCCGCATCGTCGATGACGGCCCGGGCATTCCGCCGCGCCTGTCCGAGCGCCTGTTCGAACCCTTCGTCTCGGGCGGCTCGGCGGACGGCACCGGTCTGGGCCTGACGATCTCGCGCGAACTGGCGACCAACCACGAGGGCGAGCTGCGCCTCGTCGAGACCGGCCCGACCGGCACGACCTTCGAGCTGCGCCTGCCGGGCTGAGGCCTATTCGGTCCGGGCCACGCCCTCGCGCCGGTCGTCGGCGCCGCCGTCCCAGTGATCTCCGCGCCAGATCGCTCCATGCAGGCCTGAGGTCTCCGACGCGTTGGGCTGGAGGATGATGCCGTTCCTCGCCAGCCCTGCGGTCAGGGTCGGCCCGAACCGCGACGTGTCGGCGCCGAAGCCCGGACCCTTGGCGACGAGGTTGGGCAGGTCGAACGTCGCCTGCACCGGCAGGCCCCAGATCAGCGTCCCGACCAGTCCCTTGGCGTTATAGGCCAGGATCGCCGATCCGCCCGGCGAGCCCATGGCCCCGACCAGACGACCCTGATGATCCAGAATGATGATCGGCGACATCGACGAGCGCGGCCGTTTGCCCGCCGCCACGGCGTTGGCGATCGGCGCGCCCTCCGCCGTCGTCGGCGAGAAGGAGAAGTCGGTCAGCTGGTTGTTGAGAAAGAAGCCCGCCGCCATCCGGCCCGAACCGAAGATGCTCTCGACCGTCGTCGTCATGGAGACGGCGTTCCCGGCCGCATCGACGATGACCATGTGGGAGGTGCCGGAGGGCTCGGCCGTCGCGTCAGGGGCGCGGAACACGCCGCCGGGCGGTGTCCCGGCTGAGGCGGCGCCAGCCAGGCCGGGGGCCAGGGCGGCGCGGGAGGCGACGTAGTCGGGGTCGAGAAGGCCGGCCACGGGCACGCCGACGAAGGCCGGGTCGGCGACATAGCGGTCGCGGTCGGCGTACATCAGCCGCTGCAACTGGGCGAACATGGTCCAGGCGGCGGCGCTGGTCTCGCCCTCGGCGAGAACCGGGGCGGCGGTCGGGGTCTCGGCCATGGCCAGGAGCTGCAGCAGGGCCACGCCGCTGGACGGCGGTGGCGGGATGCAGATGACATAGACACGGAACGGACGACACAGGGCGTCGCGGACGATGGGACGATAGGCGGCGAGGTCGGTGTCGCTCAGCGATCCCGGGCGCGGCTCGGCCCGCACCGTCTCGATGATGGCTTCGGCGATCGGACCGGTACGCAGGGCTTCGATCCCGTCGCGGGCGATGGTCGCGACCGTCTCGGCGTAGGCGGGGTTTCGCAGGGTGTCGCCGGCGATGTAGCGGCTGCCGTCGGGCCTGGTGAAATACTCGGTGGCCCAGCGGGTGCGCGCCTGCCCGAATGTTCCGGCGATAAAGCCGGCCAGACGCGGGCTGACCGTAAACCCGTCGCGGGCCAGACGCTCGGCGTCGCCGAACAGGGAGGACCAGGGCAGGCTTCCGTGCGTCTCCTGCGCCATCGCCAGGGCGGCCACGGCGCCGGGCGCGCCCGTGGATCGCCCGCTCAACACCGCGTCCATGAAGGGCAGGGGGCGGCCGTTCTCGTAGAACAGTTCGGGCGTCGCCGCCGAGGGCGCAGTCTCGCGCCCGTCATAGGTCGTGACCTCCTGCGTCCCGGCGTCATAGACCATGATGAAGGCCCCGCCGCCGAGGCCTGAGGACTGGGGCTCGACCAGCCCCAGCACCGCCTGCACCGCGACCGCGGCGTCCACCGCCGACCCGCCGCGCCTCAGGACCGCCATCCCCGCCTCGACCGCCAGCGGATTGGCCGCCGCGACGAACGGACCGCGCGCCGGACGGGTGGCAGGGGGCGCGGAGGACTGGACCGGGGCGGACGCGCCGCCGACCGTCGTGGTCTGGCAACCGGCCAGCGCCAGGGTTGATGACAGCGCCAGGACGGCGACGAGCAATGGACGGAACGGCGAATTCGACATGATCATCTGGGAGGCGACCCGGAAACACTGGCGCGGACAGGCGCCTCCCCCCGACCTAAGCCCCGCCGTCCGCCTCTCCAAGCGCCCGTTTTACAAAGCCCTCGAAAACCGGGTTGCGCCCGGCAAGACGACCCGCTAGATACCCGCCCTCGCCGTAAAGGCCTGTGCGCGCCCGTAGCTCAGCTGGATAGAGCATCAGACTACGAATCTGAGGGTCGGACGTTCGAATCGTTCCGGGCGCGCCATTCTTTCAATAACTTAGCCCCAGTAGGGGCCTGAAGCCCAAGTCCCGGGTAACGCCCGGGGTAACTTTTTACGAGCAGCCAAAGCGGCCGTCGGGCCTGTGGCCAGGTGTCGATCTCCGCAGCCAACGCTCATGGCGCGCGGCGTTGCCGTGCCTCTCGCTCGGTCGATCTGGGCCAGCCACCCAGTTATCCGGACCTCGGCTCCACCAGGCGTCTGAAAATTATCCCATGTTGTCAGGTGCTTGGTAGGACTACGCGGACCCCAAGCGACTCCCTAAAGCTAGATTATTTTTCCGATCAGAGGGCGGGTGGGCAACTGA
Organism: Brevundimonas sp. TWP2-3-4b1; assembly: GCF_049897665.1. NCBI lineage: Bacteria > Pseudomonadati > Pseudomonadota > Alphaproteobacteria > Caulobacterales > Caulobacteraceae > Brevundimonas > Brevundimonas sp. TWP2-3-4b1. The sequence goes on along the minus strand of NZ_JAFCWQ010000010.1, from coordinate 32,467 downwards.
GTAAGCTCGTCCAAATCTAGCGCCACACCTCACCGGCTTCTGCCCGCGTCAATCTGCAAGCCTGGACCGCCGGCGGTTGGGTTTAGCGTTGGCACCTTAGCGGTTGTCCACTAACGCCGCCGCATCATGGCCGGGTGACGTACGCTGCTGCCGCATAAATCAGGCCGTGCATAAGAACTTCGAGCTTCATAACATCTAGCTGGAGACTCTGGGCGTCTGTGTCGTTTTCCATCGTGTCGCCATGCGCCACGGAGTGACGGCGTGTCATGACATCGTCGATATACACGTGCCAAAGGCTTTGCGCGGGCGCGGTGCCACGGAAGTTGAACGCAAACGCTGGCGGCAGTTGACGGTAAGGGAAGTTGTAGAGAGTTGACCTCAACGACTTGAGTTTCCGCCGTAGCAGCCAGGTCGCGTTGTGGTCGTTGTTGAAAACCACATCAAATCCTCCACCAGCCACTGCATGGACGATGTCTGGCACCCCGACCTTGGCCATGGCCGCATCGATAAAATCGGCGGTTGGGTTTTTGTTCGGGTTCTCCTTGTAGGTGAACGCCTTCATGTCGATCGGCACTGAGTTCTTTTTGAAGAACTCGGTTAGCTGCCTGATCCGCTCATTAATGTCTTTGTCCGGAACGCCTTCGAAGTAGGCCATTTTGGCGCAAAAGTTTCGCTGCATGGCGGCCGGCATGTTGGCGAAGCCGCCCATTCTATCGTTCAGATCGTCGATCAGGCCGGATGTTATGCCCTTTAAAAATCCTTCCAAGTGGGAAGCGAGAAGGACCGAGGTTGCTCGACACAAGCTGTTGTATAGCGGCTCATCCGAGCTCTGCATCTTTCGGGCATGGTCAACCAAACGGTCGAGTTCCTGCAGCCTGCTCGGCAGGGTGACCGCAAGGTCAAAAAGTGCAGTTGTCATCGCCGCAGGAGAGCTGCGACGGCGTTTATTCGATGGGTGACTTTGGCGGCGTCATTCACGCTGCCAGACACAGAAGCAAAAAAGTCCGCGTCGCCAAACAAGGTTCGGATTTGGCCGACTTTCAGCGCGATCGCGTCTCCACCGGCCTGAATCTCCGCAGGCGTGTAAACTTCCGTCAGCCCGATAGCGACCGCGTCAAACACAGCAGCGTTGAAGCTAGACATTCGCTTCTCGCCGTTGTTGCCCAGCCGCCATTTTGCAAACGCCGTCGACCCCACCTTCTCATGAAGGAACTTCATGTAGGTCTCGAACTCGTTTTTCCAATCCAGCAGGATAGCGGAGGGCACATCATTGAATTCTTCCTGGCTCGCAGTCAGAAATTCTTTGAAGCCCTTCCGTAGGCCGCGATAGCGGCCGTGGCTCAAGGCGAAAAACCGGAGAACCAGCTCGGCGTCCTCCATCTTTTGCACCTTGGGACTGTCCTCCGGTCGATGCAGATCCACTTGGATCAAGCTTCGAAAATATGGAGCTTGAGCGAGTTCCTTGATCAGTTCATTAAACGGTCCGCGCGCGGTTGCATTTCTAAGCTCTTGAGCTTCGAGTTTTACGGAACCGGTATTGAGCCTTTCGAAAATATCGAACTTGATCTGAGCATCAACTGTGGAGTCGATGCGCATACATTTAACAGTACGTTCCTCAAGTCGCCGCACCAAGAATGACGGAAGTGACTTGTAGTACGCGCCGTTTAGCTCAGACAACGTCTCAAGACCTTCCAGAGGAAACTTATTCCTCAGAAAATCGTGAATAGCTGTAAGCCTCTGCTGTCCGTCGATAACTGTGTATCGCGAACTGTCTTCTGTAACTTCGGCATCGACATCAACATCTTGAGAAATGAACACGACCGGTATCGGGATGTTGAGGATGAGGCTTTCTATAAGCCGCGAGGAAGTCTCACGCGACCACCTGTGCCGCCGCTGATAATCCGGGTCTAGCTTGATAGATTTGCGATCGATGCGCTTCGCCAGCGTTTCAAGATCGTATTCGACCGTCTGGGTTTTGACCGTACGCTCGCGCGCCTTCTGCTGGATCAAATCCAGATTTTCTTGCAGCGTACGTTCATCGGCCATGAGTTGGTCTCGTCTGACCGGCATAGCTGCCAGCCACCTCCAATATGCCCACGCTCACGCACGACGGGAAGCCACGTTCGAGACCAGCGAACGCCAACCTCGGTTCACATCGGGCCTGGCGCTTTGGTTGCCGAAAACAGAATGGAATGGTGTAGGGCATTCTCCGCTCCGCAGCTTGCCGCACTGCAGCTAACCGCCCGCATGCCCTAGGTGCGCATCAAATCGCGCTCTCGATGCCTCTATCCTTGTATTGGTGGCGGCCGCGCGCCGACTTTAGGGTCGGCTTTGGGGTGATCGCGGGCTCCGCTGATGCACCGCCAACGGTGGCGGGCTGAGGGAGATTTCATGCGTGGAGCGACGCTCCACCACACCCCTATCCACGTGGTGCCGTCGGCCTGTTCAGACGTCGCGTAAGCGCTGCTGCAGCGGTTCCCGCTTGAGCGCCGAGATCGCCAATCGATCTCGTCACCTTGGTCAGATCGATCGCGTTGTGAGCTTTGAACGTTGCACTGATCGCATCGATCGCAAGATCTTCACGCTCGTCGATTACGCCGTCGGCTTCGATCACGTCGCGCAGAAACCGCAAGAGTTCGGTCTGCATCGCGACACCGTTGCAGTCGGGGCTTGCGGCCTGGAAATCAGCGAGAGCCTTTGCGATCACTTTGACGCGTGCTTCGTCGGTCGTCACCGCGAGCAGATCAAGCGCGCGCGCTGTGAATGTTTGATCGTAACCCCATTCGTCGACGAGATGGCGCTCGATTGACGCGCGCTCTTCAGGTGCGATCACGCCGTCGATCGATGCGACGCGCAGCGCGAGTGCGCCGATCAGGTCGAACAACTGCATGCCGAGTAAGTCGATCGGCGTATTGATGAAGCGCGGTATCGTGTCGACCATATTGCCCATCTGCCGGCGCACGACCCGACTGACGCCGTAGTAAGCGCCGCCGCTCGCTGCAGCCGCCGCGATCACCCAACCGATCGGTGTCGCCGCAGCCCCAATGCCAATTATCGAAAGCAGACCTCCCGTCGATGCGAACAAGCTGCCAGCGATGATGGGCGATGCAGCCACCGTCGCTCCGGTCGCAGCGACGCCGCCGACGTCCCAAAGCGCCTGAACACCTTTTTTCAACCGCAGCGTTGCGTAAGCGTCTTCACCGATGCGAAGCTTGCGCTTGAACTTCAACGGATCTGAGACGACGCACTCTAGGTCTTCATTGAACGACGGCTCGCCAGCGCCGCGCACATCAGCGGACTCGGTCACGCAAGGCCAGCTCTGTTGAGTTGCGACTGCAAACCTTTGAGCCGCTCCCGCATCCCGCCATCGGTCAGGTCGTCCAACGCACCGAGACCGACGCCGATGATGAGCAGCAGAGGCGTCAAAAATGGAGACAGCAGCGGTCCAATCACCGGTATCGCGCCGATCAGAAACGACAGCACGAGCGCTATTGCGATACCAAAAGCGATACCTGGATAGGCCTTTGCGAATTCGAGCACGAAAGCGACGACTCGAGCACCGAGATCGATGAGTTTGCCGCCAATCTCGATGGTCGTGTCGAGCAGGGAAGTCAGGAGCGACTTGAGGTCGGCCGAGATCGCCAACCGCTCAATGCGACGGTTGATCATCGCGCGATCAATCCGAAGCGTGCTTTCATTGCCGTCCGTCATGCGCGCACCCTCCCGCCGTCGAGCAGTCTGTGTGCCTGCCAGTCCAACCCCCTTTAGCTATCGCGAACCGGTCACTACGACAACCGATGCGCGCGGCATCGAGGCGATGACCTGCGCCGATTTGCGTCGACCTTCCTTACGTTGGGGCCGAACCGACATCGACGATCGTCCGGAACAGGCGGGCGGGACGATGTCGGCCCCTGTTGGTCGTGCCGGTCGCTTCGAGCAGTCCTGAACCAAGCACCGACTTGTGCAGGTTTCGCCTGTCGGCGGGCTTGCCCGTAACGGCCTCATAGGCGGCCTGGAAGGCCGTTAACGTGAACTCGGCGGGCAGCAGTGCAAAAAGGATCTGGAAGCCCTCACAGCGCGCCCTTAGGGCCGCGACGGCATCATCGACAATCCGCCGGTGGTCAAAGGCCAGAGGCGGGAGAGCCTCGGCGTTGAACCATTGCAGGCTGGCGGCGTCCGACCCCGCCAGGGGGTTCACCTGGTCGAGGGGCAACAGCGCCAGATAGGCCGCCGATATTGTCCGGCCACGCGGGTCCCGATCAGGATGGCTGTAGTTGGCGAAGTGAAACAGGACCGGCGCATCCAGACCCGTTTCTTCCCTCAGCTCGCGGCGCGCGCAGGTGTCGAGGTCTTCGCGCTCTTCGAGGAAGCCCCCCGGCAGGGCCCAGGCACCTTCGAACGGCGGACTACCGCGCTCGATCAGCAAGAGATGCAGACGCTCGTTCCGCAGGGTGAAGACCGCGATGTCGGTGGTGACCGCCGGGTGGGGATAGTCGTAGGTGTAGGGCAATTGGTGTCCACCATACACAAAGTGCTATGTGTGTCGTGCACATCAACTGACACTTTCGCGAGGCACGGACAATGGCCCGAACCAGCATCACCCATCCCCTAGAAATCGCAGGCGTGGCCGTCGGCCCTGGCATGGGGCGCATCGGCATCACCTTCTGCCCTGGCAAGAAGCAAACCTCGGCGGCCACCGGCGCATGGGATCGCGACCTTGGACTAGATGTCAGGGCCGTCGAGGACTGGGGGGCAGCAGCGGTGGTGACGCTGGTCGAGATCCACGAGATGACCGACCTCGGCGTGGCAGGTCTAGGGCAGGAGGTGCGGCGCAGGCATATGGACTGGTTCCACGCCCCCATTCGCGATGTGTCCGTGCCCGACGCGGCCTTCGAAGCCGTATGGGAGAAGATCGGCGAGGGGCTTCGTGACCGGCTTCGCGCAGGCTTCGATGTTGTTGTTCACTGCAAGGGCGGTCTCGGTCGGGCAGGAATGATCGCCGCTCGGCTTCTCGTAGAGCTGGGCTGGGCTCCGCTGGCGGCGGTGGTGGAGGTGCGGCGGGTGCGGCGGGGCGCGATAGAGACTTCGGCTCAGGAAGGCCATGTGATGGCCTGCGCGGCCATCCCCGAGCATCAGCCCTCGACAACGCCCGAAGCCATCCAGGCACGCGCCGTTGGGGCCCTGCTGGGCCTCGCCGTCGGCGATGCCGTCGGGACCACGTTGGAGTTCAAGACGCGTGACAGTTATCCCGTCCTGACCGACATGATTGGAGGAGGCCCATTCGGCCTCAAGCCAGGACAGTGGACGGACGACACGGCGATGGCGCTTGCCCTGGCCGACAGCTTGATCGCCTGCTCTGGCCTGGACGAGCAGGACCTGCTCGGTCGGTTTGCCGACTGGTGGGGCAACGGCACTTACTCCTGCACCGGCACCTGCTTCGACATCGGCGGCACCACCGCGCAAGCCTTGCGGCGTTGGGAGGCCACAGGGGCCGATCATAGCGGTTCGACCGACCCTCAGTCCGCCGGTAACGGCTCTCTGATGCGTCTGGCACCCGTCGCAATCCGCTACTTCGGCGACCGGGATACCCTGCGCGATGCTGCTGCACGGCAGAGCAAGACCACCCACGCCGCCCCCGAAGCCGTCGATGCTTGTGTCGTCTATGCGGAAATCCTAGCGGACGCGATCGAGGGCCGGAAGCGGTCAGAGGTACTGGCCGGGCGTGCAGGCGCGTGGGCTGGTTCCATCGGTCCGATTGTTGGTGGTTCCTGGCGCGGAAAGGCACGGCCAGCGATCAATGCCAGCGGCTACGTCGCTCATGCTCTTGAGGCCGCGCTGTGGTCAGTCGGGCGCGCGGGGCCTGATTTCGAACGGACAGTGCTGTTGGCAGCGAACCTCGGTCAGGATGCCGACACTACCGCCGCCATCGCGGGTCAACTCGCGGGGGCGTTCGAGGGGGTGGCAGGGATACCTTCCGAATGGCTGGCGAAGCTGGCTTGGCGCGAGAGGTTGGCAAGAGCAGCCGCTGACCTGTGGAACTAGACCCTGTCAGAACTTTCCACTTCACGAGCATGGGGAGCCACCGGATGAGCGAACGCTGATCTAAATCCACAGTGCGGAACGTAACAGGAACGAAAATCCTTGATAGCTTGAGCGGTGACGCCTTAATGGGCCGTGGGGTCGGTGAGCTGACGTGGAGCGCATCGAAGTGACAAGCAGTGCCTTGGCTAGGAAACCGGCGCGCAAGGACATCCCGCCAGCCCATGGCCGGCGGATGATCGTCCAATGCGACCGCTCAAGTTGCGATCATGCTGCGATAGTTGATCCGCAACCACTGTTTGGGGCGACGTCAGCGAGGCCTTCCGACGGTCGGTCGAGACGCTCTCGATGCCGATGCGGCCATCGCGAGGCCTCGGCCTCCTACACCCGCAATACAAGCCAGCCCGACGGCCTCGTACCGCCTGCCGCCGTCTCCATTTGGTTCTAGGATGGGGCGGAAGAACCTGGACCGATACACCCCCGCCGACTGGCGTAGCGCGGGGCCAACGGTGCGGGCGGTCATCGAGAACCGCTGGCGCGTCTATACCGAGTGCGAGGTCTGTGAGCTGCGAATGGTCGCCGATCTTCCGCGCATCGCCCAAACGAAGGGCAATGCGTTCAGCCTATGGGGCCGGACGGCGAAGTGCCGGCGGATGGGCTGCCCCGGCCGAGTGGTCTTCCACGCCCAGCCGCCTGGGGCGAACATGACGATCGTGATGACGTAGGGAATGTCCGGTTTGCGCCGCTGGCTCGATGCCCGCTGTCGACCCGTTCCGGGCTCAAACCCCAGGCTAGCTTAGCCAAGATCGAGACGTTAATCCGGAGGATGTATCGGATGAGCGCTTCGACCTCCGCGTACTGCGTGAGGAACGAACCAACGAACTTGTGGTATGGGTCGCGCTGTTCCGATTGGCGCTCATGAGCAAACCGCGATGCCATTGAATCCCCCCGATCCCACCGGCGACGACGTGCTTCGTCGTATGCTGGCGACCCCTCCGCAGCCTAAGTCACCGAAGGCCACGGAGTCCAAGGCCGGCGAACCGCGCCCGGCAAAGAAGTAACGTCAGTGCTCACTCTGCTGGCCTTCATCTTTGAGAGGTTTGTCACCTCGCTCCCCGACATGCTGATGCTCGGGGGCGGTGCTTACCTCGCCGCGCGAGGCGGAAAGCGTGCTGCGTGGGGCATCGGCCTGATGGCTCTGTATGGCATGGCCATCGCGGGCATCGCGATGGCGGGCGAACTCGGCAAAGGACCGTTTGCCTTTGGCCCGGTATTCGGGGTGCTGTCAGCTATCGGCTTCGGGTGGCTGGGGTGGCGCAAAACGCGCCGCGCCGCCGTCACGGCTTCCGCTTTTTCCGAGGGCGGTGGCGATCGTTCGGTTTAGGCTGGCACGAGGCCGTTAGCCCCGCCGATAGGTCAGGCGCTTGCCGACGATCATCGACAGGGTGATGCGAGTGCGCTGGGTGTCGTCGATCCCGTTGGCCATACCGTTCGAGTATCGGGAATCGACCTCAGCTAGATAGCGGTGCTGGTGGTGCTTCGCGCAGTGCCGATAGATGCCCTTTGTACCCCGCTTGAAGGCCGAGAGGTAGTTTTCGACGGTGTTGGCCGTGACCATCGGATCGCCGTAACGACGTTGGGGCTACGGTGGAACGCCTTGCTCAACTAGCCGCAGAGGCCACCTGGTATCACCCCAAGGTTCGCTTCTCACCCTCAACGGTCCTTCACAGCGTCCGCTTCTGGACAGCCCGTTCCCCGCGTGATGCTCTCCCGCCATGTGCAACCTTTACAGCCTGCGCAAAGGACCGGCGGCGATCCTCGACCTCGCTCGCGCCACGGCGAACCTGGCGGGCAATCTTGAGCCCCGGGACACCTATCCTGACTACGCCGCCCCCATTGTCCGCGACGATAACGCTGGGGACCGGGTTTTGGCGCTAGCCCGTTGGGGCCTGCCGTCGTCGCGCAAGGCCATTCTGGACGCGGCGACGAAGCGGGCCGACAAGTTGCGAGCCAAGGGCAAGGAAGTCGACTTCGCCAAGCTTTTGGGGATGGAGCCCGACGCCGGCACGACGAATGTCCGCAACACGAGCAGCAGCCATTGGGGGCCGTGGCTGTCGCCCGCCAGCCGCTGCCTGGTCCCCCTCACGGCGTTCAGTGAGCCGGGTCGTGATGCCGAAAACCGCTACACGCCGGTCTGGTTCGCCCTGCCGGGAGAGGAGCCCCTCGCCTTCTTCGCCGGCATCCAGATCCGTGACTGGACAGGGGTGCGGAAGATTAAGACGGGGGTCGAGACCACAGACCTTTTCGCCTTCCTAACCGCCGAGCCGAGCGAGCCGGTCAAATCGGTCCACCCCAAGGCGATGCCCGTGATCCTCACGAACGAGGAGGAACGGGATGTCTGGATGCGGGCTCCTTGGGAAGAGGCGAGGGGCCTGCAGCGGGCTTTACCGGATAGCGCACTGACGATCGTGGAGGGCCACTGAATGAGACAGCGCGGCTTCTTCGGGTTCAGCCTGGTGGGGATCATCGCGGTCGCCACCGTTGGCCAAGTCTGCCTAAAGTTTTGGCCGGAGCAGTGAAGGTGAATTGGCGCACCCGCTCTGATGGATCCATCGACCTGGCAGCCGTGACCGGCTTCCAGCTCGCGACCACCGACGGCGCTATCGCGGTCCGATTGGATTTATGCCGGTCGCAAGATCAGTTGACCGGTCGTGTAGCGGGCGATGTTGAACAGGTGGTCATGACGCCGGCAGTGGCTGCGGAGCTGATAGCGTCCTTGCAGGCACAGTTGGACGCGACGTCATCGCTCCACTAACACCCCGACGTCATGGGCGTCCTGTTACCCGACCAGCTACCCCGACGACGGTGATGCCACGCGGTCGCTAGCGGTGGCCGCCATAGCCGCAGATCATCAATCTGATGCTTCCCAGGCGAGGGATGAAAGTCTGTTGCGCGGTTGCGCTGCCCGACCGAATCTTGGTCGGATTCGCGCTCAGAACGGCCGCGCAGGGCCGCGGCGGGAAACAAGGAGTGCAGAACGTTCGGTCTTCGGAACGCCTCTCGCCGATCCGGATCGAGTATGAAGCGGATGATTCATCATTTGCCGAAGAAGGCACCTCTCCGTGACCCAGTTTCAGATCCGTCAGATCCTCCGATATTCCAACCGCATCGGCCCGGAGGCGGCCGAGGTTGACGGCCTGGTGAACTATCTCCACGCCACCCATCGGGAGGACAGCCCTCGCGCCCTGCTGGAGCGCGGCATCAATCCGATCGCTGCGCTTAAGGCGCCGGACGGGCTGCGCCGACCCGCGATCCTTATCTCCAGCAGTCCGCATCGCGTCGGCTCGGCGCAGACGCCGTGGCACGACGTGTTCGATACGGACAACGGACACATCCGGTATTTCGGCGATGCCAAGACGCCGGGTGAAGACCCCGCCAAGGCGCCCGGCAATAAAGCCTTGCTCGAGGCCTACGCTATCCACTCGGCGATAGAACCGGTGGAGCGCGAATCCTCCACCCCCATCATCTTCTTCCGTCGGACGACCGTGAACGGGGTCCCGAAGGGTTTTCTAACTTTTCAAGGCTACGGCGTCATCGAACGCGTCGAGCGGATCACGCAGTTCGATCCGCGCAAAGGCGCGTCCTTCGCGAACTACGTCTATGACTTCGCGGTCCTCTCCCAGTCCGCCGAACATGAGCTGTTCGACTGGGGATGGATCAACGCCCGGCGTGATTCCCTGGTGGAAACCTCCGCTACCCTTGCTGCCGCGCCAGCCGCCTGGCGCAACTGGATCGCCGCCGGCCCCTCATCGATCCCGCGCAACCGGCGTCACTCGTCGAAGCTTCGAGTTATCAAGCCGCGCGATCAGATGCCGGAGCCGGGGTCGCGCAACGAAAAGATCCTACAGGAGGTTTACGCCTACTACGACGGGCGCAAAGACCGGTTCGAAGGGCTCGCCTACGCCATCGCCCGGCGGCTGTTGAGCGGCACCGCCGGACGGTTCGTGGAGGGTTGGATCACGCCCGGTAGCGGAGATGGCGGCGCGGACTTCATCGCGCGTCTAGACATCGGTCAGGGGTTCGGGGCGGTCCGTCAGATCGTCTACGGCCAGGCCAAGTGCGTGGCTCCCACCTCGGGCGTCGACGGCAAAGACATCGCCCGCACGGTCGCGCGACTGAAACGTGGTTGGTTCGGCGTGTTCGTAACGACAAGCTATTTCTCCGAGCCGGTCCAGCGCGAAGTGATCGAGGATGAATATCCGGTGCTTCTCGTCAGCGGCGAGGCGGTCGCCGAGAACGTCTTCGTGCTCGCCGAGGAGGCTGGCCACGATAGCATCACGTCCTTCCTCGATGCGGTCGACGCTCAGTTCGACGGCATGAAGGCCCGCAGACGCCCGGAAGAGATCCTTCACGGATGAGTGGGCCTGTCGTCCACTCAGCGGACGGTAGTGTCTCAGTTTGAAATCTGAGCGCTAGGCCCATCCGGTAGGAGAGCCTCGGGACTGAAGGTTCTGAGGCGGTGTTCTTGCCCACACCTTCGTCATCATGGCGCTGCGGCGTGTCGGATCGACCGAATCCAGAGGCTAGAACGCCTTGAAGCGGGATCGTCTCCACCGCCGATTCAGGACGGCGACGGGGTGGGTGCGATCAGACGCCCCGCGTGGACCTGGTCGTGGTGGACGTTGCACAGGGTGACGAGATTACCAGCCGTATTGGCACCGCCGTCCTTGTGATGTTCCAGGTGGTGAAGCTCGAGAAACTTCCTAGGATCTTCGGGACGAAGTTGCTCGCGGGTCCATCCGCATTGTCGGCAAGCGAATCCGTCTCGCTCCAGCACCTCGACCCGAACGTCGTCCGGAATTTGACGATCGTGTTCCGGCGCCTGCTTGTCTTCGTCCAGGACGTAGCTGCCCACGGGAAGATCGGAGCGCCCTTGCATCCGGGTGAATATCGGCCAGCCGTCCTCGGTCCTGAGCTCGCGCACGCGTCGCGCCCATTCGCTGCGGTCTCCGGCCAGATAGCGCAGCTCCTCCAAGGTGACGGGCGTTCCCACATTGGCGCGCAGATAGGCCAGGATCTTGGCCCTCACCCCCATCGACTGCTTGCGGATCCCGTTCAGCAGATTCCACCGATGCGCCGCGTCCCGATCCTGTTCTGTGCTGATGAGCAGATAATGATCAGGTCGCACGCGGGCGATAGGAACGCCAAGCCGCTCGACTAGGTCCGCTGCCGCCTCCGGATTCTCCTCCGCCAGCTCTCGCAGGGTGACGCCCGTATAGATCCACCAGCCGTACTGCACCCGCAGCTCGCGCACGCGCCGCGCCCATTCGCCGATGCCGGAGATGACCAGCAGTTCGTCCCCTTCGATCAGGGTCATCGGATAACGCCTTAGATACGCGATGATCCGCTCCCTCGCGGACCCGGAACTCTCCGGCAGCAGCCCGCAACCCAGGCTTCTCAGCTCATGAAAGACCGGAATGAGGCTGCGGACCTGATCTCGCAGATCCGCCTCCGCCAGACGTTCGGCAAAGGTGTCTAGAAGCTCCTTGAGTCGCGCGATTTCGGCCGACCGATCGACTGGCCCGGTCGCAAGGACGTCCGTCAAAGCCCTAGGCGCTCATCGCAAGGGGATTGAGCATCCGCATGACCATCCGTCCGAGCGCGGCCGCCAGGGCGGGCGGAACCGCGTTACCGATCTGGCGAGCGATGTGGGTCTTGTTGCCTACGAAGACGAAGTCGTCGGGGAACCCCATGATCCGGGCCGCCTCGCGATGAGTGATCGGGCGATTCTGATCGGGATGGAGATAGCGCCCCTTCTCCGGCTTGAAGAACTCTGTACGAATGGTCACGGACGGACGATCCCACCACAGGCGACCGAAGAGATCGGTGCCGCCCGAGGTCTTTCGGATCCAGCAGTCCGGCGTCAGTTCGGGCGCGTTACGCTGGAGATCGAACCGGTTTCCACCTATCGGCACGGCCTTGTAGCGGGCGATGCTGCGGTCTGTCGGCGTCCGGCCGAAATGCAGATTCATCGGTGCCTCAACGCCGATCTCGGTGCCGACCGGAGCCGGCAGGTCGCCGATCACCTGGCGAACCGTCCGCCAGGGCGGCAGGTTCAGCTTCTTGCCGGGATCCGCGTGAGTTGGCCGTGGCGGAAAGTCCGGCTCGCCGATGTTGCGCCATCCCACCACGATCGTCCGCTTGCGGGTCTGGGGGGCGCCGTAATCTGCGGCGTTGACCACCCCCGCCTTGGTTTCAAACCCGTATTCGGCCGCCTTGGCGCGGATGTCTTCCAGCTCGGGTGACCGGAAGAGTTCGGCGACGTTTTCCATGATGAAGACCCGCGCCTGAGATCGGTTGGCGATCTCGAGATAGGGCTCCCAGAGCGCGCGGCGGCTGTCTCCCGTCCGCATCTTGTTTAGAAGGCTGAAGCCCTGGCAGGGCGGGCCGCCGATGACGACGTCTGCGAAAGGCACCTCGGCCGTTTCGAGCCATTCCTCGATGTTGGCGCAGTAGGCCTCGCCGTCGAAGTTGGCCTTGTGCGTCCCGACCGCCGCCGCGTCGTTGTCTAGCGCCAGGATCGGCTCGATGCCTTCGTTTCGGAAACCGAGGGACATCCCTCCGGCACCGGAAAACAGGTCGATCAGCTTCAATGTCATGGCCGAGCATCCCAGATTCGTGGCGTCAGGTCAGCTATTGATGCGAGGAGCCTCGGAGGTCAAGAACACAACAAGAACAATCAGCCCTCGTCATGCCGTCGACACGTCGGCGGGCCGTGCATTCGCGCGGCCTTCACCGACTCCGACAGAAACAACCTTGCGTAGGCAAAGAAGTAGCCCCAACCTGCCGCTGTACGAGGGGTGAAATCTTGGCGCATTGGTATCCCGCTCAATCACGGATCGCCGCCATCACGGCTGAATTGAAGACCCTCGAGCAATTCGCGCTGCTGCCTGTCGGAGACGCTTCCGCGACCGTGTCCGTTGTCTCGGCGACGCTTTCGGGTGCCGTCCGGTCGCGCGGCTTTCCCCAGCGCCAACTGCGGCAGTGGACCTGGATCGGCTCCCAGTACCGGCTGCACGCGGCTGCCGGAGGCGCGATCGCGGCCGCGTCGGGCGGCGCTCTCGCCTTTCTAGCGAAGCGTATCTGCCGACCTCTTACCGTTGAGGACGAACAGGACCTCAACTGGGTTCTGGAGAACAGCGTGCGCGCGCTCAGCGATCTGCTAGAACCCGGGGCCGTCGCCTCGCATCTGAGCGCCGCCGAATTGTCGGAGATCGAGGCGCGTCTCCGGATCCTGGTGGACGCTCCCTACGACGAATCGACCGTGCTGCTGGCCATTGAGGCCGCGGTCGCGGAACTCGCCGCCTTCTCCCATTCGCCGCAGCTCCAGGCCGTGAGCGCAAAGGTCGACGGTCTCGTCGCCGCCGCTCGGCGCGACGGGCACGCCGCGCGCACGGCGCGGGCAGCCTTGCTCTACCTCGCCCAAGAAAAGGATGCCGTCAGCGACGCCGAGGGGTTTCTCGGTCTCATGGACGACGTTTACGTCGTCGACCTCGCCTTCGCTGCCGTCGAACAGCAGACGCGTTGTCTGCCGCTTCTGAACGGACTCCTCGCGGATTATCCGTACGTCGCCGACCTCGCCGTGGTGGGCGAGCCGTCTCGTCCGCTGGATCTCTTTTCTCAGTATGTGATCTGCGCCGTCCTCGACTGCCTTCGCGGGGACGCGCCGCCGACGATGCTTGTCGTACGGGAATCCGGCCCCTTCCCCTTGCTCGGTGCCTTCTTCGCGGCCGTCCGGTCCGCACGCGCCAAAGCGAACTCCGAGCGGGCTCGGCTGGAGTCATGGCCAGCCAGCCAGCCGATCATCGTCTCCGACGGCACCCACGTCTTCAAGGCCAATTTCCTCGGCGAGATCGATATGGGGTCAAAGCGCTGCTTCCGCCTCCAGGTGGACAGGAATGGGACCCAGACGGTGCCCGTAGACCTGGCCCCGTACATGTCCGCGTCTCCCGCCCATAAACGACTGTCCTCTGGCTCGGACTTGAGCGCCTGGCTCAAGTCCAGGCATGTGGACCCCCTAGTGAATCTCACGGGTTCGCCGCGTACCCGTCTGGCGGGCGGAGTCGCGGTTCTCCTGGTCGGTCCGCGGTTCAAGCTCGACGCCTACCTGCGGAGCGCAAGGCCTTTGGGGGCGGATATCGGGGCCGCGGTCGGTCTGCGCTATGTGTCCTCCACGAGCCAGGAGGCTTTGGGCGGGACCGCGACCGACACACCCTACATCTACGCTTGCAGCGACGCAGACACGGCCTACGACCTGATCCGCCATCCTCCGCCGCATGTCACCTCCTGGCGGGTGATCGTCGACGGCGCGCGCCAGGCCCGAGCGCTGCATGCCTCGCTTTCAACGGACGGCGAGGGTGCCCTGCCACCCCTGTGCGCCGTCGTCGAACTCCACGACCGCGAAACCGCAGCGGACCTTCTCAAGGCTGAGTTCGCGGTCTGGTACTTGGAAGACCAGGACGTTCGGCCGCCCTCCGCGCCGCCGGAGGCGACGGGAGATCGAGACCTTCTCGGTCGAACCCTCGCGCGTCAGAGCGCTCACTGGCATGCCGTCCAGGGCCGAACAATCGCATCCCACCCCTTTCTGGAGGCCGTCGACGCCTGGATGGTGCGTGCAGAAGCGGCGCGCAAAGAGGGCGCGCATCCACAGCTCGAACTCGCTGTTTCGGCCTTCATGCGCGCCGCCCTAGCCCGCCCACTTGCCGCGCATGCAGGCGATAAGGCCGTGTCGGATCTCGGGCGTGGCGTGGCGTTTCAGGCGGCCACCCTACGAAACTTCAGCCCTCTGGCCGCGGAGCTTCATGCGTTGTTCTCACCCCTGCTGACGGACGGTTTCCCCGATTTCGGACGCCGGGACGCACTGGCTGCACTACCGGCCTCCGGAGAAAGGACCGCCGTCGTCTGCCGCTCCGCCCAGATCGCCGCCGCCTGCAGCGAGGCTTCGCGCGACGACGCCGAATTGTCCGGCCTGTTCTGGACCAATCTGGAGGGCGTTCGCGCAAACGCGCCCTTCGACCACATCGTGGTGCCTGGATGGCTGGACCGTCTTAGCATGCGTGAACTGGCGGGTTGCGGCTACGGGACCTCCCTCGAGTTGATCTTCTATCCCTTCGAGCAGAGGTGGTTCGATCGGACCATGGCGGCCGGAGCGCGATGGGAGCGGCGCATCGAGGCGGGAACGCTGTCGGCCCTGGCGAGCGTCGCGGCGCGGCTCACCGCCGCCGGACGCGAGGCACCTCTGTGGTCCAGACAGACCTCGGACCGGCTCGCGGCTGGTTCGACGCCCGTGCCCGCCCCCGTGACGATAGCCGATGCGCCACCCGTCGAGGACGACGCTCCCGAGTACGAACGGCTGGAGGCACGCAGTCTCGACGCGGTGCGCCTTGGCTTGTTCCGCGGCCGGGAAAGCCAGCCCGTGGTCCGCACACAGCTCGTCGTGTTCGAAGAGCCCGGCTCCCATGCTTTTCTGAGGGCCGGGGGCAAGGTGATTGTGCTCTCCGGCCCCAGGGTCGAAACCGCCGTTGGAGGTCAGGCCGAGAAGCTGCTCTACCGGAGCGTGGAGACCCTCGAACCGGGCTGGCTGCTGGCCATCCCTCGCGGGGGAGATCGCGACCTCGTGGATGCGCGGGCCGACCAATTTATTTCGCAGGCCGCGACTGTCCGCGCGACGGCCGGTCTGTGGAAGCGCGCGATGCGAAACTACCTCGACCGATCGGGATTGGAGTTGTCGGCCGTCGCTCGCCGGATGCGCGAGGCCGGGGTCTCGCGCGACGCCGCCACGATCCGCTACTGGACGACAACCACCGCCACGATCGCGCCACGGGGCTATCGCGATGTGATCCCCGTCATTGCCCGTCTCACAGGAGATACGGTCCTTTCGACACGCCAGGCCGAGGTGATTCAAGCAATCGACCTGATCTACCGCGCGCGGTCCCGCGCAGCCGAGGTCATTGTGGCAGAGCTGTTCTCCGGCGAGATCGATCTTGACGCGCCGGAATTGACCTTCGATCTCGACGGAGCGGTTGTTCGATACGGCCTGCATCGGATCCAAAGCCTGGAAGGGCTGTGCGACGCGCCTGCCGACGTCGTGGGCAAGGTCAGGAGCGTGGCCGGCGACATCGCGAACTGGGCCGGCCCCCTAGAGACGCCCGAGGCTTCCTTGTGACGCGGATGTATCCGCCTCAGCCAGGACCGCAGGTGAAGCGGGGCGAACGGGACATGTTCGCCTTCATCCGCGACGCGGCAGGATCCGAGGGCTATCATTGTCTTCACTCGGTCGGGCTGCCTAAGCACGAATCCAAGGAATACGCCGAGGCTGACTTCGTATTGGTCGGTCCCGCCGGCGTCTTCACCATCGAAGCCAAGGGAGGTCTCGTCGATCGCACGGACGGGGTCTGGACCATCGGCTGGCCGGGAAGTTCCTACACTTCCAACGAGGGACCCTTTGCCCAGTCTGAAAAAACGACCCATCCCCTCAAGCGATGGCTCCAGGACGAGATCGGCCTAAACCGCGACCAGGTTCTCGTCGGATGGGGCGTCGCCTTCCCGCACGTTCCCTTCACCCTGCGCAGTCCCGAGTGGGACCCCGATGTTGTCTATGACGAGCGAGATACAACGGTTTCGTTCATGCGGTACGTCGAGGGTCTGACGCGCCATTTCAACGCGCGAAGAGCCGAGCTGCGTCGCTCGGTCCCGCCGCCGCTCACTGAACACACCGTGCGCCGCATCGTGGAAAAGCTTCGCGGCGACTTCGAGTTGGTGCCGACGATCCGGAGCCTTCTCGGGGACAGTCGTCGAGAGCTGGCCGCGCTCAGCCCCTCCCAGTTCGCCGTCCTCGACCTCGCATTGCACGATCGCAATCCGCGTCTGATCTGCGACGGCGCGGCGGGAACGGGAAAGACCCTGATCGGCATGGAGGCCTCACGGCGCCTGGCCGCCGAGGGCAAGAAGGTCCTCTTTCTCTGCTTCAACACTCAACTGGGCCGCTTCCTGAACCACGACGCCGTTCAGGCGGGCGACCGGATCACGATCTCGACGGTACACAAGTTCATGACGGACACGATTCGCAGGGCTGGACTCGAGCCCCAACTGCGATCGTCCCGCGCCGAAGACCCGGAGTATTTCACCCGCATCGTTCCAGAATTTTTCGAACGGGCCGTCTTCGCTCTGCTCGAGGAAGACGGATTTCTTCAGTTCGACGCCCTCGTCATCGACGAGGCTCAAGACATTCTCAATGCGGCCGTCCTGAACGCGCTCGATCTGGTCGTCCGAGGCGGCTTCCGCGACGGACGTTGGTTGCTCCTGCTCGATTCCGGACTGCAGGCCCAAGTCTACGCCAGTATGGACGAGGCGGTCCTAACGGAGCTGCGAAGCCAAGCGGACGCGGAGTGCCTCCTTAGGGAGAATTTCCGCAATCCGAAGGCCGTGGTCCGAGAGATGGCCGAGGTCATCGGTGCCGAGCCGCCGGAGTGCCGCCGGGCGATCCAGTCGACCGTCGACTATCGTCGCTTCGAAGACGATCGGGAGGCGGGCCGAAAACTGAAGGCGCTCCTGGTGGAGCTCATTCGCGAGGGCGCTTCACCCGGCGGGATCACCATTCTGTCGGCGAAGTCCAGGGCGGACGCCCTGGTAACGCGCTACCCGCCGGACGTCGGAAAGCCCCTATTCCAGATCGAGGAAGGCGGCGACTGTCCGCCGGACGCCATCTCGTGTTCGAGCATCTCCGCGTTCAAAGGGCTTGAAAACGACGTCGTCATTCTGACCGACGTCCCTGCCCTTGAGCCGATGTCCGACTGGGCCAGGGGTGTCCTATACGTGGGCATGACCCGCGCGAGGTCCAAACTCTTCATGCTTGTCGATGGGGCGTATATCGATGTCCGAACCCGCGTCTGATCCCGAAGCCCCGGCGTCCAAGGCGGCGGATCGGTTCGCTTCGCAGCGGGCGTTCCGCGATGCCATGGTCGACGATCTCAGCCGCCAACTGATTGGGCCGTCGGACACCGACGACGATGCCACCAAGGCGGAACTACTGATGGTCTCGCCGCTGCAGCTCTACGCCGCGGGCGTGCTGTTTCCGCAGAAGGCGGTTCAGACACTGCTGGAGGACGACAAGGACGCGAAGGAAGGCGGCGCGGGCGCCGAGACAGGGGGCGACCTCAACGATCCCAAGGTCCGGCCCGTCAAACGCAGCCGGGGACTGGCTTCGGACGCCGGCGCGGCATCGGACGAACGCGAACCTCTGAATCTGGCCAATGAATTCAGCCCGTCGGCGTGCGGCGTATCGTTCCGACTTGCAGAGGCCTGCAAACTCGTCGCCGTCGTCACATACGGCGTCTACGCATCGACCCGGGTGTCCCAGCCGCGAGATCGTGCTGGCGAAACCGGCGTCGACGGTCGCGCCATCCCGGCCTCGAGAGAAGTCACGGCCTACCAACGTCGGCACCATCGCCATAAGGTCGATCTCGATATCGGTGCTGCGCTCGGCAAACGGCCCGCCTTGATCGTCGATCCGGCGGATCCGGAGATCACGCTCCACCTTACGGTGCGGCGCGGCGGAGGCGACAGCCGCGTCGTATCGGCGATGCTGGTGAACGAGCGGGCGGTCGGAAAGGCCGCGCCCGCCAATGAAGACTGCTATTTCCAGGTGTCTCTCGAACTCCGCGAAGCAGAAGGTCGGCCCGTCTTCCTGCCCATCGACCGGGACGGCGCAGACCACGGCGACGACGTGGAGATGTCTTCGCTCGAACTCTTGTACCGGCACCGCCGAGCCTTCGCGCTCGGCCATGGCGCGGCGGGCGATTGGAACGACGACGAAACGCTGTCGGAGGCGGGCCGGACCGACCGCGTCTCGACCGCGGCGCTTCCAACCTACGAACTGAAGCCGATCAAGGCGCGCGAGGCGGGTATCGGCGACAAGCCTCTGGAACTGTCGATGGCCTATCTGTCCGACGGAGAGGGTTCTGATCCTGACGCAGCCATCCAGCAGGCTCTGCGCGACATGGCGGCCGACTACGCCCAATGGATCGATCAAACGGAGGCCGCCCTCCCTTCCGAGCTGTCGCCAACCCTTCGAACCGCGGCCGCCGCCAATCTCGCGAACTGCCGACGCTGCCACGCCCGGATGTTGCAAGGCATAGATACCCTAGCGAACGATACTCAGGCCATGACGGCCTTCCGGCTGATGAACCGCGCCATGCTCGTTCAGCAGTTCCACTCTTCGCTGGACGCTCGACGGCTCGACGAAGAGCGGCAGGACCCGCCGACGAACTATCAAGGCTTGCCCAAGCAGAAAGGCAACTGGCGGCCGTTCCAGTTGGCCTTCGTGCTGATGAACATCGCGGGAATGACCGATCCGCATCATCCCGAACGCAGGCTCGTCGACCTGATCTGGTTTCCGACGGGCGGCGGCAAGACGGAAGCCTATCTGGGGCTGACGGCGTTCACGATCTGCCTTCAGCGCATGCGCGGCGACGCGGCAGGCGTCCAGGTTCTGATGCGCTACACGCTCCGTCTCCTGACTGCTCAACAGTTCCAGCGGGCGTCTTCTCTGATTCTCGCTCTGGAGGAGATCCGCCGGACCGGACGCCTCGGCGCAGACTTGGGCGCGGACGAGATCTCGATCGGTCTATGGGTGGGAGAGGGCCTGTCGCCTAACCGCCGAGCGGCCGCCAAACAGGCGTTGGACAAGATGAAGCGGGATCGCCAGGCGCAGAACCCCTTCCAAGTCCTAGTCTGTCCTTGGTGCGCGGTCGAACTCGATAACCCGAAGAAGTTCGGCTACGTGATCGAAAAGGCGAAGGACTCCAACGACCGGACCGTCCGTTTCAAATGCCCCGACGAAGATTGCGCCTTCGGAACCGCTCAAGGCATGCCGGTACTCGTCGTGGACGATGAACTCTACGCCGCGCCCCCGACCCTCCTGATCGGTACGGTCGACAAATTCGCCCAGATCGCTTGGGACGATAATGCAGGTAGACTGTTTGGCATTCACACCGGCGCCCCGCCGCCGTCCCTGGTGATTCAAGACGAGCTGCATCTGATCTCGGGGCCTTTGGGCACCATAGTGGGCCTCTACGAGACCGCCATCGACCGGCTCTGCAGCCGGGACGGCCACGTCCACAAGGTCGTCGCCTCGACGGCAACCATTCGTCGCGCCGCCCGCCAGTGCCTAGATCTCTACGATCGGGAGGCCTTCGAGTTTCCGCCCCAGGCCGTCCGGGCGGGTGAATCCTACTTCGCCTACGAAGACACCAAGGCACCGGGACGGCTCTATGTTGGCTTCCTCGGCAGCGCGGTGAAGTCTCATCAGACCGCGCTCGTCCGAGCCTGCTCGCCCCTCCTCCAGTTCGCGAACGCCCCCATCGCCGAGGGCAAGGAAGAGCGGCGGAAGATCGTCGATCCCTACGGAACTCTGGTCTGGTACTTCAACTCCCTGCGGGAACTCGGGCACGCGGCGACGCTGTCGGTCGGCGACATCCCTGAGTTCCTCAAGGGCCTGAGGCATAGGCTGGGCATCCACTATGCGGACAGCCGCTTCATCAACGAGATCGTCGAACTTACCAGCCGCTGCGAGGCCGACGAGATCCCGGAAATCCTCAAACAGCTCAGCATTCCCTGGCGCAGGCAGCCACAGGGTCCGCCACCCGTCGACATCCTTCTGGCCACCAATATGATCGCCGTCGGCGTCGACGTGCCTCGCCTGGGCCTCTTCGTAATGTCAGGACAGCCTAAGAGCACGTCAGAATACATCCAGGCGACCAGCCGGGTCGGCCGCAGCCACCCAGGTCTCGTTGTCACGGTCTATACGCAGACCAAGAGCCGCGATCGCTCCCACTACGAGCGCTTCAAAGCCTACCACCAATCGCTCTATCGGCACGTCGAACCGACGAGCGTCACACCCTTCTCGCCGCAGGCGCGCGAACGGGGCCTGCGCGGCGTTCTGATCGCTCTGGCGCGCCAGCGGGCAGGCGTCTCGAAACCGGGAGACATCAACGACCATAACGACGAGATGGACGTCGAAGTCGCCGCCATCCTCGATCGCGTGGCCCGTCTGGACCCCAAGGAGGTCGACGCCACCGCGATGGAGATCGACGAATGGCTGGACTTCTGGCGCGAGTATCTGCCCGCGTCCTACGGACGTATGGGCGGCAAGCCGGAAGATACCACCCTCGCCTATCCGTTCGGGGCGCACCCGGACGAGGACTTCCAGCGCCAGGCGTGGCCGGTGCCGACGTCCATGCGCAACGTCGACGGCACGTCGGAAGCCTTGGTCATGAACACCTACGACGCCGAAGAGAGCGAGGACGCCTAGTGGCAGCGAGATCGGAACTTCGGCGGTCGCAGGGGGTGGTCCCCTTCGGGGTGGGTGCCGTGATCGACTTCAAGTCGGAATCGCTGATGTCGGCCGGGCTCGACATGTGGCCCACTGAACAGGTCGGCGGCGAACAACGCGCGGCCCTGCTGGCGGCGGGACAGGTTCTGGACGGCCGCCTCGCCGACAGACTCACGATCGAAACCGGTCGACCGATCCGGTACTTCCTATCGCCCGCCGAGGCCCAGGAGCGCGCCTCGATGGGTGCCACGCCGCGGCTGGACCGAGCGCCCATGCCGTTCGTGCGGTTTCCCAACTGGTATTTCTGTCCGCGCTGTCGGGTTCTGAAGAACGTCCCTTGGAACGCTCAATCGAACGCCGACATCCTAAAATGCTCCCATATGGGACGGCGCGTCGAAGGTAAGGGCGAGCCATGCGGGAAGCTCCACGCCAGACGCCGGCCCGCTCTCGCCCCGGTTCGTTTCGTGGCGGCGTGCGAGAGCGGCCACATCATGGACTTTCCCTGGTTGGCCTGGGCCCACAAGGATGCCGATCGGCCCTGCGCCTCGGCGGAGGGCGACCTTTACCTGTACTCCACGCCAGCGGCGGGTCTGGCCGGGGTCAGAGTCATGTGTACGGCCTGTGGCTCCGGAAACTCGCTGGCCGGTGCGTTCCGGGAGAACGTGTTGACGGAGATCTACGGGACGGGCTGCCCGGGACACAGACCTTGGCTGGGACCGGATGCAACGGAGCCCTGCTCCAACCTGCCCCAGACGATCCAGCGCGGGGCCTCGAACGCCTACTTCGCCAAGGTCGTCAGCTCCATCCTGATCCCGCCCTACTCCGCGAAGATCCGGCAGATCCTCGATCGCCCGGAGACCTGGGACGAAATCATATCGACGACCATGGAAGGCAAGGTCCCGGAGTCGTTCCTCCGCAAGCGCGCAGCGAATCTCGGAGTGGATCCCGACAGCTTCGTCCGGGCCGTCTTCGAACGTCTGGAGGCAAAGCCCGCGGCGGGCGAACCCGACGTAGGCGGCGAGACCCGCTACCGATACGACGAGTACAAGGCCTTCCTCGGCCTGCGGCCTCCGCGCGAGGAGCGGCACGACTTCGATACAGATCCCAGAGCGGCCGTCGACTACGGGCAGACCTTCCAGAGGTTGTTCTCGAAGGTCGTTCTGGCTCCGCGCCTGCGTGAGACTCGGGTTCTCACGGGCTTCTCGCGCATCGTGCCGCCCGACGCCTTGAAGGGTGAGCCCGCCAAGCTCTCGCGCCGTCCCAAGCCATGGTTGCCGGGCTTTTCGGTTCGGGGAGAAGGCATCTTCATCCAGTTGCGGCGCGACGCCATCGAAACCTGGGCGGCGCGTCCGGAGGTGGACCGGCGCTGCGAGACTCTCGCGGCGCGCTCGCAGAAGGTTCAGCGGGATCGCGGTCTCCCGCCCAAGGCCGTGTCGCCCGCCAGCCTGTTGATCCACACCTTCTCGCATCTGCTCATCCGGCAACTCGCGTTCGAGTGCGGCTACGACAGTTCCAGCATTAGAGAGCGGCTGTACGTTTCCGATGAACCCGAGACGACAATGGCGGGGCTTCTACTTTACACAGCGAGCGGCGACTCGGAGGGAACGCTCGGCGGCCTCGTGCGGCAGGGCGAGCCCGAGCGGTTGCATCAGACCGTCCGTTCGGCGATCCGAAACGCGCTGATCTGCTCGTCGGATCCGCTGTGCATCGAAAGCCAAGGCCAGGGCCTCTTCAGTCTCAACCTTTCGGCCTGCCACGCCTGCAGCCTGTTGCCGGAAACCAGCTGTGAAGAGGGCAATCTACTGCTCGATCGCGCGTTGGTCGTCGGCACGCCGGACGAACCGGACGTCGGGTTCTTTTCCGCCTTCCTGGACTAGGACGTGACCCGCACCCTTCCTGATCCCTAGGTTTGAGCGAGATTCCGTCTACCTAAAGGAGACGGACACGAAGACGAGCAGGTTCAGCGAGGTGCAGATCAAGGGCGTGATATTCACGACGTTTTGGGGCGAAGGTTACCCCGACTGTTACTCCGAGACGGCTTCCAAGGGCGGCGTTCAGAGCTGAAGGCAGGTGCACGGCCCCAGACCGCAGACTGCCACTCCGAGGCTCTGCCGCTGGAAGAGAAGGAGGACGTGCCCGGTGCGGACACGCCCTCGCAGCTTACATCGAATACAGCTCGGTCAGGATGCCATCCAGTTCATCCCGGGCGCGGGTGACGGCACCGTCGATGCGTTCCAGCAGGCGGCACGTGTCCCACATCGTCAGGTCCTCACCAGTCCACATCTTCTGCCCGTCGATGATCTCGGGCTTCGGAAAAGCGATCGGCGTTGCTTTGGTCCAGTCGTCCAGTGCCTCCGGCGTCACCTTGTATTTGTCGGTCACGTCGGCTTCGTCGAAATAGGTCATTGCGTTCTCCGTTGTCGAAGCAGGGTGTGAAGCCAATGGCCGGCACCCCAGATCCGGGGGGCCGGCCGTGTAGGGTTGGCGCTACTCGGACAGCTTCGCGATCTGATCGATGTTCGCCTGATACCGCGCCAGAGTGTGCTCGACGTTGCGTTTCAGACAGTCGAGGTCGTAGCGCAGGTTCCACATCATCAGGTCGCGGGCATCCCACATTTCGAAACCATCGACCTGGACCGGAGCGGGGAAGCCGTCCTGCCGATCGATCCAGGTTTTCCAGCTCTTCAGCGAAAAGCGGTACATCTCAGCGACAGCCTTCCGGTCCAACAGTTTGATATTCATTTGGTGCCTTTCATTGGTGGAAAGGCCGCCGTGCCCGATTATGGCTACCGCTTCGAGTGGCGAAGCCTCGGTAGGGTTTCGCCAGGCAGCACGGCTTGAAAGTCCGAGCAGCACGTTGAGAATCGAGGTACTCGCGCGCGCGCCTGTGGGCGCCCGTGCGCGCGTCGCGCGCGATCCCTGGCCGCGGGCTAGCGGAGTAGTCGAGCCTTGGGCGACGGCTGGTGTGCAATTCAAACACCATAATGTTGAGCTCCGCCTAGGTGCAGCAAGCTGCACCTAGGCTCGGCGGTGCGCCCCTTCCAACGCCTAGCTGCTGACATGGGGGCGCCTCGCGGCGCGCGCATGCAGGGTTGGATTCTCTGGGAGCGTGACGCGGCCACGTGCTGGCGCTGCCCTGCCTATGGCTAGATGTAGATGTGTCCCGTTTCAGGGGACCGAGGGTGTGTCGACAGTGCAGGACCTTGTCCCTCCAAAGCGGACTGATAGGCCGGTTTGCTTCTCCCCATGTCCGGATCTAGGGGACCGAGGAGGGGCTATTTCCGGACCGCCGAATGCGTTTTGGCAGCGGAGCAGCAGTCCGATAAGCGTGGCTTGGCCGCCTTCCAGTGCGGTCACACTGCTCCCAGGTAAGTCGCCATTCCGAGGCGTGCTGGATTTTAAGAGAGAAGGCGCCCTTCGCCGCCTGCTCGATGAAGCCCAGGTCCATCAACGTGTGGAACGCCTGTCCGGCCGTATCCTTGTTGATATTGACAGCCTCGGCCGCGTCGCGGACCGCCAGGCCGATGTACCCGTTGTTCTTGCCGTTATAGCGCCTGACGACGGCTAACAGGACCGCGACGCAGGCCGGTGGCAGCGATCCGAATGCCAGACTGTCGTAGACCGGGTTGGGGACACGGACAAAGGGCGGTCCGTTTATGGACCGCCCCATTTTATTCGAGCGTGACATCTAGCTCCGCTCGCCGCGTCGGCCTTGCTCCCACTGTTCGATGTCGTCCTCGCGCCAGTAGCGGCGTCGATTGATCTCGACCGGTTTCGGGAAGTTCAGGCCGGGCTGGTTCGTCCAGCGTCCGATGGTGCGACGGCAAACGCAGTAACGCGCCATGAGCTGGCGGGCCGTCAGGTGCTTGTTGGGTGTCATCGATAACCTCGCAAGTGGGAGAGGTCGCCGATTGTTCGCATACGACGCGGAGTGTCACCTGGCGAAACCTCAGCTAGGCATCGCCAGCACCGCGATTGTCACCTTCGCGAAATCTCACGAAGTCTGCGTAGTCGGGCTCCGCGCGCCAAAGTCTGAGCGTTGACCTCGGAGGGGCTTTCTCAGCCAAAATCTCGGCTAAAAGTGCTTCCAGTCGTGTCAGTGGAAGCATGGTTCCGGTATTCTGGTAGTGATTGCGATCTACTGAGTTTGCTAGGCTTTTCGAGCTCGGGTCCTTGGCCGACCTCCCGCCGCGCCAACCTCCACTATAAAACGCAGGGGGATCAGTAAGGGCTAGGTCCTTGACCTCCGCCGACCAGGCCAACAGGTAAATCAGATCGTCAGGGAGAATCCGTCCCTCAGATGAAAACGAAACGGCAAGCTCTAGGATCATGGCCCGAACAACGGATGGCTCTATCGGCCAAAACTTCGGCAACTCCCAGCGTTTATCATCCACCATCTGCCGGAGCATGCGGGTAGCCGTAACTGAATCTTCCATCGGCGCATTGTCGATGAGGTGCCAAGAACTCCGCCTGCCGAATGAAGGGTTGATGACCATTATTTTTGGTCCTTACTCAGCGCGAGCACCCGCTCCGCCCATCGATCGAAGGCTACCCGGCGTTCGCCCATAAACTCGTGAACTTGATACACGCCAACGATACCACTGGAAGAGCCGCTCACATGGTTGATCGCCTTTTCGACAACCCTCTGCTCGACGCCAAGCTTCTGCATCCCGGTTGCCATCGTTCGACGTAGGTCATGCCAGCGCCAAGGTGCGAACGGCTTAACGGTCGACGGGTCTAGGCCGACCTCCAACTTGTCTGCTGCAAGAGTGGCTGCAATCAGGGCGTCCATTCTGGCCTTGAGTTTTGAAAAACCGCTGAAAGTCGTCAGCGCGCCATCGGCACTGAGCTTGCCGCTGGTGAACACAAAGTCAGGCTCGCCAGCTATCCTAGGCAGGAGGGCAAGCTCGGCTTCAACCGCGCTACTGGTATGAACGACGTGGTGGTGGTTGTTCTTGGTGCTGGCCTTCGGGAGTGCGAACTGGTGCTCCGTTTCAGAGATTTGCGACCAGCGAAGATCGGAAATTTCGCCCCGTCGCTGACCGGTCAGCATCAAGACTCGCACCCACTGGCGGAAGGGCGTCGGGAGACTGCCGCTCGCTCGCCAAAAGACGCCGATCTCCTGATCTGAAAAGAACCGGTCTCTGCTTACCTCAGCCGTCGGAGCCCGAACTCGGGTGCATGGTGACGCCTCAATTAGCTCCTCTTCAACGCACCAATTGAAGAACTTCCGCACGAGCGCGAGAACCCGGTTAGCGCTTACAGGCGTCCCGGCGTCTTTGACGCTTTGCACCAGTTCGACGACATCGGCCCGCTTGATCGAGTCAATCGACCGGCCTGCCCAGCTTCCTCGAACTTTCTTGTCAAATAGGCGAGCTGCTTCTTTTGCCGACGAGGGGCGGTTGTGAGGGACAACGTGGAGGCGGAGGAAATCGTTGAACGTCGCGACTACCTCGCGTGATTTCACCTTCGGCCCAGCGCCATTAAGCACATGGGTTGGGTCTACCCCCTGTTGCAGGGCTAGCCGTGCCTGCTGCCCCAAGACTCTGGCACCTGCGATAGATAGGGGCCCCCCGATCTTTGGGGGAGCTGCGAGCACATCGGGCAGCATATCTGCCGGTGACATATATCGGCCCAGCGTCAGCTTCTTTGGCTTTTCGAAAGCGCGGTACCGAAAGGCCCAACTTTTCACGCCCGTGGGTGCATGGACAAGGTAGAGGCCATCGCCAAACGAGAGCTCGATGCGGCTCGCTGGCGGCTTCAAGTTTTTGACCTGCAGGTCGGTGAGGCTACGCGCAGCTTTTGTCATCAGGGTAACGCCAGGGTAACAGGAGAGGTCGTCTCCTACTGTCGCGTTAAGTCCTAGACTGCGCAAGTCCGATGAGAATGATTAAGTCAAAACAGATGCTTAAGTTCCTTCCGGCCGCTCTACTGTTCCTCACTGTCTCGCTAAGGCTTTTGACTACGAATCTGAGGGTCGGACGTTCGAATCGTTCCGGGCGCGCCATTCTTTTCAATGAGTTAGCCATCGTGCCCCGAGCCCTTGTGGTTTTTGGGGAACAGACTTGGCTCAATCTGCAGAACTCGTTTCAGAAGTTGCCGCGCCGTGGCAGGTAACTGACTCGCTCCGCCTGCATCTCAATCAAGCAGGTATCGCGGCGCATCGGGGCGGATGTCCGATTTCGGGCCACATGCCAATGTCGTGGTCCGACCCATAGGCGACGTCTGGGGCCTTCCACCGAGTGACCCTTAATGCGGCGCACGAGGCAACAATCGCGAAGGTCAGAAGACCTGGCTGGCGAGATAATGGTGTTCAGTCTTGCTCATCAGGTCCAACAGGATGGTTGTCACCTGTGCCCCCGTCCCGTTCTCGGTGACGATCCGGAAGGACTGCTGGCTCAGCGGCGTAGGATCGGGCCGAGCCATGGACCATCCCCTGAAAAGCCGAGCTTGAACCTCCCATTCCCCCAGAATGGTAAGGTTCTCATGACGGTTGTCGGCCCGCACTCGTTTCATGAGCATGTCCACCTTGCCCCTCTCCCCCTCGTAAACCTGGACGAACTTTCCATCAGGTAGCGCAAGCGCACCGGAGATTCCGTCACGCATATTGTTGCGGATCGACACATTGAAGATTGCATCCAGCCCTGACGCGTCATCATGGGAGATGCAGGAATCGCTCCTGTAAACCAGCCGGATCAGGTTCTTTCCCAGCAACAGCGTATTCCCCGAGGTTGAAAACCCACCCCGTGGAAACGCCGCACCGTTTCAAATGATCCCGGTCGTCAGGCAAAGAGCGAACCGTCGTCGGTGGGAAAGTAACGAAAGAAGTCCGCTATCCACCCCTAGGCTCAGGACCCATTGATATGATGCGCTCGATCTGATTCAGGCTCTGCGAGGAGTCTGGATATGAGCGACCTTTATTGGCTGACGGACGAGCAGATGGAGCGGCTCAGGCCGCACTTTCCGAAGAGCCACGGCAGGCCGAGGGTGGATGATCGTCGGGTACTGAGCGGGATCATCTTCGTGAATCGCAACGGGCTGCGCTGGCGTGACGCGCCGCCGGTCTATGGCCCACACAAGACGTTGTACAATCGCTGGAAGCGATGGAGCGAGGCCGGCGTCTTCATCAGGATGATGCAGCGGCTGTCTGGCGCCCAGGCCGAACGGCGCACCGTCATGATCGACGCGACCTATCTCAAAGCGCACCGCACGGCTTCGAGCCTGGGGGTAAAAAAAGGGGGTCTTGGGCGGCTGATTGGACGCACCAAGGGCGGCATGAACACCAAGCTTCATGCCGTGACTGATGCGAACGGACGCCCGATCAGCCTGTTCGTGACGGCGGGCCAGGTCAGCGACTACACCGGTGCAGCCGCCCTACTGGACAGCCTGCCCAGGGCGCAATGGCTGCCGGGCGACCGCGGGTATGACGCGGACTGGTTCAGGGAGGCCTTGCAGGCCAAGGGCATCACGCCCTGCATCCCCGGTCGGAAATCCCGCACCGAGCCTATCCGTTACGACAAGCGCCGCTACAAAAGCCGAAACCGCATAGAGATTATGTTCGGCAGGCTCAAAGACTGGCGGCGCGTCGCCACCCGCTACGATCGATGCCCGACCGTCTTCCTGTCCGCCATCGCCCTCGCGGCGACCGTGCTCTTCTGGCTATGAGTCCTGAGCCTAGCCAAGCCGCCAACCTGTGTGGAGCACCGGCGCCACCTCATAACCCTTCACCGCCTCCGCCGAAGGCTTCCGCTTGGGCGGACGCGGTTGCATGAGTTCGGCAAGGTAAAGTGGCTTTCGACTGGCGCGCCTAACGACACAACACCCCGGCTCCGAGCTATCCGTCTATCGGCCAACAGGCGTCGGCGGGTTGGGAGAGGTCGCGGGCAGCGTGCCACACGCCGCCATCGCCGCGACCAGCGCAGCCAACATAAATCCCTTGATCCACTTGCGCGCCATCTGGGTCTCCCTGCGGTCTCTCGGATCTCGGTTGGTCACCGGTCAGGCCTGCAAATCTTCAAGGCGTTGAGAGATGAAAGGTTCAAATCCAAGCCAAATAATATCGTGGCGGGAGCTCGTCAAAATCGTGGTGAGGTAAGCGGCGCTGTTTGGAACGGGCGCGGTTGCTAAGTCTTCTGCCAATAACGCGGTTCACCTGAACGCGTCGGCTGAACCCAAAAATCTTAGCCTCAACGCGAATATGCGACAGGAGCTGTGACGAATGCTTTCAGCAAATGCGATGCTTAGCCGACGATACACATTGCGCGCCATGTCGGCCGCGCTGGTCGGACTGGGGGCGGCCAGTTGCGCCGTCAATCCCCTCCCGGAGTTGATTCCCCAAGGCCTGGGCATCGCCCTGACCCCCCAACCCCTGACCGACCCAGCGGTGTTCAACTTCGCTCTAAACCTCGAATACCTGGAGGCTGAATACTATCTGCGCGGCGTCACCGGCTTGGGACTCGCCGACGCCGACATCGGCCCTGTACCAAAAGCCGTCACCGGCGGGCGAAG
Source organism: Brevundimonas sp. TWP2-3-4b1 (assembly GCF_049897665.1). Classification (NCBI taxonomy): domain Bacteria; kingdom Pseudomonadati; phylum Pseudomonadota; class Alphaproteobacteria; order Caulobacterales; family Caulobacteraceae; genus Brevundimonas; species Brevundimonas sp. TWP2-3-4b1. The sequence continues at coordinate 2,529 of NZ_JAFCWQ010000010.1, read as the reverse complement.
AGTGGCCTTCCAGACCCCGGCCATCGAAGAGTTCATGGCCGAGATCGCCGCGGACGAGCGCGCTCATGTGCAGTTCCTGCGTCGGGCCATCGCCAGTACGCCTCTGGTGCAATCCAGTCGCCCCGCCATCGACCTGGAGGCCTCGTTCAGGGCTGCGGGCGAAGCGGCAGGCTTGGGACCGAACTTCGATCCGTTCGCCGACGAGGACTCGTTCCTGCTAGGCGCCTTCATCTTCGAGGACGTCGGAGTTACCGCCTACAACGGGGCCGTCAAGCTGATCGCCCAGCCTGTTCTGCTGGAAGCGGCGGCGGGCATCCTGGCGGTCGAGGCCTATCACGCCGGTCTGATCCGGGCGCAGCTCTATTCCAAGGGCGAGGATCTGATCGCCAAGGCGGACAAGATTTCGGCCGCCCGCGACATGCTGGACGGCCCCGTCCCCACCGAGGAGGCGCCCTCGGCGAGCGGCGGCGTCATCATCGCGCCGTGCGACCAAAACGGGCAGGCGTTCAAGCGCACGCCGCAACAGGTGATGAACATCGCCTTCCTCGAGCCCCGCGCCAACATGGATCGCGGCGGCTTCTTCCCCGAAGGCATCAATGGCGTCGTGAGGCACACATGAGTATCGCAGTTTTGGACAAAGCGTCCCCCGCCGCCTCGCCGAGCCCAAGCCGGCGCAACATGTTCGCCGGGGCTGCGTCGGTCGCAGCCTCAGTCGCGGCTGTCTCAGCCTTGGGCTCGACCGCCCAAGCGCAGGCGTCGCGCACCGCCGGTCACAAGCCTCGCGGCCTGACCGACGCCGACATTTTCAACTTCGCCCTGAATCTAGAGTTCCTGGAAACTGAATACTACTTGCGAGGCCTGACCGGCCAAGGCTTGTCACAGTCCGATACCGGGTCGGCCTCGGGCGAGGTCATGGGCGGCCGAAAGGTCCAGTTCCGCACGCCGATGGTGGAGCGGTTCATGCAGAATATCGGCCGCAACGAGGCCCGCCACGTTCGGTTTCTCCGATCGACACTCGAGTCCTCGGCCATCGCTCGCCCCCGCATCGATTTCACGGCGGGCTTTGCCGGCGTGGCGCAGGCGGCTGGTCTTGGGGCGGACTTCGACCCCTTCGCCGACGAGGTCAGCTTCATGCTGGGATCGTATCTGTTCGAGGACGTCGGCGTTACGGCCTACAAGGGGGCTGCGCCCTTCATCCAGAACAAGGACTATCTCCAGGCCGCCGCCGGCATCCACGCCATGGAGGCTTACCATGTTGGGGTGGTCCGCAGCAGCCTCTACCGCCTCGGCCCGGACGTCCGCGATAAGGCCCGCAAGATCTCGGACCTGCGCGACTTGGTCGATGGGCCGTTAGACCTCGATCAGCCCATCGAACTGGATGGACGGGTGAACATCGTGCCGACGGACTCAGGCGGCGTAACGTTCAGTCGGACGCCGCAAGAAGTGCTGAACATCGTCTATGGTCAGGCCGGCGCCGGGATCATGAGCGGTGGATTTTTCCCCGACGGCGTGAACGGCAATGTGCAGGTAACCTGATCGGTACCCTGCAGGCTTGGTGAAACCGTCGCAGGCCCACGTTCAGGCCTGCGACGGCATTCGTCCCTCAACCACCCCCAGCGTCCACATTAAATACCCAACAAGCAGGTGCTGCGACCTTTGACTGTGGATCGGCGTTCAACGCGGGACCCTACTGACCTTTAACTAACTCATTGAGTGAGCGCAATTTTTGGGGACGGTGCGGAGCCCCGAGAACGCCGATCAACTTGCGCGCAAACGTGCCGTTGTTGTGCTGGTTCAGCTACTTAAGGCTCGTTCGATGGGCTCCAACTGCGACGCCGATCCACATCGACCCGCTGCGGACATTTGCGTGGACGGGTCAAACGGCCGCCTCGGCTAGTCACTGTCCTTACTTGAGGCTGCAGTTGGGCGGGCAGATTAGTCGCGTGCGATTGGATGCATAGCTCTCAACTCGAGGCGACGCGGAAAGGGTCGTTCGACGAGGCATTGAAGAATAGAGACCGTTCGGTGCCGCCGCGTGTCAGACTGCCGGTTGGCGCAACTGACACCCCTATCGTGCGTTCGAGCAACCTAGAACGCAGACTGTCTGTGGATAGCCGATCGAGCCGTGACCGCTCGCCGAGCGAGCGCGCCCAACATGGCTGGATCAACAAGACGCGAGATGTACGCACGACGTCGTGAGTTCAATGATCTCGCCCCTCTCACTCCGGCCCAGAGCGGATTGCAACATGCTTTGCTGTTGACCGGGGCCGGCGACAGAAACGCGTTTGGTACAGTGTATACGCTGACGTTCTCAAAACTTTCTGCCACTTGCATCCGAATCTGCGGGGATCGAGATGCAGCAGAAGACGTATTGAGCGAGGTCTACGCCACGATCTGGAAACGCGCTTCTCAGTTTGATCCAGAGCGGGGAAGTTCCATCGCATGGCTATCGGCTATCGCGCGGAACCGTTCTCTAGACTGGAGGCGTTCGCAGCGCCCGATGACCAACGACGAACTTGACCAGATTGA
>NZ_JAFCWQ010000009.1:0-140010 GCF_049897665.1 Brevundimonas sp. TWP2-3-4b1 | reverse complement strand
GCTACGCCCTCCCTACGCCCCAACCCTCGCAAGCGGTGCGCTCGTGACGTCCATCCCGAACACCAAAAGGGGGTCCCTATTGCACGCCTGTAGGGGTCCCTTTTGGACGCCGATTGACAAGAGTGGGGCTTCAGCCCGGTTTTCCGAGCGTCGGTAACGGGTCGCAACCAGACCGTCGCGTACCGGTGGGTAGCGGACATTGCATTGGCGAGGCACAGTGGCTGCATAGCCAGACCCGGTCATTCCCGCACTGCCCGCTGCAAACTCTCGAAAGCGGCGTGAAGTGATCCAGGCGACGCCAGATCACCGATGACCGCAAACCTGCTGATATGGAGGCCGCCATGTCAAAATCTGTTTCCCAGAAAATGGGCATCAGGCCGGCAGCGCGATCGCATTTCGTGAATGCGCCAGCAACGGCTTTGACAGCGATGGCGCACCCCTGCCTCAAAGTCTGCGAACGACTCGAAGGCGATTTCGACTACATCCATTTCTTCGCGTTGACCCAAGCCGCGATGGACCACACTTTTCCCAAGCTCAAAGCCCATCTTGGGAAAACGGGCATGCTTTGGCTGTCATGGCCGAAGAGCAGAAAGCTGGAAACCGACCTGACATTGCCGCAAGTCATCAGGATCGGCTACAGCCACGGACTGGTCGAAAGCACCGCTCTCAGCGTCGATGAGACGTGGTCGGCCTTGAAGTTCACGCATCCCAAACCCGGCAAGATTTACAACAACAGTTACGGCCAACTTCCCGGCGAGCCTTGAATGATCAAGGTCGGCGGGAGGGGCATATGTCCGCTATGGGTCAAACCCGGCGGTTGGAGGTCTGCCCCGGGCCAGACGCGCCGAAGGGCTGTCGAGGATGGTCGGACGTCCGCTGCCGAACCGTGACAGCCCCCGGCTTCGAGGCATTGCGTCACCGCGAGTTCGGTTCGAAGACCCCCGCCGTTCTGCAGTTCCTAAAGAGAGCCTGATTCACGCTTTCGAAAGAAGCGCGCAGCGGGTCTGTCTCGAACGATCAGGCTCTAGAGCCAGGGCTGGACAAGAGCCCTGAGATCGATCCGGGCTTTCAGCCTGGCCGCCAGCAGGGCGGTGCCGCTGATCTTTCGCTGGACGAACAGGATGTCCGAAGGCGGCAGATGCCATGCAGCACTGTCCGCCGCGATCTCCAGCCCTGGTTCGCGCAACGCCGCCAGGAAGCGGCGATCGCCGAAGTCGAACGGACCGGGGCGCTGAAGCTCGCCGAGGATCACATCGATCATGGCGTCGACGCGCCCGCCATGTCGCGCGACGGCGGCCGGGCCGATGAAGCCCGCCGAGAGCGCTGCGGCCCGCGCGGCCATCCGGTCGCCGGACAGACCCGCGTGCAGGAGCTGGCGGTACCCCATGGCTGTGGCCGGCTGCACCGGGCGGGCGGCGCCGAAATCGAGCAGCACCAGCCGGCCGCTATCGGGCTGGACGCGGTAGTTGGCGAAGTTCGGATCGGTCTGCATGACGCCGAACTGGAACAGCTCGCGCAGCACCAGGGTCATGAGGGTGCGAACGGCCGCGTCGCGCGCCGCCTGGGGGGCGGTCTCGAGCGTCTCGATCGGAAGGCCCGACAGGAAGGTCATCGCCAGAACCCGGGACGTCGTCAGCTGTGGATCGAGGGTGGGCACGATGACCTCGGGGGTATCGGCCAGCAGGCGCTCGAACAGCATCATCTGTTCGCCCTCGCGTTCGTAGTCGGCCTCTTCGGCAAGCTGGCGTTTGGCCTCGGCAAGGAGCGGCGCGATGTCGAGGCCCCTGGGCAGGGCGCCGGACATCCTCAGCAAGGTGGCGACGTTGTCGACATCGGACACGATGCTTTCGCTGACTCCCGGGTACTGCACCTTGATCGCCAGTTCGCGGCCGTCGCGGGTGATGGCGCGGTGAACCTGGCCGATCGACGCCGCAGCCATCGGATGCAGGTCGAACCGCTGGAACCGGGTTCGCCAGTCGGGGCCCCACTCGCGCACCAGAACCTTCTGCAACTGGGCCGGGGGCATGTGGTGGGCGCTGTCGCGCAACCGCGCCATGATGGCAGTCAGCTCCGCAGGCAGCAGGTCCCCGGCGTCCATCGAAATGATCTGGCCCAGCTTCATGGCCGCACCCCTCAGATGGGACAGGCGGTCGGCGATCCGTCCGACGTTCGACGGCGTCAGGAGCAGGTCTCGCAGCTGCGGGCGCTCGCCCTCCGCGAGCCGTCGCGCGCCCTCCGCCACCATGCCTCCGGCGACGGATCCCGCCAGCCGGCCGAACTGGCTCAGCCGCGACAGGCGCCCGCGCGGCACCGACCGTCCGTGGGATGAGCCCGTGTCCCGGCTCACGCTCTCACCACGCTAGCGTTCCGGGGCCGCCCTTGAACGGTCCGGCCAGACGCGAGGTGATCCAGCCGCCGTAGAACCCGCCGACCTGGGGCTCGACCGTCTCGCCGTCGACGCTGCAGTGATCGAAGGGGCCGGCATAGAAGGCGATATGATCCCGCAAGCCTTCAAACGGAGGCGTCGGCTCCGGATAGCTCCAGCCGACGCGCGGCAGGACCTGGGCGCCGATCACGACGTCCCAATAGGTCGCCGCGCCCTTCCACTCGCAGAACGAGCCGCCGCCAGCGCGACGCAGCAGCCCAGGCGCGATGTCCGAGGGCGGAATATAGTAGCTGGGCGGATGACTCGTCTCCAACGTCCGCACCGCAGAGCGGGTGTCGGCCACGATGACGCCCGCGTGGACGATCAGAACATGCACGCTGGTCGGCTGGGCTATGGCCGGGCGCGGATAGGCCCACACGCTTTCCTGACCGGGCATCACCGGATCGGGCCGGGAATTCACGCCAGGGCCAGAACCTGTCACCGTCCCTGCCCCCCGCAATCGACCAACCGCTTCCGCATGATGCGGATATGGGAGGACGGCCCGCAAAGTCATCCCGGTGCGACATCGACGCCCATCAGGCGCTCGCGGTCATTGAACGCCTCGCGCCCGCCCTTGCTGCCATCTCCAGCCTTTCGCGTCGGGATCGCCTGACGCGACGACTTCCCGATCTTGCCATGGCGACGGTCGCTGGAACGCGAAGCGCGCTCCCAAGACCTGCTCGACTTGCCGGAATGGAGCGGCGTCAAAGATGGAGTACATTCGCCCGCTTTCGCCCAGCCATCACCATGCGGACCCGTTGCAACAGCCCGTCCGGCGTGAACGGCTTGGCCAGGTAGCCCGAGCACCCCAGCGCTGCCGCTTCGCGGATCGTCTCGCTCAATCGGTTGGCGCTGACAATCAATACCGGCGGAAACCACGCCATCCGCCCCATGGCCTTCAGGACATCCAGTCCGTCTATACGCGGCATGTGGACATCCAGCAGCACGAGCGAGAATCGTGACCGCTTCAACAGGTCGATAGCCGCCTCGCCGTTGTTGACCAGCGACACCTCGAACCCGGCCTGGGTGAGAATGATGTCCATCATCTCGCCGATTGTCGGGTCGTCTTCAGCGATCAGAACAGCGTGTTTCATGCAGCGGCATCGACGTTGGAAGTTTCAACGTTCGAAGCGGTCAACTGGTTGGCAATGGTCGCCATCAGGTCGCGGATCTGGATCGGCTTGCCGACATGGCCATCCATCCCCGCCGCACGACAGGCTGCGACCTGCTCGGGTTGAACATTGGCCGTCAATGCAAGGATCGGCGTGCGCGACACTGGCCCCGACATCGCACGAATGGCCCGCGTGGCGTCCAGCCCATCCATGACCGGCATGTGCACGTCCATCAGGATCAGGTCATAGTCGCCGCTCGCAGCAGCCTGGACCGCTGCTGCGCCGTCGTCGAACGTCTCCAGCACGATATCCCAGCCGCCCAGGATGGCCCGCACCAGTTCGCGATTCGCGGCCGCGTCGTCCGCCATAAGAATCCGGGAGCCCGCTGGTACCTCCGCCAGGGTCTGCGCCTCGACGGTCGCACTGGTCCGCGCCGCGTCAAGCGGCACTTCCAGCCAGAAGGTAGAACCGTGACCCGGCCGGCTGTCCGCTCCGATCTCCCCACCCATCAGTTCGATCAGGCGACGCGAAATGGCCAGGCCTAATCCGGTCCCGCCATAGACCCGCGTGGTCGAGGCATCGGCCTGGGTAAAGCGGTCGAACAGGGCGTCGATCTTGTCGGCCGCGATGCCAATCCCGCTGTCGGTCACCGCGATCCGCAACCGCCCGTCGGCCCAGCCCATGTTCAGTAGAACCCGGCCATGCCCGGTGAACTTCACCGCATTGGACAGGAAGTTCAGCATAACCTGTCGCAATCGCCCCTCGTCGCCCATCAGGGCTTCGGGCAGTCCGGGCTCGACCTCAATATCCAGCGCCAGTCCCTTGGCCACGCACTGCGCCTCAACGATCCCCGCTGCGCCCTCAGCCATGGCCTTCGGATCGAACGGCATGGGATCCAGCCCCACGGCATCCGCTTCCAGTTTGGAATAGTCCAGAATGTCATTGATCACGCTCAGCAGCGCTTCCGACGACGTCGCGATCCGGTCCGCAAAGCGCCGCTCGGCGTCCGGCAGGCTCTGGCTACCTTTCAGCAGCCCCGAAAACCCGATCACGCTGGTCAGGGGCGTACGCAGCTCATGGCTCATATTGGCGAGGAATTCGGACTTGGCCCTGGCGCCCGCCTCCGCGACGTCACGGGCCTCAATCAGCGCCTCCTCAAGGGCTTTGGTCTCCGTAATATCGCGGACCACGTCTTGAAACTCGATCGGCTGCCCTATGGCGTCACGAATGACCTTGGGATGGGCCTCCAACCAGACAAACGATCCGTCCTTGCGGACACCGCGATAAGGCACGCGCGGCGACGGCGTTTCCGGCCCACTTCGCGCATAGTCGGCAAATACAGCCAGAACCCGGTCTACGTCTTCGGGGTGCATGAAGTCACCGGCCGGCTGACCAACCATCTCGTCAGGCCGGTAGCCCATGGGCCCCTCAATCGCGGGAGATAGATAGCGGAACACCCCGTCTATTCCGTAGGTTGCGATGATGTCGGTTGAGTTGTCCGCCAGTAGCCGATAGCGCGCTTCGCTAGCCTTGATCGTCTCTTCCGCCTGAACCCGCTCGGTCACGTCCTGGAAGACGCCATAAAGCGCGATTGTCGTTCCGTCCGGCCCGCATTCGGGCCGACATTGGGAAATCACGGCGCGTTCCTCGCCGTCCGAACGCATCAGTCGCAGTTGGAACTCGCCGGCCTCGCCCGTCTCCATCGCGTTGGCACACCAGTCACGGACGGCCTGCTGGTCGTCCGGATGATAGAAACCAACCGCGTCGTCGAGGTTGGGGTCAAAGGCCTCGGGCGTCACGCCATGGATCCGATAGACCTGCTCTGACCATCGGACATGCCCAGACACAGCGTTCAGCTTCCATGAGCCCAGACCCGCCAGGTTTTCCGCCAGCTTCAGAGTATCGACCAGTTCGGCCTGCTCGGCTTCAACGACCTTCCTGGCGGTGATGTCGCGGACATGGTCCTGCATTTCAAAAACCCGTCCGTCAGCGTCGCGCAAGGCACGGGGCGACGCCTCCAGCCAGACGATCGTCCCATCTGCCTTGAAGACCCGGTATTCGTAGCGCGTGACCTCCGCCCCTGAACCCGCTTCGAGATAGGCCTTCACCTTGGCGCAAACGGCGGGAAGGTCTTCGGGGACGGTAAAGTCGCCTCATTTCCGGCCGATCATTTCTTCCGGTTCGCGTCCGAGGATGGCTTCAACCGACGGCGACACATACAAAAACGATCCGTCTGCCGCGTAGCGCGCGACGATGTCGGTGGCGGTCTCGCTCAGCAGTCGAAACAGGCTTTCGCTCGCCTCGATACGCTCTTGCCCGCGCACTGACTCGGTGATGTCCTGAAAGATGCCGAACAGAGCGACGACCTGACCATCCTGGTCGAGCTCAACCTTGGCCCGGGTCCGCGTGACTCGCTGATCGCCGGCCCGGTCTATGCGCAAGAGCGTGTCATAGCCTTCCCCCTTCGCCAGGGCCCGCTCGATCAGAGCCCAGACGTTCGCCCGGTCCTCCGGGTCATACCGGGGGCTCATGGTATCGAACGTTGGATCGATCGATCCAGGCTCCAGCCCGTGGATGCGGAACACTTCATCCGACCATTCGATCGCCCGCGTCGCGACGTCGTATCGCCAATGACCGACCCCGGACATCGCCTCAGCCATTTCCAGCTTGGCTGCGTGCTCGTATTGGCGGCGTATCAATCGGGCCTTGTCGATCTCATGACCTGCCAGCCGGGCCAGAAGCGCCAGACTATCCATCTAAGCGGCTGTGGGCGCGGGCCGGGCTGCAGTATCGATGACACAGACCGCGCCGTCCTGCGCTCCATCAGCGGTCGTTATGACCGCCCCGGCATAGAACCGCACGCCATCGCGCGTTACCAATCCATTGTCCTGAAACCGGGGATCAAGCGTGGCGTCCTCGACCACCATCGTCGATCCTGCCGGCCCGCCAACCATGTGGGCGCAGAAGGATTCGTCCCGCGTCGTCTGATCTGCGTCATAGCCCCGGTTCGAACGAAACCATTGCCGGTCCTGATCCAGCACAGTGATCAGAGCGATAGGCGCGCCGAACAGTGCCGCCGCAAGTTCGGTCAGCCGGTCGAACGCTTCGCTCTTTGCCATCGCCAAATCCCTGTGAACGCTCAGGGTTAATGCCCGATACCGAACAAAGCGATACCTGGTAAGGTGCGCTTTGGGTCGGGATGCCCACTCGGAGAGCGGGCCGGGAAGGCGACCGTCGCCCGTCGCCTGCTGACGCCGGAACCGCCGGATCATCGCGCTCGATGCACGCCCGCGGGTGACCGGGAGGAGGAGGGGTCCGGGACGCCTCGACCACGCACCGGGCTGAGGCACTGAACCAACCGGCAGGACAAGCATTCGACTCGGTCCCGAGGAGTCGTCCCATGCCCGCACGCCCCACCTGGCAAGGCCATCTGAAGCTGTCGCTCGTCACCTGTCCGGTGGCGCTCTATGCGGCGACGACCAGGACGAACGACGTCTCGTTCCACCTGATCAATCCGAAGACCAACAATCGCATCCGCATGGTCGCGACGGACCCCGATACGGGGCCGGTCGAGCGGTCCGATCTGGTCAAGGGCTATGAGGTGTCGAAGGACGAATACGTCCTGTTCGACACCGCCGATTTCGACAAGGTGAAGCTGGACTCGACGCGGACCATCGACATCGAACAGTTCGTCGACGCCGACGACATCGACCGGCTGTACTGGGCCGACCCCCTCTATGTCGTGCCCGACAAGGGGGTGGGGGTCGAGGCCTTCGCCGTCATCCGCGAGGCGATGGCCAAGCAGAACAAGATCGCCATCGGCTCGCTGGTGCTCAGGAACCGCGAGCGGCGCATCGCCCTGGAGGTCCGGGGCAAGGGGCTGGTGGCCTGGACGCTGCGGGCGCACGACGAGGTGCGCGACGCCGACGACTATTTCGACGACATCCCGACGATGAGGGCGGATGCCGACATGGTCGATATCGCCGCGCGGATCATCAGCCAGAAGGATGCGGACTTCGATCCGACGCTGTTCAAGGACCGCTACGACGAGGCGTTGAAGGCGATGATCAAGGCCAAGCAGATGGGCCAGGGCGTGGTCGAGGCGCCGGAACCGGATGACACCAATGTCGTGGATTTGATGGCGGCGCTCAGGAACAGTCTGAAGGGGTCGGCGGGGGGAGCTGCGGCGAAGAAGCCGGCGGCGAAGAAGAAGGCTCCGGGGAAGAAGAAGGCGGCCTGAGTTTCCCTTCTCCCCTTGCGGGAGAAGGTGGCAGCCGAAGGCTGACGGATGAGGGGTCTCGCCGGCGGGTGGAGTTAGGGGGCAGACGGTAAATTGGCGAGGTCAGCGTGACCCCTCATCCGACCTCCGCTCCGCTTCGGCCACCTTCTCCCGCAGGGGGCGAAGGAAGCATCATCAATCCTCGGCCTCGATGCCGTCGATGTCGTCGTCGTCGAGGCCCATGTGGTGGCCGATCTCGTGGATGAGGACGTGGGCGATGATCTCGGCGAGGCCGACGTCGCCGCGCTCGCACCATTCGTCGAGGATCGGGCGGCGGTAGAGGAAGACGCGGGACGGCTCGGGCGCAGGGCCGAAGCCTTCGCGGTCGCCGATATGGACGCCATGATAGAGGCCGGTCAGGTCGAACGGGTCCTCGAGATCGACCGCGGCCAGGGTCTCCTCGTCGGCGAAATCGTCGATGCGGATGACCACATCCCCGGCGACGGACCTGAACGGCTCCGGCAGGGCGTCCAAGGCCTGGCGCGCCAGCCGGGCGAAGTCGTCGAGCGAAGGGGCCGCTTGGTCGTTCCAGGTCATGGTGGGGGAGTTAGGCGCTCGTCCGGGGCAGCGCCACCGTGGCGCACGGGACTCACCGTCGCGCACGCCCCGACGACTTGTTAACCATCCATTCGCGCCCGGCGCGGCTTCGGCTATGGTCGCGATTCGATCCAGCGGGTGAACGGGTATGGCGGAGGCCGATATCGCCTTTGCGGCGGCGGCGGGAGCGGCGGGGCTGGCCCTGTCGATCAGCGTCTGGGCGTGGCGTCTGCGCCGGGCCGTGGCCGCGCGCGAATCCATGATTGAGCGGGAACGCGCCGCGACGGCGGTGAGCCGGGCGCAGCACGACGGCGCCCTGACCGCCTTCGACGACGTGCGCATCGGGCTGACGCCGGGCGAGCCGCCGCTGTTGCTGGGGCGGCCCGAAAGCATCGAGGCGGTGCGGCTGGCCTTCGCCAGGGATGTGCAGGGGACGCCGGGCGCGGCCCTGGCCGAGGCCCTGCATGCCGGCCTGCCCGAGGCGATCGACGCCCTGCTGGCCGAGGGGACGCCGTTCGAGGCGCACGACGGCGACGCCTGGAAGATCGAGGGCAGCGCCGTCAACGGCACCGCCTGGCTGAGGCTGTCGCCGGTGGTGCGGAGCGTCTCGCAGGTGGACATCCAGGGTAAGCAGGGCGAGGGCGCCGGCGAGCAGGGGTTCGCGGCCGGGCTGATCGCCGACGCCTCGCCATCGCCGACCTGGGTCGTGGATCATGACGGGCGTCTGGTCTGGGCCAACAAGGCGTGGCTGGCCGAGGTGAAGTGCGGAACGGTCGAGGCGGCGCGCGAGGCCCGGGCCAGTTTCGACCGCGGCGCCGACCAGCTGGCGGCCGAGGCGGCGCGGGTCGGGACGCATCAGGAAGGCTTCCGCTGGACCGCCGGAGACGGACGTCGCCGGGCCTGGAAGATCCTGGCCGAGCCCCTGTTCTCGGGCGGCGCGGCCGGGCCGGGCGGGCCGGTGCTGGTCTTCGCCATCGACATGACCGAGGCCGAGGAGACGCGCGATACCCTGCGTCGTCACGTTACGGCCCATGACGAGACCCTCAACCATCTGGCCGATGCGGTGGCCATCTTCGGGCCGTCCAAGAAACTGGCCTTCCACAACATCGCCTTCCAGGTGCTATTCAACCTCGATCCGGCCTGGCTGAACGAACGGCCGACGCACGCCGAGCTGCTGGACCGGCTGCGTCAGCGCCGGATGCTGCCCGAGGTCATCGACTATGCGGGCTGGAAGGCCACGGAGCTGGAGTTCTACGAGGCGACGGAAGCCGCCGCCGACGACAGCTGGTCCTTGCCGGACGGGCGGACTCTGCGACTGGTGCGCCAGCCCCATCCCCTGGGCGGCATATTGCTGCTGTTCTCGGACATCACGGGCGAGCTGAGCCTGCGCAGCCGGTTCAACGCCCAGCTTCAGGTGCAGACGGCCACGCTCGACAAGCTCAACGACGCGGTCGCCGTGTTCGGCTCGGACGGGCGGCTGCGGCTGCACAACGAGGCGTTCGAGACCTTCTGGAGCCTGTCGGCCGAACAGCTGGAGGAGGCGGGGGAGTTCGACGCCATCGCCGAGCTGTGCAAGACGGCCCTGCCCGACGCGGCCCTGTGGCTGGGGCTGAAGGCGCGGGTGGCCGATCCCGATCCCGAGAGCCGCATCGCCGTCTCGGGCGAGGGGCGCACGACCGACGGGCGGACGGCGGCCTGGCAGACCCGGCCCCTCCCCGACGGCGCGACCCTGGTGGCCTTCTCCGACGTGACGGCGCGGCGCGAGCTGGAACAGGCCCTGGCCCAGCGCGAGGCGGCCCTGAAGGAAAGCCAGGCGCTGAAGCGCGAGTTCGTCGGCTCGGTCAGCTATGAGCTGCGGACGCCGCTGACGACCATCGTCGGCTATTCCGAACTGCTGGAGACGATGGGCGATCTGCCGGAACGCAGCCGCCAGTACGCGGGGGCCATCCGCGTCGCCGCCGGCCAGCTGACCCACTCCATCGACGATGTGCTCGACATGGCCCAGATCGACGCGGGGGAGATGGAGCTATCGCTCGGCGACGTGCGCATCCGCGACCTGTTCGCCGAGGCCGTCGAGAAGCACCGGCCGCGGATCGAGGGACGCGGCGCAACGCTGAAGGCCGTCGCCGCCGCCAACCTGCCGGCCATCCGGGCCGATGCGAGGCGGCTGGCGCAGGCCGTCGATCATCTGCTGGACAATGCCGGGCGCTCGGTGTCGGAGGGCGGGTCGGTGTCCCTGCGGGCCGAGGCCAACTCAAGCGAGCTGCGCATACGGGTCGAGGATACCGGCCGCGGCATCCCCTATCATCTGCAGGCGCACGTCTTCGACCGGTTCGTGAAGCGCGAGCGCGGCGGGCCGGGCGTCGGTCTGGCCCTGGTCAAAGCCCTGGTCGAGCTGCACGGCGGCTGGGCCGAGGTGGAAAGCGAACCCGGCAAGGGCGCGGCCTTCATCCTGCACCTGCCGCTGGAGGCCGACAGCCGGGCTGCGGCGCCGGAATTGGCGCTGGGTTGAGCGGAAGAATAAAGACGAGCCATGAGCAAGCTCCTGAAGACCGCCCTGATCTACGATTTCGACGGGACCCTGGCGCGGGGGAATATGCAGGAGGTGACCTTCATTCCCTCGGTGGGGATGGGAATCGGCGACTTCTGGGGCGAGGCGGACCGGCTGACCAAGTCGGCCGATGGCGACAATATCCTGATGTATATGCAGCTGATGCTGCAGCGGGCGCGGCACAGCGACCAGCCGATCACCAAAAAGCTGCTGGCCGAGCACGGTCAGGACGTGAAGCTGTTCGACGGGCTGAAGTCGGATCTGACCGGCACCGGCTGGTTCGAGCGGATCGACGCCATCGGCGCGAAATACGGGCTGGAGATCGAACACTACATCATCTCGGCGGGCCTGGAGGAGATGATCGACGGCTGTCCGATCCGCGACGCCTTCCACCACGTCTTCGCGTCGAAATTCGCCTATGACGACCACGGGGTGGCGATCTGGCCGGCGGTGGGGGTCAATTACACGACCAAGACCCAGTATCTGTTCCGCATCAACAAGGGGGTCCTGAACCACTGGGACCACGAGCGGATCAACCGGTTCACCGCCGACGAGGACCGGGCGATTCCGTTCGAGCGGATGATCTTCCTCGGCGACGGCGACACCGACGTGCCGACCATGAAGATGATGCACACCAAGGGCGGCTTCTCGATCGCCGTCTATGATCCCCGGAACTCGGAGAAGGATCAGAAGAAGATCTATTCGCTGATCTCCGAGGACCGGGTCAATTTCGTCGCCGCCGCCGACTATCGCGAAGGCCAGCCGCTCGACCTGATCGTGAAGGGGCTGATCGGGCGGATCGCGATCAATGCCAGCACCATGCCGAGGATCGAGTAGCCAGCAATTCTTTCGTCATTCCGGGCGAAGCGTAGCGAAGACCCGGAATGACGAAAGAAGAGGATGGGACCTACTGTCCTCCTGCCCTGATCCACGCCTCGCGGGCCGGGAGCAGGCGGGAGGGGACGAGGCCGCGCAGGGCGGACTGGCCCTTGAGCGTGAGCCCGGCCTCTGCGCCCTTGCGCCAGGCGACGTCCGCCTCGATGGCGAGGCCCGCCGCAACGTCCACAATGGTGACTCGGGCGGGCAGGGAAAGCTGACGATCGGTGCGGACCTTGAGGCCGCCCGCCGAGGTGTCGACGATCACGCAGGCCATCTCTATCCCGGGCGCGACCAGGACGGCGCGCGCGTTCGCGGGCGAGCGGGGCTGGAGGCGACGGTCGATGGGTTGGGTCAAGGCCACGGTACTCAACGCGCGGCGAGCGCTTCAGGCGCCGCCGTGATCCCGGATGTGAAGCACGGCGCGGTCTCCGTCCAGTTCGATGACGCTGTCCGCCGTGACGCCGCCGGCCAGCATGTGGCGGGTGATGCGCTCGAAGGCCTGGATGAAGCGGGCCAGTTCGGTACGGCGGGCCCCGGGCACGGCGGCAGGACGGATGCCGAGCAATCCCGCCTCCTGTTCGACCCGCCAGTCGAGGATGCGGTCGAAGGTCGGGGCCTTGAGGAACAGCAGGGCGTCGAAGGTGGCGAACAGGCGGGCGTAACGGGTCGCCAGTGAATGGTTGATCGCGCGGCGCCAGACGGCGTCCGGGTCGTCGATCCGCTCGAGGTCATTGATGGATTCCGACAATTCGGCCGGTCCTTGCGGCGTCGCTCCGAGGCACCAGCCTTCCAGCAGGACAGCGCGGGGCCGGCCGGTGAAGACGGGCCAGTCCGCCTCGGCCCGGCGGTCGTCTGCGAGCTTGTCGAAGGCGGGGATCGCCGCACGGTCCCCTGGCCCGGCGGCGCGCAGGCGGGCCAGAGTCTGATCCAGGAGGGCGAGGTCGTGGGTGGCGGGCGGACCGCGCACGGCGAACAGAGGATGGACGCGGACGGCGAGATCGGCGCGCTCTGCGCGGGTCAGATAGACGTCGTCGAGGGACAGGGCGGCGCAGGCCAGGTGCGTCGCCGCCTCGGCCGCCAGGGTGCTCTTGCCGGACCCTTGAGCGCCCGCGATGGCGATCAGGGGGATGTGGCCCGGCCGCGCGTGGTGGCGGATCAGGTCGTCCACGGCCTGGATCAGCCGCGGATCGACGATGGCAGACTCCGGGGTCAGTGCTGGTTGGCCGGCAGGCGCACGATCAGGCCGTCGAGGGCGTCGGAGACCCGGATCTGGCATGAGAGGCGCGAGTTCGGCTCCACCTCCTCGGCGAAGTCGAGCATCGACTCCTCCATGGCAGAGGGCTTGCCGGTCGCCTCGCGCCAGGCCTCGTCGACATAGACATGGCAGGTGGCGCAGGCGCAGGCCCCGCCGCAGTCGGCGTCAATGCCGGGCACATTATTGCGGACCGCCCCCTCCATGACGGAGAGGCCCGACTTGACCTCAACGGCATGTTCGCGGCCGTCGTGCTCGATGTAGGTGACCTTGGGCATGAGGCGGTCTTGGCAAAGCCTCGAGCCGGAGGCAAGACCGTAAGTTGGTGCCGTATGAAAGATATGGTATCGGCGTCCATGGGCGATCTTCGCAAAATTACAGCCTTCGTACCCGTGGAGCTGATGGACCGGGCGCAATCTCTGTCAGGCGCGGGTGTAACGGAAACCCTGCGGCAAGCTCTGGAGCGCTATGCCGTATCCGAGTGGTCAAAGCGGATGCTGGCGCTGCAAGGCCAGGTCGATTGCAGCGACTTCGATCTCGACGCCCTTCGAGAGGATCGTGAGTTCGATGCTTTCGGAAATGTCGTTTGATCGCAGCGGACACCAGCAGCGTCATTAACTTCCTGACCCGTCAAGAGACCCCTGACGCGCGTCTCGTGGAAGCAGCGTTTCGGGCCGAGACGCTGCGACTGCCGCCGCCGGTGGTCGCAGAACTCCTGTCTTCGCCCAA
The DNA here is from genome assembly GCF_049897665.1 of Brevundimonas sp. TWP2-3-4b1. Taxonomy (NCBI): domain Bacteria; kingdom Pseudomonadati; phylum Pseudomonadota; class Alphaproteobacteria; order Caulobacterales; family Caulobacteraceae; genus Brevundimonas; species Brevundimonas sp. TWP2-3-4b1. Next base: position 126,246 of record NZ_JAFCWQ010000009.1, on the reverse strand, counting down.
AGCCGAACCTGCCCTCAGGGGCATAATCGACATGGCGGGGATGCTGCCGATCAGTGAGCATTTCTGGATCGGCGCCGGTGAAATCCGGCGCCGACTTCTGAGCAAAGGACTCAAGGCGCGGCTCGCGGACACGCTGATTGCCCAGTGCTGCCTCGACGCCGGCGTTCCACTGATCACGCGCGACGGCGACTATCGCCACTTCGCGACCCATTGCGGCTTAAAGCTGGCTCTCTAGAGCCTGATCCGTTGAGGAGGAATCGCTACCCGATTCCGCCGATGCGGTGAATCAGGCTCCAGATATGAGCGAGAGCATGATTCACGCCTTCACCAGAACCGCGTAGCGGTTCTGTCTCAAGCGATCATGCTCTAGCCGAACTCCTGATCCGCAGACTTCAGGCCGCCTGCTTCTTGCGTCCCGGGGCGATCATCAGCTTCTTGGTCTCGGCGATGGCCTTGGCCGGGTTCAGGCCCTTGGGGCAGACCTGGGCGCAGTTCATGATCGTGTGGCAGCGGTAGAGCTTGAACGGGTCCTCGAGGTCATCGAGCCGCTCCTGGGTCTTGTCGTCGCGGCTGTCGGAGATCCAGCGATAGGACTGCAGCAGGGCCGCGGGACCCAGGTACTCGGTCTGGTTCCACCAGTAGCTGGGGCAGGAGGTCGAGCAGCAGGCGCACAGGATGCATTCATAGAGACCGTCGAGCTTCGCGCGGTCCTCGGGCGACTGCAGGCGCTCGGTGGTGGGATCCGGATCGTCGGACTGGAGGTAGGGCTTGATCGAGTCGTACTGGGCGTAGAACAGGGTCAGGTCCGTCACCAGATCCTTGATCACGGCCTGGTGCGGCAGGGGGCCGATGGCGATGGTCGAGGACGAGCATTCGTCCCAGCCCTTGGTGCAGGCCAGGGTGTTGCGGCCGTCGATGTTCATCGAGCAGGAGCCGCAGATGCCCTCGCGGCACGAGCGCCGGAACGACAGGGTCGGGTCGATCTCGTTCTTGATGTGGATCAGGGCGTCCAGCAGCATCGGGCCGTGATCGTCGGCCGAGACCTCGAAGACGTCCCACGAGGGGTTGGCGTCGACGTTGGGGTCATAGCGATAGACCTTGTAGGTCTTGACGTTCCTGGCGCCCTTGGGAGCCTTGTGGACCTTGCCCCTGGTCGGGGCCGAGCCGCGCGGGAGGGTGAGTTGAACCATCTCAGTAAACCCTCGCCTTGGGCTTGATGTACTCGATGTCGCTGGACATCGTGTAGGTGTGAACCGGTCGGTAGTCGATCGTGACGTCCTCGCCGGGTCTCTTCCAGGCCAGGGTGTGCTTCATCCATTCGTCGTCGTGACGGTCAGGGAAGTCCTCGCGAGCATGGGCCCCCCGGCTTTCCTTGCGGTTGGCCGCGCTCTCGATCGTGACCAGGGCCTGGTCGATCAGGTTGTCGTATTCCAGCGCCTCGACCAGATCCGTATTCCAGATCATGCCGCGATCGGTGGTCTTGATGTCGGCCGAGCGGGCGGCGATGTCGCGCAGCCTGGCGACGCCCCCGTCGAGGGTCTCGCCGGTGCGGAACACGGCCGCGTCCGACTGCATGGCGTGCTGCATCTCGTTGCGCAGTCTGGCCGTCGACTGGGAGCCGTTGGCGAAGCGGAAGCGATCGAGACGCGCCAGATGTCCGGCGGTCACCGAGGCCGGGGCGGCCGGGACCGGGGCGGCCCTGTCCACGACCTCGCCGGCCCGAAGGCCGGCGGCGCGTCCGAAGACGACGAGATCGGTCAGGCTGTTGGAGCCCAGACGGTTGGCGCCGTGGACCGAGACGCAGGCCGCCTCGCCCACGGCCATCAGGCCGGGGACCACGGTGTCGGCGTTGTCTCCGACCTTGGTCAGGACCTCGCCGTGATAGTTGGTAGGGATGCCGCCCATGTTGTAGTGGACGGTCGGGATGACCGGGATCGGCTCCTTCGTGACATCGACGCCGGCGAAGATCTTGGCGCTCTCGGAGATGCCCGGCAGGCGCTCGTGCAGCACCGCCGGGTCGAGGTGATCCAGGTGCAGGTTGATGTGGTCCTTGTTCGGACCGACGCCGCGACCCTCGCGGATTTCCATCGTCATGGAACGGCTGACGACGTCGCGTGAGGCCAGATCCTTGGCCGACGGGGCGTAGCGTTCCATGAACCGCTCGCCCTCGGAGTTGGTCAGATAGCCGCCCTCGCCCCGGGCGCCCTCGGTGATCAGACAGCCGGCGCCATAGATGCCGGTCGGGTGGAACTGGACGAACTCCATGTCCTGCAGCGGCAGGCCGGCGCGCAGGACCATCGCATTCCCATCACCCGTGCAGGTGTGGGCCGAGGTGGCCGAGAAATAGGCGCGGCCGTAGCCGCCGGTGGCCAGGATGACGAGCTTGGCGCGGAACTGGTGGATGGTGCCGTCGTCGAGCTTCCAGGCCGTGACGCCCGTGCATTTGCCGTCCTGCATGATCAGGTCGAGGGCGAAATACTCGATGAAGAACTCGACCTCGCGGCGCACCGACTGGCCGTAGAGGGTGTGGAGGATGGCGTGGCCGGTGCGGTCGGCTGCGGCGCAGGTGCGCTGGACCGGGCCCTCGCCGTAGTTCTTCGTCATGCCGCCGAAGGCGCGCTGATAGATCTTGCCTTCGTCGGTGCGCGAGAAGGGCACGCCCCAGTGTTCCAGCTCGTAGACGGCCTTGGGGGCCTCGCGGACCAGATATTCGATGGCGTCCTGGTCGCCCAGCCAGTCCGACCCCTTGACGGTGTCGTACATGTGCCACTTCCAGGAATCCTCGCCCATGTTGCCGAGCGCGGCGGAGATGCCGCCCTGGGCCGCCACGGTGTGGGAGCGAGTCGGGAAGACCTTGGTGACGCAGGCGACCTTCAGTCCCTGCTGCGCCGCCCCGAGGGCCGCGCGGAGGCCCGAGCCCCCGGCGCCGACGACGACGACGTCGTATTCGTGATCGACGATTTGATAGTCAGCCATTTTTTCTCGATCAGATCCCGAAACCGGCCGGCAGCGGCGCCGAACCCAGCGCCAGCCGTACGATGAAGAAGACGCTGGCGGCGGCCAGCGCGAGGAAGATCAGGTTCAGCAGGCCCAGCAGCAGGGCCTTGTTCCCCGGACGGTGGATGTAGTCCTCGACGATCACCTTCCAGGCCAGGCTGGCGAAACCGAAGAAGACCAGGGCCGTGACGATCAGAAGCCCGGCGTTCAGCCGGCTGGCGAACCACTGGAGAACGACGTCGTATCCGGCGCCGGCCAGGGTGAAGGCGGTCGACAGCAGCCAGACGCCGAGCGGCATCATCAGGGCCAGCAGAACCTTTTCCAGGGTCCATTCCCCGGCGCCGTGGCGTTCGGAGACCCGGACGCCGTTCTTGTACTGGGCCTGAGCGCTCACAGCGAAACCCTTCCGGTGACGAACAGGGCGACCCAGAACAGGATGGCCAGGGGGACGGGGCCGTAGACGGCGATCGACGACAGCCGGTCGGCGGACGTGATCGTCAGGCCGGCGCCGGTGTCGTTGATCAGGTGGCGACCGCCGTTCAGCAGGAGCGAGAACAGCGCCGCCGTCAGGCCGAAGCCGACGAACAGGCCCAGGGGCGAGCCCGCCAGATCGAGAGCGGCGGCCCAGGCCTCCGGTCCGAAGGCGGCGGCGGCGATCCATGCGACGACGAAGATCGCGCCGACGCTGGCCGCGCCGATGGTGACGCGGAACAGGATCGAGGCCGTCATGGTGATATGCCAGCGCCAGGTCTGCAGATGCGGAGACAGGGGACGAGGGCGGCCGTTGGGCTGGGGGACGAAGCGACCGGTCTGGTCGTCGGCCGCGTCGCCGGTAGGGTTCGACATGCGAATGGTTCTCAAAAAACTGAGACGGAACAGGCGTCAAGCGTGAGTGGCACAGGCTTTACGGACGGTGGCAGGCCGGTGTCAACGCGAGGGTGCAGGGCAAAACGGGCTTGCCGTCACCCTCATCCCGCACTGCGGGGGGCCGATCACGATTTCGCGTGTCGCACGTCGGCGCTGGCCATCGCCGCCGCGAGACGACAAGCTGCCCCCCATGGTCGTTTTCGCACTGATTTCGCTCGCCGTTTCCCCCGCTGCAGTGACGGGGCAGTCGGCGCCCGTGGCCTATACGGCCCAGGTCTATCAGGCGCCGGTGGTGCGACCTTTCGAGCCACCGTCGAATTTCGGCCGTGTCACGGAGGAAGGCGACGGCGGGGGCGATACCCGTCTTCGCGTCATTACGGCCCCGGTCTCGGTCGAGGCCTACCGCCGCAGCTACGAGCATGCGCCGTCGCGGGCGGACAATGCCTACGATGCTGGAGTCAACAACGCCGAGCGCAGCATGGATGCGCGCATGGGGCCGCTGGACGGGCGCTGGCTGTTGAAGGACGGCGAGGGGCGGACGCTGATGACCGTGTCCCTGATGGACCAGGGCGAGACCAGGCCGCTGGAGGGCGGCTATCGCACCGCCGACGCCACGGCCGAGGTCGGACCCCTGACGACGGCCGAACGGTCGGCGGGCGTTCTGGTGCTGGAGATGGGCGGCGGACGACTGTCGCTGCAGTCTTCGGGCGAAGGCTGGAGCGGGACGCTGGCCCAGGGCGACCGCGAGCGGGCGGTCACGCTGGTTCGCTGATTCAGCCCAACCCCGTGCATCCCCGCGAAGGCGGGGACCCAGTGCTGTGGGCGATGGGCTGCGCCAGGTGCGCGTTGACCGTGATCCCGCGCACCGAGGTGCAGCTAAAACCGGGGTCCCCGCCTTCGCGGGGATGCACGGAAATCTTAGGCGAGATCGATCAGATCGAGAGCGCGGGCTCTCGCGGCCGGATCGTAGGGTTCAGCCGGGCCCCGACCCCAGACCGGGTCGGGCCACAGGTCGTCGTCGCGGCGGCGGCCGACGACATGCAGGTGCAGCTGGGCGGTGACATTGCCGAGGGCGGCGACGTTCAGCTTGTCGATCGGGCAGCCCGCCGCCCCGGCCAGGGCGCGGACGATCGCGCCGGCCCGGATCGTCTCCTCCATCAGCACGGCGCGGTCGGAGACCGGCAGATGCTCCAGCTCGGTCGCGCCGGCGACCCGGGGGATCAGGATGAGCCACGGGAAACGGGCGTCGTCCTGCAGCCGGACGTGACACAGGGGCCAGTCGGCGGCGAAGACGGACCCGGCCGCGAAGGCCGGGTCGACGACGAACGCCGCCACTAGTTGAGGCCGTAGACCACGCAGGCCTGGTCGGTGAGCGTCTGCAGCGGCGGCTGGAGCGCCAGCCGCGCCGCCTCGATCTGGGCCTCAGAGGGGGCCTGACCCGGTGCGGGCGGCGGCGGGGGAGGCGGGGCCATGGCCATCATCCGGCTGCCGGTCACGACAACGTCTTCCGACACAGTGGTCGCCTGGGACGCGCCGGATCCATAGGAGGGCCAGCCGGCGAGGACGTCGGTCTGGCAGGCCCGGCCGGTCGGATCGATGACCCGCACCGATCCCAGGGTCGCGCCGGCGTTCTCTGCGGCCGCGCGCGCCCGGTTGGCGGCGTCCCGCACGGCCTCGCGGGCGAGATTGGACCTGGCGACATTGTCGGGCTCCAGGCTGAAATAGACCTGGCTGATGGAGTTGGGCTGGGAGGCGACCACGGTCGCGTAGATCCGCTCCAGCAGGGCCGTGTCGCGGACCGACAGGCTGACGGTGGCCTGGGCCTGATAGCGTTCGATGCGGTCGGCCCGGGTGTTGTCGCGCAGGATCCCGTTCTCGTCGCGATACTGATCGTAGAGGGGCTGGGTCGTCAGGCTGGTCTCGACGCGGACTTTTTCAACGCCATAGGCGGCCAGGGTCTGTGACAGGGCGCGGACCTGGTCGGCGGCCTTCCTCGAGGCCTCGGCGACGCTTCGGTCCACGACCTGGAAGGTGGCGTTGAAGCCGGCGCGGTTGGCCTGGAGCTCGACCCGGACGTAGCCGATCGAGGCGATGACCGGATCGCGCATCCACCAGGGGGCGGGGACATACTGCTGGCCGATGGTGGCGGGGGGCGTCTGGGCCATTGCGGGCGCGGCGATGGCGGATAACAGAAGGGCGGTGGCGAAGTGTGCGCGCATCGGTGTCGGCTCCTCGTCTGTGAGACGGCGACCGTCGCAGGACGCCCGCCGCCGGTAAACCCCCGCTTCCCCGCTTGCGACCATGCCGCACCGGGTCTAGACCGCCGCCCGACGGTTTCTGACATCGCACTGCACAACCCGGCCTCAAGTCGCGCTCAGCGCGGCCGGCCACCGACAAGCCCCTGACGGAGAACTCCATGGCTCGCGCGAAGATCGCCCTCATCGGCGCCGGTATGATCGGCGGCACCCTGGCCCACGTGGCCGCGCGCGAAGCCCTGGGCGACGTGATCCTGTTCGACATCGCCGAGGGCACGCCCCAGGGCAAGGCGCTCGACATCGCCGAGGCCACCGCCGTGTTCGGCTCCTCGGTCTCGCTGAAGGGCGCCAACGCCTATTCCGAAATCGCGGGCGCCGACGTCTGCATCGTCACCGCCGGCGTGCCCCGCAAGGACGGCATGAGCCGTGACGACCTTGTCTCCATCAACCTGAAGGTCATGAAGGCCGTCGGCGAGGGCATCAAGGCCCACGCCCCGAACGCCTTCGTCATCTGCATCACCAACCCGCTCGACGCCATGGTCTGGGCCCTGCAGAAATTCTCGGGGCTGCCGCACGAGAAGGTCGTCGGCATGGCCGGCGTGCTCGACTCGGCCCGTTTCGCCTATTTCCTGTCGGAAAAGACCGGCGTCTCGGTGCAGGACATCCACGCCTGGACCCTGGGCGGCCACGGCGACGATATGGTGCCGATGGTGCGTCACTCGACCATCGGCGGCCTGCCCCTGCCCGACGCGGTTTCGGCCGGCTTCCTGTCGCAGGCCGATCTGGACGCCATCGTCACCCGCACCCGCAAGGGCGGCGGCGAGATCGTCGCCCTGCTCAAGACCGGCTCGGCCTTCTACGCCCCGGCGGAATCGGCCATCGCCATGGCCAAGTCCTATCTGCTGGACCAGAAGCGCGTCCTGCCCTGCGCCGTCTGGCTGTCGGGCGAATACGGCCTCAAGGACCTCTATGTGGGCGTGCCGGCCCTGATCGGCGCGAACGGCGTCGAGAAGATCGTCGAGTTCACCACCAACGACGAGGAAAAGGCGATGTTCGAGAAGTCGGTCGCCTCGGTCCAGGGTCTGCTGCAGGCCTGCAAGGATATCGAGCCCTCGCTGGCTTGACCGACCCGGTCCCTCTCCCCCTGCGGGGAGAGGGCCTGGCACCCGCGGGCAAGGCGGAGACCCGGGCCATCCGGGCGTCCGTGCCTAACCGTCTTGAGGCCGACGCCCGCCGCACACAGTGGTCACAACCGTGCGTGAACGGCCCGGGACACGCACGCGCATCGACACGGCGAGGCCCGACGGAGTAAGACCGCGCCTCGCTTCCGCCGATGGATACCCCGCCCTTGCGCCTGCCCCAGTCCAAGCTCGACCAGGTCCTGGACCGCTTTCATCAGGTGGAGGCCCGCATGGGTGCGGCCACCGACGGCCAGGAGATCGTGCGCCTGTCGAAGGAGCACGCCGAGATGAAGCCGGTCGCCGATGCCGTCATGGCGCTGGCGAAGACCCGGGCCGAGATGGCCGACCTCGAGGCCATGGCCGCTGACCCGGAAATGGCCGACATGGCCGCCGACGAGCTGCAGGTCCTCAAGGACACCCTGCCGGACATGGAGCGGAACGTCGCCCTGCTGCTGGCCCCGCGCGATGCCGACGAGAACGCCTCGGCCGTGCTGGAAGTGCGCGCCGGCACCGGCGGGGACGAGGCCGCCATCTTCGCCGGCGACCTGTTCCGCATGTATTCGCGCTACGCCTCCACGCGCGGCTGGCGCGTCGAGCTGGACAGCGCCACCGAGGGTGAGGCCGGCGGCTACAAGGAGATCATCGCCACCGTCACCGGCGACGGCGTGTTCGGCCGGCTGAAGTTCGAGAGCGGCGTGCACCGCGTCCAGCGCGTGCCGCAGACGGAGACCCAGGGCCGGATCCACACCTCGGCCGCCACGGTCGCGGTCCTGCCCGAGGTCGAGGACGTCGAGATCGACATCCAGGACAAGGACATCCGCATCGACACCTTCCGCGCCTCCGGCTCGGGCGGCCAGCACGTCAACAAGACCGATTCCGCCGTGCGCATCACCCACTTCCCGTCCGGAATCGTGGTGACCTCCTCAGAGAAGTCGCAGCACGTCAACCGCGACAAGGCGATGAAGAACCTGCGCGTCCGCCTCTACGACCAGCAGCGCCAGATGAAGGACAACGCCCGCTCGGATGCCCGCAAGTCCCAGGTCGGGTCGGGCGACCGGTCGGAGCGCATCCGCACCTACAACTATCCGCAAGGGCGGGTCAGCGACCACCGCATCAACCTGACCCTGCACAGCCTGCCCCAGATCATGGAGGGCGACCTCGACCCCCTGCTCAACGCCCTGATCGCCGAGGATCAGGCGGCGAGGTTGTCGGATCTCGAGGCGGAGTTCGCCTGACCTGCCGGAAACTGACCGCGCGCCCATAAGCATTGCGGCCAGCCGAGCGCCTCTATACGCAGGCCGACAGTAGTTTTCCCGCCCTCCCGGCGGAAAACCGGGGGGTACCAATGTTCAAACTGCTTCGCTGGGCGACCCTCGCGGTCGCGTTTTCCGTGCTGTTCGGCCTGTCGGCTCCAGCCTCGGCCCAGACCGTCACGGTCTACGGGTCCAACAGCACGGGCCATGCGGGCGGCGTCTTCGACGCCTCGGGCAATTATTTCGTTTCCCGGAACGGCTTCCTGCAGCGGGTCACCGGCAACGGCACGGTATTCACCGACCTGCTGACGCTCGCCAACTATTCGACCGGAATGGCCGTCCGCGGCGGCAACCTCTATTATTCCGACGAGAACGCCAACGCGATCTACCGCATCGCCACCAACTGCGTCGCGCCCTGCACCCCGACCCTGGTCGCGAACACGCCGACCAATAATCCCGAACAGATCGCGTTCGACGCCGCCGGCAACCTCTTCTACTCGAATTTCCAGAGCTTCGACGTCTACCGGCTCGCCGCAGGCTGCGTGGAGCCCTGCACATCCATCGTCCATGCGAACGGCGGCGGCTTCCAGTTCCGAACCTTCGGCGTCGCGATCGCCGCCAATGGCGATCGCTATTTCTCGACGAGCGCCGGCCGCATCGTCCGGACTCCGGCAGGGTGCGCGGAGCCATGCACGGGAACCCTGGTCACCACGGTCCCGGGCAACCAGGGCGGGTCGCTGACGTTCACGAACGGTGTGCTCTACATGAACGCGAACACCAGCATCTACGCTGTGCCGACGACCGGCGCGGCCGCCACTGTCTATGCCGCCAGCCCGAGCTTCGTGTTCCCGTACGGACTGGCGACGGCACCGAACGGCGACCTGGTCTTGGCCGATCTCGCCTCGGCCAACATCTTCCGCATCGCTCCCGTGATCGTTCCCGTCCCGACCCTGTCGGAATGGGCGATGATCCTGCTGGGCCTGATGCTGGCGGCCGGGGCGATACTGATCGTCCAGCGCCGCACTACCGTCCTATAGGACCGTTTTCAGCAACGACCTGAGGTTCACTGCCCCGGCCCGGAAATCCTTCCACGGGTCGGGCTTCTTCAGCAGCGCGGGATAGCTCCTCAGGGTGAAGGCCTTCGGTTCCAGCCCCACCTTAACCTGCCCCCAGCTCAGCGGACAGGCGATCCCCGCCCCCGGACGGGCGCGCGACGACCAGGGCGCGACCGCCGTCGCCATCCGGCCGTTGCGCAGATAGTCGAGGAAGATCTTTCCGCCCCGCGCCTTCTTGGCCAGGGTCGTCGTGAACCGATCCGGCGCATCGAGCCTCACCTGTTCCGACACGGCCCTGGCGAAGGCCTTGCACTGGTCCCACTCGATCCGGCTCCTGGCGTCCGCCCTGATCGGCACGACGACGTGCAGCCCCTTGCCGCCGGTGGTCTTGCAGAACGGATTGAGCCCAAGCCCCTCCAGTCGCGTCTTCATCGTCCTGGCCGCCGCGATCACATCGTCGAAATCCAGTCCCTCGTCGGGATCGAGGTCGAAGGTGATCTGGTCCGGCGTCTCCGGGTCGCCGGGCGCGCAGCCCCAGGGGTGCAGCTCCAGACCGCCCGACTGGCCGATAGCGACCAGACCGCCGACGTCGACCACGCCGACATAGGGTTTGCGCTCCTTCACATCGATCAGCTTCAGCCGCGGGTTCGAGCCCGGCATGGCGTGACGCTGGAAGAAGACCTCGCCGCCGATCCCCTCGGGCGCCCGGATGATCGACACGGGCCGGTCGGCGACATGGGGCAGGATCCGCTCAGCCGCCGCCTCATAGAACTGGACCAGCTCAAGCTTGGTGATCGCCGGATGGCCATCCGCGGCGGGCCACAGCACCCTGTCGGGATTGGAGATGGTCAGGCCCGCGACCACCGCCCGCGCCTTGCCGGAGGGTTTCGCGGGTTTTGCGGCCTCCTGCGGCGCCGTATCGACCTCGGTCGCCGGCTTGTCCTCACGAAGCCCCTTGAACGCCGCCTGCCTCAGCGAGCCCGAGTCGGTGTAGCCGCCGTGTTCGATCTCCGCGACCAGCACGGGCCTGACCCAGTGGATCCCCGCGCCGCCGCGCGCCGCCCCCTTGCCGACGAAGGGCGATCTGTCCGCCGCCGCCGCCTTCAGCGCCGGCAACAGGGTCTTGAGCAATGATTGATTATAGCCGGTCCCGACCCGGCCCAGAGGCCTTAACCCATGTCCTGCCGGCGCATCGATGTCCTGGACGCCGACAATCAATGATCGAAACCGCGACCCCTCCGAGGTCCAGCCGCCGATGACCACCTCGTCGCGGCCCCGGCATTTGGACTTGACCCAGGTCGTCGACCGCCCGGCCGAATACGGCGCGTCCAGCCTCTTGGAGATCACCCCCTCCAGATCCATCCGACAGGCGCTTTCCAGCACCGCCTGGCCGGTCGAGGCGAAATGCTCGACATAGCGAACCCGCGACCGCGCCCCTTTCGGGATCCGGTCCATATAGGCCAGCAGCCGCGCCTTGCGATGCGACAGGGGCAGGGTGCGCAGGTCTTCGCCGCCCTCGAACAGCAGGTCGAAGGCGAAATAGATCAGCCCGCCGGTATCCCCGTCCGAGATCGCCGCCTGCAGGGCCGAAAAGTCCGGCCTGTGGTCCTCGGCCAGGGCGCACAGCTCCCCGTCCACCACCGCGTCCGGCCATTGCGCCGCATCGGCCGCCTGCTTGGGGAATTTCTTTGTCCAGTCCAGCCCGGACCGAGTCCGCAGCTTCGCCTTGCCGCCGCCGATCCCGAACTGCATCCGATAGCCGTCGAACTTGATCTCGTGCACCCAGCCGGGGCCCGGCGGCGGATGATCGACGACCTTGCACAGCTGGATCGGCGTGAAGGCGGGCGGCCTGGTCGCCGTGCTGGCCAGGGCCTTCGACGCCTTCGGTTTCGGCGGCGCCTTCTGGCCGGTCTTCTTCGACGAGACCCACTCGGTCTTGCCCCCGGCGATCTCCGCCAGCGACCGGCCGGTGGTGACCGAGGCGTCGATTTCCATCAGGGCGTCGCCCTCGCCGGCCACGGCGAACGCGTCCTTCTCCTTGATCAGAAGCCAGTTCGATCGTTTGGACGGCTTGCCGCGATCGGACTTCAGCCGGATCAGGGCCCATTTTCCGACCAGCCGCTCGCCGTGCAGGACCATCTTGATCTGGCCCTTGCGGAAAGCCTCATCGAAGTCTGGCTCCTGCGGCTCCCAGGTTCCCTCGTCCCACATCTGCACCGTGCCGGCGCCATAGTTGCCGGCGGGGATGGTCCCCTCGAAGCCGCCGTAGTCCAGCGGATGGTCCTCGACCTCGACCGCCAGCCGCTTGACCGAGACATCGCGCGACGGCGCCCGGGTCACCGCCCACGACTTCAGGACCCCGTCGATCTCTATGCGGAAGTCATAATGCAGCCGCGTCGCCGCATGCCTCTGGATCAGATAGCGGCGGGGCGCGGCCTTCTTGCCGACGGCTTTGCGACCCTTGGGCTCGGGCGTCTCCTCGAACCGGCGCCTGGCCTGATAGGTCTCGAGCTCGCCCTTCGCCGCCATGCCGTCCTCCCGGCCCCAGGCGGGGCCGTGGAGTTAAACGGCCTGGTCTTCCGGCGGTTGCCAGTCGGGGTGATCGACGTCCTCGCCCCGCGCTTTCGCTTCCTTCTTCGCCAGCTTTGCCGCCGCCTTGCGGGCGGCCTTCTCGGCGTCCGCCTTGTCGCGTTCCATGCGTTCGAAGCCGTAGTTGGGTTTCCTGGCCATGAAGAGAGATGTCCTTTCGAGCAGAGAGCTCATTCCTGCACACCGTGCACCCCTGCCCCCGGGTCTGGCTAGAGCCAGGCCGAGGATAAACTGCGTCCGGGGTCCAGATGGAAACGTTCGTCAACGGGAACAGAAGTGGTGATGCCTGATCCCGGACGCCGGAATTCGCGGTCCTGGACCCCGACCTTCGTCGGGGTGTACGGAGAGATTTCTCAGTCCACCGCGATGATTTCCACAGACTGTCCGGCCACCATCGCCTCGTCGCCGACGCCCTTGCCGATCAGGGCGCGGGTCAGGGGCGAGACGTGGCTGACGGAACCGTTGGCGGGGTCCGCCTCGTCCTCGCCGACGATGCGCCAGGTCTGGGTGCGGCCGTCGTCCCGCGCGATGGTGACCGAGCCGCCGAAGCGCACGCGACCGTCGACCTCGGTCTCGACCAGCTGGGCGGTGGCGCGCCGCGCCGACCAGTAGCGCAGGTCCCGTGTCGCCCGCGCCATCGCTGTCCGGTCCGCCTCGATCGAGCCGGAGGCCTGGGCCGAGGCATAGGCGGCCCTCGCCGACGCCAGCGCATCCTCGATGGCGGCGAGGCCCGCGGCCGTCACCAGATTGGGATGGGTGGAGATGGGTCGGTCCGGCAGATCGGCGGCCGTGGCCTCCAGATCCTCCTCGCGCGTGAAGGCGACGCTCATGATCGGAAAAGTGTATGCGGGACACGGACGTTCCCGCGCAAGCAAGTCGTCTCCTCCCCATCGCAGATGGGGAGGTGGCAGCGAGCCTTTCGCGAGCTGACGGAGGGGCTCTTCGTGCGGCAAGACCCCTCCGTCTCTTCGCTTCGCTACGAGCCACCTCCCCATTCGCCAAGCGGCGAACGGGGAGGAGACCTTTGGCCGGCATCGCGTTACACCCCCGCCCATGACCACCCCCTCCGACCACGCCGTCCACATCATCGGGGCCGGTCCCTCCGGCCTCATGGCCGCCGAAACGCTCGCCAGGGCCGGCGCCCGCGTCGTGGTCCACGATCGCATGCCGTCGGTCGGGCGCAAGCTGCTGATGGCCGGGCGCGGCGGGCTCAACCTGACCCACACCGAGGATCAGCCGGCCTTTCTGGCCCGCTATGCCGAGGCCGCAGAGCCGATCTCCGACTGGCTCGACGCCTTTTCCCCCGACGACATGACCCAGTGGGCGCAAGGGTTGGGCCAGCCGACCTTCGTGGGCTCCAGCGGTCGCGTCTTTCCGCGCGCCATGAAGGCCTCGCCCCTGCTGCGCGCCTGGCTGACCCGGCTGGCCGGGCTCGGCGTCGAGATCCGCGCCCGCTCACGCTGGACCGGCTGGCGGGGCGAGGCCCTGACCTTCGACACGCCCGAAGGCGAGCGGGTCGAACATCCCGCCGCGACCGTCCTCGCCCTGGGCGGCGCCAGCTGGCCCCGGCTCGGTTCGGACGGGCTCTGGGTCCCGGCGCTGGAGGGCGCGGGCGTCGCCGTCTCGCCCCTGGTCCCCGCCAACGCAGGGTTCGACGTCGCCTGGTCCGACATCCTGAGCGAACGGTTCGCCGGTCAGGTGCTGAAGCCCGCCAGCCTGACCTTCGGCGACCAGACGGTGCGCGGCGAGATGGTCGTCACCCGCTACGGCGTCGAGGGCGGGGCGATCTACGCCCTCTCCGCGCATTTGCGCGCCGCCATCGCCGCCGAGGGCTCCGCCACCCTGGTCGTCGACCTGCGCCCCGACCTGACCGAGGCGGCCCTCGCCGAGCGCCTGTCCCGCCCGCGCGGCAAGGATTCCATGACCAACCACCTGCGCAAGGCCGGGGGCCTGTCGCCCGTCGCCGTCGCCCTGCTGCGCGAGATCGGCGACATTCCGCCGGGGTTCGACAAGCTGGCCAAACGGATCAAGGCGGTGCGGCTGAAGGTGACCGGCATCCAGGGGCTGGAGCGGGCCATCTCCACGGCGGGCGGCGTCGAATTCGCCGCTCTGAATCCATCGTTGATGCTGACCTCCAAGCCCGGCGTCTTCGTCGCCGGGGAGATGATCGACTGGGAGGCGCCCACGGGCGGCTACCTGCTCCAGGCCAGCCTCGCCTCGGGCGTCGTCGCGGCCAATGGCGTGCAGCAGTGGCTCGTGTCGCAAACCCCGGATAAGACCCCGGCATGACCAATGCCCCCGAGATTTCCGGCGTCTGCCCGCCCCGCTTCCATGCTGTGAAAGACGCTTTCGCCGCAAACTTCACCGACGCCCCCGACGGGCTGAACGAACAGGCGGCCCGCTTCTCGGTCGTCATCGCGGGCGAGACGGTCATTGACCTGTGGGCCGGGGTCGCCGATCCGCGCGAGAAGACGCCTTTCACGGACAACAGCCTCGTCCCCGTCTTCTCGTCCGGCAAGGCGGTCATGGCCCTGCTGATGGCCTCGGCCGTCCAGCGCGGCAGGCTGGCCTATGAGGAGAAGGTCGCCCACCTGTGGCCGGCCTTTGGCGCCAACGGCAAGGCCGAGGTCACCGTGGCCCAGCTGCTGTCGCATCAGGACGGCCTGCCCGGCTTCGACGAACCCGTCGATCCCGCCATCTGGTTCGACCAGGGCGCCGTGCTCGACCGCCTGGCCGCCCAGGCGCCGATGTGGCCGCCGGGAACCGCCTCCGGCTACCACCCCGTCACGGTCGGCTTCCTCGCCAACGAGGTCCATCGCCTTGCTGACGGCCGCAGTCTGGGTCAGGCCCTGCGCCAGGATTTCGCCAGGCCGTTCGGCCTCGACCTGTGGATCGGCCTGCCCGTGGCCGAGCACGATCGCGTCGCCGCCCTGCGCAAACCCTCGAAGGGCCCCGAACTCGGTCCAATAGACGCCATCAAGACCGCCGCCTTCCTCGACAAGGGCTCGGCTCCCGGCGGGCGCGGCTCGGCCGAATGGCGCTCCATCGAGATCCCGTCCGCCAACCTGCACGGCACGGCCCTGGCCCTCGCCCGCATCATGGGGGTCTTCGCCAACGAGGGCGCGCTCGACGGCCAGACCATCCTCTCCCCCGCCGTCCTCGTCGAGGCGACGAAGCCGCGCATCTCGGGACCTGACAAGGTCCTGCCCTTTGACATCACCTGGGCGGCGGGCCTGATGCGCAACGCGGGGCTGAACGTCTTCGGCCCCAACCCGGACGCGGTCGGCCACTGCGGCTGGGGCGGCAGCTGCGTCATGGCCGACCCGGAGATCAGGCTCTCGGCCGCCTACGCCATGACCCGCCAGTCGCCCTATTTGATCGGCGACCCGCGGGCGCAACGGTTGATCGAGGCCCTCTACACGGCCTTCTGAACCCCATCTTTTTGAGTTCTGGCGGGCGCGGTCAACAGCCCGATGACCCCGGCCAGTCCTGCGCAGACCGCGCAGGCGAGCATCACCCACTGGAAGGCCCGGTGGAAGGCGGCGACCGCCACCTCGGACAAATCGCCCTCGCCCGCCATCACCGCGCCGAGCTGGGCCCGTGCATCGGGCGCATCGACAGCCGCCACGAACACTGCGGACAGCAGGACGCCCAGCAGGGCGATGGCCAGCAGGCCCGCGATCCGGGCCACGGCGTTGTTGACGCCCGAGGCCACGCCCGTGTGGCCCTCCTTCACCGCCCCCATGACCGCCGCCGTCAACGGTCCGACGGCCAGGGTCATGCCCACGGCCATCACCGTCATCCCGGCCAGCGGCCCCGCCACATAGCCGGCGTCCGGCGGCATCAGGGCCAGCAGGATCAGGCCCGTCCCCGCCAGCACAGGCCCGAGGCTGAGGGACAGCTTCGCCCCGAACCGGTCGGCCAGCCTGCCCGCCGCGCCGGAGAACAGCCCCATCACCGCCGCGAACGGCAGCATGGCCGAACCCGCCCCGGTCGCCGACCAGCCGTGCACCCGGATCAGCTCGAACGGCAGGAAGAACATCGCCCCACCGAGCGCGAAATAGAGCAGCAATGTAAGAAGGTTGATTCCGGAGAATACGGGCGAACGGAACAGCGCCAGCGGCATCATCGGATGCGCCTCCTTCGCCTCAGCCCACAGGAATCCCGCCAGCAGCACGACCCCGCCCATCAATCCGCCGATCACCCCCGGATGGGTCCAGCCCAAATCGGGCGCCGCCGTCAGCCCCCAGATCAGGGCGCCCAACCCGCCGATGGCCAGCATCGCGCCCGGCCAGTCCAGCCCCTTCGCCGTCTCGTCCCGGCTCTCCGGCACAGCCCTCAGGGCCACGACCACCGTGATCGCGGCCAATGGGACATTGATCCAGAAGATCGCCCGCCAGTCGGCATGGTCCGCCAGCCAGCCGCCGACCAGAGGCCCGACCATGCCGAACAGGGCCCCGGCCCCGGCCCAGGCCCCGAAGGCCGCCCCGCGCTCGTCTTGCGGAAAGGTCGCCCCGATCAAGGCCAGCGCCCCCGGCGTCAGCAGGGCCGCGCCGATCCCCTGCGCCGCCCGCCCGGCGATCAACAGTTGCGCGGTGGGCGCGAGTCCACAGGCTATGGACGACAGGGCGAACAGGACGACCCCGATCAGGAACACCCGCCGCCGTCCGAACCGGTCCCCCGCCGCCCCGCCGATCAGGACCAGCGCCCCGAGCGTCAGCAGATAGGCGTTGGAAATCCATTGCGCCGCCGCCGGCCCCGCCCCGAGGTCACGCTGGATGGCGGGCAGGGCGACGCCGAGCGCCGAACCGTCGATGAAGGTCAGGCTGGACCCCAGCACCGTGGCGACCAGGATCCACCGCTTTTGCGCCTTCGACAGGTCTGCGTGAGCCTCCGCCATGGACGGGAGGCTAGACCGGTTGCGCGGCCTCCGCCATCGCCCGCCTGGCCGCGCGCGCCCGCAACAGGGCCGCCGCCGCGAACACCCCGGCGCCCAGCCAGATGAAGGCGAAGGATATGGCCCGGAGCGGCGTAAACAGTTCGCCGGTCGCCAGACCGACGCAGAACTGCAGCGTCGGCGCGAGGAACTGGATGAAGCCCATGGTCGACAACGGCATCCGCCGCGCCGCCCAGGCGAACAGCACGAGGGGGAGCACCGTCGCCGGCCCGTTCAGCAGGGCCCAGCCGAAGCCCTCCCATGTCGCGAACCCATGGCCCAGCCCCTGAGTCTGCAGCCAGACCACGAACATCAGACCGAACGGGAGCAGCAACAGGCATTCGATGAACAGCCCTGTCTGGGCGTCCACCGGAATCCGTTTCTTGATCACCCCGTAGGCGCCGAAGCTCAGAGCGAGCGCGATGGAGATCCACGGCGGCCGGCCCAGGGCGAGGGCCTGGAACAGCACCCCGATCGCCGCGAGACCGATGGCGACCCAGCCCCATTTGTCGATCCGCTCGCGGAACAGCCACAGCCCCACAACCATGTTGAGCAGCGGATTGATGTAGTAGCCGAGGCTCGCCTCGAGCGTCGCATGGTGCGTCGTCGCCCAGACGTAGAGGCCCCAGTTCACCGCGATCAGCACCGTCGCCAGCGCCAGCCAGGCCAGGGTCTTCGGCTGGCCCAGCACGGCCCGCACCTGTTTCGACTGACCGGCCAGCAGCACCAGCCCGCCGGCGAACAGCACCGACCAGAGGGCCCGGTGCGACAGGATCTCGGGCGCGGAAAAGCCCAGCGCCGCCTGGCCCATGAACAGCAGGGGCATGAACCCCCACATGACGTAGCAACCCACCGCCGACAGGAAGGCGGCCCGAGTCGGGGCAGGCGTCGGAGCCGGCGGCGCCATGGCCCTAGACGGTCAGGCTGCGATATCCGCTTTTCGGCTTGATCGTGCCCGTCTCGTCCAGCAACTGCGCGATCTGGACCGCGTTCAGGGCCGCGCCCTTGCGCAGGTTGTCGGACACGACCCAGAAGACCAGGCCGTTCTCGACCGTGTGATCCTTGCGGATGCGCGAGACATAGACGGCGTGCTCGCCGGCCGCATCGACGGGCGTGATATAGCCGTCGTGCTCCTGCTTATCGATCACCTGCACGCCCGGCGCCTCGCGCAGGATGGCGCGCGCCTCGTCGGGGCTGATCGGCTTTTCGAACTCGACCGTGACGGCCTCGGAGTGGCCGACGAAGACCGGCACGCGGACGCAGGTGACCGTCAGTTTGATGTTCGGGTCCAGCATCTTGTGGGTCTCGTCCGACATCTTCTGCTCTTCGTCGGTGTAGCCGTCCTCGTTGAACGAGCCGATGTAGGGGATCACGTTGAAGGCAATCTGCTTGGGGAATTTCTTCGGCTTGGCGTCGCCCAGGCCATAGATGGCCTTGGTCTGGTTCCACAGCTCGTCCATGCCTTCCTTGCCGGCGCCCGACACGGATTGATAGGTCGAGACCACCACCCGCTTCGCCCTGGCCGCGTCGTGCAGCGGCTTCAGCGCCACCACCAGCTGGGCGGTCGAGCAGTTGGGGTTGGCGATGATGTTCTTCCTGCCCGCCAGCTTGATCGCGTCCGGGTTCACCTCGGGCACGATCAGGGGCACGTCCGGGTCCTTGCGGAAGGCCGAGGAGTTGTCGATCACCATCGGGCCCAGCTTGCCGATCTTTTCGGACCAGGCGCGCGACACGTCCCCGCCTGCCGACATCAGGACGATGTCGACCCTGGAAAAGTCGAAGCTCTCGATGTCCTGGCATTTGATGGTCTTGTCGCCCCAGGCGACGTCCATCCCCTTGGATTTGCGCGAGGCGACCGCGTGCATCTCGTCAACGGGGAACTCGAGTTCCTCGAGGATGGTCAGCATTTCGCGCCCGACATTGCCGGTGGCGCCCACGATAGCGACAACATATCCCATAAGCGTAGTCCTTCGGACGCGCTAACGCTCGCCACGCGGTGGCTCGCTGCTTGAGCGCGAAAGTTGGGGAGTCCGAGATAAGCAAATCTCGAGGTTCCGCATTTAGGCGTTCGCGCCTGCGAAGCAACCGCTTTTCAGCCGAGGGCGGGCCGGTTAAGGCCCAGTTCCATGCCGTCACACATTGCCCGCGCTTATGCCGATCGCCTGAAGTCGGGGCTGCTGACCGCCGATCCGGCGCAGCAATCCGCGATCGCGGCCCTGACACGGCTGGAAAAGGACCTCGGCAAGCGCGGCTTCTTCGGCGGCCTGCCGGAGGTGCGCGGCCTCTATCTCTGGGGGCCTCCGGGGCGCGGCAAGTCCATCCTGATGGACCTGTTCTTCGCCAGTGCGCCCGAGCCGCGAAAGACCCGCGCCCATTTCCACGCCTTCATGGCCCGGGTCCACGACCTGATCCGCCAGTGGCGCGAGGGCGACCGGAAGGCGCGCCAGGCCGTCTTCGGCACGCACAGGGGCGACGACCCCGTCGAGCCGGTCGCCGCCCTGATTGCCTCGGAAGCGCGCCTGCTCTGCTTCGACGAGCTCCAGGTCACCGACATCGCCGACGCCATGATCCTGGGCCGGCTGTTCGACGCCCTGTTCGAGAGGAAGGTCGTGGTCTGCATCACCTCCAACCGCGCCCCGGACCAGCTCTACAAGGACGGCATCAACCGGCCCCTGTTCGTCCCCTTCATCGAACGCATCAGGGAGCGCTGTCAGGTCGTCGCGCTCTCGGGCGCCCGCGACTGGCGGCTCGACCGGATCAAGGCCTCCCGCGTCTGGTATGACCCTGGAATGCAGCAGGGGGGCGAGGTCGGCGCCCGCCGAGAGGGTTTCGAACAGCTGTGGATCGACCTGAAGGGCGACATGCCCGAATGCCCGGCGCATCTGGCCGTTCTGGGCCGCGACGTGGTCATCCCGCGCACCGCCGGCGGCCTCGCCCGCGCCACCTTCGCCGAACTGTGCGAACAGCCCCTTGGGCCGCAGGACTATCTGGCCATCGCCGGGCGGTTCCACACCCTGTTCCTCGACGGCGTGCCGCTGCTGACGCCCGACAATCGACAGGCCGCCCGCCGCTTCGTCACCCTGATCGACGCCCTGTATGAGGCCAAGACACGCCTGGTCGCCATGGCGGCCGGCGCCCCCGAAAGCCTCTATCCGACCGGCGACGGCGCCTTCGAGTTCGAACGCACGGTGTCCCGTCTGAACGAGATGTCGTCGCAGTCCTGGCTGGAACGGGCCGAGCACACGGACTGAACCCCTTGCCGGCCTTCCGTTCGCCGCAAAGGCCTCTAGGCTCGCCCTCTCAACGGAACATGCCCATGAAATCCATCGCCGCCGCCGCCGCCGCCCTCCTCGCCGTCACCACCGCCCCGGCCCTCGCCCAAGACGCGCCCGCTGCGCCCGCGACCCAGTCAGCCCCGGCCCGCTGGAGCGGCCTGACGGTGGCGGAGATCACCGGCCGGCTCACCGCCGCCGGCCTGACCGTCGCCCCGCCCCAGACGAACGCCGACCGGGTCTATCTGCGCGTCGATGACGGCCCGATGCGCTGGGTCATGACCCTGTTTTCCTGCACCGACGGCGCCTGCCCGGACGTGCAGTTCACGGCCGTCTTCTCCGGAGCCGACGCCACGCCGGACATCGTCTCGCGCTGGAACGGCGACCGCCGCTTCGTGAAGGCCTTCTACGCCGCGCCCGAGACCGAAGGCGCCGACCCCCAGGCCGTGGCCCAGTACGACGTCCTCCTCAGCGCGGGCGCGGGCCCGCAGCAGCTCGACGATCCCATCCAGGTCTGGCGCAGCCTCGCCAGCGACCTCGGCCGCACGGTGGCGACGCCGCAGGCGGGGGCGGGGGCGGTGGCGAACTGAGCCCTCATTCCCCTGCAGCCGGCGCCAGGTGCTGGCGGCGCGGCGGAGAGTCTCCGCTGACAAGTCCGTGTGAGGGTGTGTGGCCAGGCAACCCGATCGGGTAAAATCGGTTAAGACGGGACCGGTGACGCTTCCAAGCGCGCACGATCGATACCCTACAGGGGCCGAATGGACACGTTCTTGCTGTTTCTTCTGGTCGGCTTGGTCGCCCAGGCGGTCGATGGCGCCCTGGGTATGGCCTATGGCGTGATCTCGTCGTCGGTGCTTCTGGCCCTGGGCGTGCCGCCCGCGACGGCTTCGGCCAGCGTGCACGGGGCCGAGGTCTTCACCACCGCCGCCTCGGCCGGCAGCCATATCTGGCATCGCAACGTGGACTGGCGGCTGCTGACGCCGCTTGCCGTCGCCGGGGTGATCGGCGGCTGTCTGGGCGCCTATGTGCTGGCCGGCATCGACGGCAGGGTCATCAAGCCCTTCGTGGTCGCCTATCTGGCGCTGATGGGGGTCTACATCCTGTGGCGCGCCGGGCATGACAGCCCCCTGCGCCGCATACGCTCATGGGTGACGGCCCCGCTGGGGCTGGTCGGCGGCTTTCTGGACGCCATCGGCGGCGGCGGCTGGGGCCCGACGGTGTCCTCGACCCTCATGGGGGCCGGTCAGGAGCCGCGTCGCGCCATCGGCACGGTCAACACCGCCGAATTCTTTCTGACCGTGGCCATCTCGGCGACCTTCGTCTGGGCCCTGGTGACCGGACACTGGAAGGATGCAGACGCCCTGACCAACCATGCCTCGGCCGTGGCCGGCCTGGTGGTCGGCGGGCTGGCGGCGGCGCCCTTCGCCGGCCTCATCGCCAAACGGGTGCCGCGGCGGGTTCTCGCCTATGGGGTCGGGATCGTGCTGGTGCTGCTGGCCGGCGTCCAGGGATTGCAGCTGGCGGGCGTGCTGGCCTGAGGCCGGATCAGGCGTCGGGCGTGGCGATGTAGAGCCTCATCGTCACTCGGCGGCTTCGAGGGCGGCGGTGCGGGCGGCGTCCAATTCGGCCGCGCGGGCCTCCACCAGCTCGACGATGTGGTCGATCATCCCGCCATTGGCCAGTTTGTGGGCCATCTTGCCGTTCAGGTAGACCATGCCCGAGCCGGCGCCGCCGCCGGTGAAGCCCACGTCGGTGTAGAGCGCCTCGCCCGGGCCGTTGACGACGCAGCCGATGATCGACAGCGACATGGGCGTGGTCACATGGGCCAGCTTCTCTTCCAGGAGGCCGACCGTCTCGATGACGTTGAAGCCCTGACGCGCGCACGACGGGCAGGCGATGATGTTGACGCCCCGGTGGCGCAGGCCGAGCGACTTCAGAATGTCGAACCCGACCTTGATCTCCTCGACCGGATCGGCGGCGAGGGAGACCCGGATGGTGTCGCCGATCCCGGCCCAGAGCATATTGCCCATGCCGATGGCGGACTTGATCGTGCCCGAACGCAGCGGGCCGGCCTCGGTGACGCCGAGGTGCAGGGGGCAGTCGATGGCCTCGGCCAGCTGCTGGTAGGCGGCGACGGTCAGGAAGGGGTCTGAGGCCTTCACCGAGATCTTGAACTCGTGGAAGTCGTGGTCCTGAAGGATGCGGGCGTGGTTCAGGGCCGATTCGACCATGGCCTCGGGGCAGGGCTCGCCGTATTTCTCCAGCAGCTCCTTCTCCAGCGAGCCGGCGTTGACGCCGATGCGCATGGAGCAGCCGTGGTCCTTGGCCGCCTGGATGACGTCGCGGACGCGCGACGCATTGCCGATATTGCCCGGGTTGATGCGCAGACAGGCAGCGCCGGCCTCGGCCGCCTCGATGCCGCGTTTGTAGTGGAAGTGGATGTCGGCCACGAGCGGGACCTTCGCCTCACGGGCGATGGTGCGGAAGGCGGCCGTCGAGGCCTCATCGGGGCAGGAGACACGGACGATATCGGCCCCCGCCTCTTCCAGCTCGCGGATCTGACCGATGGTCGCGTTGGCGTCCGAGGTCAGGGTGTTGGTCATCGACTGGACGCTGATCGGGGCATCGCCGCCGACCGCGACATTGCCCACCATGATCTGGCGAGACTTCCGGCGCTCGATGTGGCGCCAGGGACGGATGTGGGAATGGTCGCTCATGACAGGGTCAATATAGGCGCGGAGCGGAGACAAGGCCATGACGGCTTGCTGTCTCCTCCCTGCGCCGCAGGCGTGGGGAGGTGGCTCGAAGCGTAGCGGAGAGACGGAGGGGTTCTTCGTGCGGCAAGAACCGCTCCGTCAGCTCGCGAAGAGCTCGCTGCCACCTCCCCATCGCTGCGCGACAGAGAGGAGACGAGATCAGCGCGCCAAGGTCTGCTGCCCGGTAGAGACGGTCTGAACCATGGCCGCCTGCTGGGTCGAGGCCGCCGCGCGGGCTGCTGCGGCCTGGGCGGCGAGGGCCTGGGCCTGGACCTGGGCCGCGGTCTGGCGGGCGAGGGCGGCAGCGCGGGTGTTCAACTGGCTGAGCGGCGTCAGTGCGGCGGTCAGGGCCCCTCCATACTCTCCGTTCAGATAGACGTCGAAGGCGGTGGGATCGGAAACGTCGATGGTTCCGGAGAGGCCGATCGGAGCGCGCCAGGCCTCTCCGGCTGCGAGCTGGCGGGCGAACAGGACGCTGCCGTCAGACAGTTTGACGATCAGGGCGCCGGTCTTGCGGGCCTGGAGCACGACCTGGGATGCGGTGGCCGAGGCGCCGTAGACAGCGCCGCGCGGGTTGAAGGCGGCCTGGACGGGCGGGGCGTTCGCCGCCGCAGCCGCTGCGACGGCGGCGGTGTCGGACGGATCGACGCCGGTCAACTGCGCCTCCAGGCCGGGCGTGATGTAGAGGACAGGCGTGGTCTGGTCGGCCGGAGCCGGTTGGGGCGCGCCGACCCGCAGGCCGCTCTGGCCCGGAACGTCTCCGAGGCTCCAGCTTTCGGGAACCTCGGCGATGTCGGAGGGCTGGGGCGCGCGGATCAGGCTGACGCGCTGGAACACGTTCCAGCCGATGACTGCCACGACCACGATCAGGATGCCGCCGACGATGCGCGGCGAATAGCGACGCACCTCCTCGAAGGCGACGCCGGTCGGCGCCTGCAGCGGCACCGAGGCGTCCGGCGTCTCGCGTTTGTAGCGTTCGACCGCCAGTTGCTCGTCGAGGCCCAGGGCGCCGGCATAGGCGCGCACATAGCCGATGGCGAAGACGCGCGACGGCAGGCCGGAGATATTGTTTTCCTCGAGCGCGTTCAGATAGCGCTGGTGCACCCGGGTGTCGGCGGAGAGTTCGGCCATGGACTTGCCGGAGAGTTCGCGGGCCTTGCGCAGGCCGTCGCCCAGAGTCGCCGCGTCAGTGATGGAGGGCACAGGGTCCTTCCAGTCCGGATGAGCCCGAAATTCATCGGGGACATTCCCCGTATCCAGCGCCATGACGCTTCGCCCCACACTCGGCCCGACCGGGAATTCCAGCCGCGCCGTACTCGACCAGGGCCCGCTTACCACGTTGGTATGACGGATCCCGCCTCCCCCCGGAGGCCCACTCATATCGTCCTGTGGATAACCCATTTCAGCCGCCGGTTCAACGCCTTGTTAAGCTTGAATCCGTCCCCGGACGGGACGGATCACAAACCGACGTTCAACTTCCGGGCCAGGCTTTCGATTTCGCTGCGGATCGATCCGGCCGAGGATCCGAGCAGGTTGTTCATGCCGCGTTTCGCCGCCGTCAGATCGGTCGTCAGGATCATCCGTTTGACCGGTCCGATGCCGCCCGCCGGGGCCGACAGCCGGGTGAAGCCTAGGCAGATCAGGGCGAAGGCCTCCAGCGGCCGGCCGGCCAGCTCGCCGCAGACCGAAACGGGCGTGCCGGTCTCGGTGCAGGCCTTCTGGATCGATTGCAGGGCGCGCAGGGCCGGCGGCGACAGGGCGTCGTAGCGATCCGAGACCAGGGGATTGGTCCGGTCAGCGGCGTACATGTACTGGAACAGGTCGTTGGAGCCGACCGAGACGAAATCGGTCATCGGCAGCAGGGCGTCCAGGTGCCAGAGCAGGCTCGGGCACTCGATCATCGCCCCGACGCGCAGGGTCGCCGGCAGGGGCCGACCGCGACGCCGGGCCCATTCGCATTCCACATCGACCAGTTCCCGGGCGGCGCGGAATTCGTCCACCGTGGCGATCATCGGGAACATGACGCGCAGCTCCCGCCCGGCCCCCGCGGCCAGAAGCGCGCGCAGCTGGAGACGCAGCAGGGACGGGCGGTCGAGACCCAGGCGGATGGCGCGCCGTCCCAGGGCGGGATTCTCCTCCCGCTCGGTGGTCTCCATATAGGGCAGGACCTTGTCGCCGCCGATGTCGAGGGTGCGGAAGGTGACGGGCCGGTCACCGGCCGCGTCGAGCACCAGTTTGTACAGGGCCGTCTGGGAGTTCAGGCGCGGCAGTTCCTCCGACACCATGAACTGGAACTCGGTGCGGAACAGGCCGATGCCCTCGGCGCCGGTCTCGTCCAGGTTCTCCAGGTCGACGGCGAGGCCAGCGTTGGTCAGCAGGGTGATACGGGTTCCATCGACGGTCACGGCCGGGACGTCGCGCAGCCTGGCGAACTCGGCCTGACGCTGTTCGCGCACGGCCATGCGCGACTGGATCGATTCC
The DNA here is from genome assembly GCF_049897665.1 of Brevundimonas sp. TWP2-3-4b1. Taxonomy (NCBI): domain Bacteria; kingdom Pseudomonadati; phylum Pseudomonadota; class Alphaproteobacteria; order Caulobacterales; family Caulobacteraceae; genus Brevundimonas; species Brevundimonas sp. TWP2-3-4b1. The sequence continues at coordinate 100,604 of NZ_JAFCWQ010000009.1, read as the reverse complement.
AGCATGTCGGGACGGGGTCGCAGATACGCCTCGCCGGTCTCGCCGTCGACGATTACGAGGTCGCCCTCGCTCAGCCGGTCGCGCACGCCCTGCAGACGGCCGACGCAGGGAATCTGGAGGGCGCGGGCGACGATGGCGGCGTGGCTGGCCGCCGAGCCTTCCTCGATCAGCAGGCCCTTCAGCTTATGCCGCGGATACTCCAGCAGATCGGCCGGACCGAGGTTGCGCGCCACCAGGATGGCGTCGTCGGGCAGGACGCGCTGCCCCGGCTTCTCGCCGCCCAGCACCCGCAGCAGCCGGTTGGCCAGGTCCTCGAAGTCGTGCAGCCGTTCCTTGATATAGGGATCACGGGCCTGGGCGAAGCGGGCGCGGTGTTCGTTGCGCACCCGGTCGACGGCCGCCTCGGCGGTCAATCCGCCCCGGACCGCCTCCTCCAGAGACCGGTTCCAGCCCCGGTCGTCGGCGAACATGCGGTAGGTTTCCAGCACCTCGAACGACTGGCCGGACAGCTTGCCCTGTCCGCCGTCGAGCAGGGCGTCGATGGAGGTCTTGAGGACCGTGAGCCCCTCGCGCAGGCGGATTTCCTCGACCTGCTGGTTCTCGGCCAGCAGCCGTTCCGGCGGCAGGGGCGCCTCGTGCAGGACCACGCGGCCGAAGGCCAGACCTTCGGCGAACCTTTGGCCCTTGATGCGTTCGGGCCGGTGGGGCGCGACCTCGATGTCACGCAGCTCCTCCTGGGCCAGCAGTTCGCCCGAAGCCACGGTCTCGGCCAGGACCATGGCGATGGTCTGGATGTCCTCGACCTCGTCGGGATCGTAGCGGCGTTCGGCCCGGTTCTGGACGACCAGGACGCCGATGGCCCGACCTCCACGCAGCAGCGGGGCGCCGAGGAAGGCATGATAGGGATCCTCGCCCGTCTCCGGCCGGTAGGAGAAGCTGGGGTGGCTCGGCGCGTCCGACAGGCTGATCGGCTGGGCCAGGCGAGCCACCTCGCCCACCAGGCCCTCGCCGGGCTTCAGGCGGGTGGCGTGGACGGCGTCGCGGTTCAGGCCGTGGGTGGCGAACAGCTCCAGCTCGCCCGAGGCCCGGCGCAGATAGATGGAGCAGACCTCGGCCACCATCGACTGGGCGATGGTGGTGACCACGACGTCCAGACGACCCTGGGCGGGACCGCCATCGGCCATCGCCTCGCGGATCTGGCGCAGGAGGACGCGAGGTCCCCTGGTCATCGATCCGCCCGCTATGGCCATCCGGTCTCCCTGTCGGCCCCCGGGATGGGGACGGGTTCAGCCGATACTATACCGCTTCCAGCCCATAGGCCGAATGCAGGGCGCGAACGGCCAGCTCGGCATAGGCGGCGTCGATCAGGACGCTGATCTTGATTTCCGAGGTCGAGATAGCCTGGAACTTCACGCCCTTGTCCGCCAGGGCCTTGAACATGGTCTGGGCGACACCCGCGTGACTGCGCATGCCGACGCCGACGACCGAGACCTTGGCCACGTCCTCGTCGACGCGGATTTCCTCGAAGCCGATGTCCTTCTGGGCCGCGCGCATCAGCTCGGCGGCGCGCGCTGCGTCTCGCCTGCCGGTGGTGAAGGTCAGGTTGACCGCCCCCTCGGTGCGGGCCTGCGACTGGACGATCATGTCCACGTTGACGCTGGCCTCGGCCAGGCGGGTGAAGACGTCGGCGGGGGCGTCGACCCGGTCGGACAGGCCCAGCAGGGTGATACGGGCCTCGTCGCGGCTCATGGTCACGCCGGACACGATGCGTTTTTCCACGATTTCCTCCTCGTCGCAGATCAGGGTGCCGGACTTGGCGGGCAACACGCCGTTTTCGTCGGGTTCGATGAAGCTGGACAGCACGCGCACCGGAACCTGCATGCCCATGGCCAGTTCGACCGAGCGGGTCTGGAGCACCTTGGCCCCGAGCGACGCCATTTCCAGCATCTCCTCGTAGGAGACCTTCTCGAGCCGACGGGCCCGGCTCTCGATGCGCGGGTCGGTCGTATAGACCCCGTCCACGTCCGTATAGATGTCGCAGGCGCAGCCCAGAGCGGCGGCCACGGCCACGGCCGAGGTGTCCGATCCGCCCCGGCCCAGGGTGGTGATCCGGCCGGTCGGCGACACGCCCTGGAAGCCCGGGATGACCGCGATCTCTCCGGCGTCCAGCGCGGCGCCCAGTTTCTCGCCCGGCACGGCGACGATGCGGGCGCGGGCGTGATCCTCGTCGGTGAGGATCGGAATCTGCCAGCCCATCCAGCTGCGCGCGTTCAGACCCATGTTGCGCAGGGTGATGGCCAGAAGACCCGAGGTCACCTGTTCGCCCGAGGCGACGACGACGTCGTATTCGTCGTCCGACAGCGGCAGGCCGGCGGCGGCGCTTCCCGCGCCGTCCGTCCAGGCCACCAGTTCGTTGGTCTTGCCCGCCATGGCGGAGACGACGACGGCCACCGAATGGCCGGCCTTGACCTCGGCGGCGATGATCCGGGCGGCGCGGCGAATACGCTCGAGGTCGCCCATCGACGTGCCGCCGAACTTCATCACCAGTCGTGTGTTGGTCGGCCGCGTCATCGTGGCGTTCGTCCCCGTCTTGCCAGAAAGCCGCAAAAGGGGTTCACCCTTGCGTCCATGGCCGCTTCTACCGACCCGTCGACGATGCGCAAACCCCAAACGGGGCAGGGTTTTGCCGATATAGCCGAAGGCGCCAGCATCGATCCCGCCGACGTGGCCCGGTTCTCGGCCCAGGCGGCGGAATGGTGGGACGCGAGCGGCCCGTTCGCCCCCCTGCACCGGTTCAACCCGGCGCGGCTGGCCTTCATCCGCGACCGGGTGGCCGAACGGTTCGGGCGCGACCCCAGGACGCGCGCGCCGTTCGAGGGCCTGAGCCTGATCGACATCGGCTGCGGCGGCGGCCTGATCGCCGAGCCGATGCGGCGAATGGGGTTTGCCGTCACCGCCGTCGACGCCTCGTCCGAGAATATCGGCACGGCCCGGGCCCATGCGGCCGAACAAGGTCTCGACATCGCCTATCGCGCCGCGACGGTGGAACAGGTCGAAGCGGAAGGCGCGGGGCCTTTCGACGTCGTTCTGGTGCTGGAAATCATCGAGCATGTGGCCGACCCGGAGGCCTTCATCCGGGCCTGTTCGCGGCTGATCGCGCCCGGCGGGATCCTGGTCGTCGCCACCCTGAACCGGACGCTGAAGTCGCTGGCGCTGGGCAAGATCGCGGCCGAATACATCCTGCGCTGGGTGCCTGCGGGCACGCACGACTGGCGTCAATTCCTCAAGCCGGACGAGATCCGGTCGATGCTGTCGGCCGAGCCGGTGGCGGTGACCGGCCCCTTCGGCCTGAACTATTCGCCGCTCAGCGACCGCTGGAGCGAGAGCGCCGGGGCTGACGTCAACTACATGATGCTGGCCACGCGGGACTGACCGCAAAGCTTACGGAGATTTCATCCAGCTGTCAGACTTGTAACGGGATTCTGGCCGAGCGCGGTGGCAACGAGGAGCCATAGCAATGGAGCCTTCCCGATGAAACGCCTGCTGATTCTCGCCACCGTCTCCGCCGCCCTGATGACCTCGGGCTGCATCACCTTGATCGACGCCGACGGCGACGACTCCTGGCACGGCAACAACGCCCAGCCGTTCGACGCTGCACGCGAGGAGTGCGACGACCGCACCGAAAGTCGCGACGCCTTCATAGTCTGCATGGCCGAGAAGGGCTGGACCCGCAGCTAGACCGTTCTCGTCATATAGCGGGCGTCGGAGCCGTAGCTGATCAGTTTGGCCGCCATCTCCGGCGTCTCGCGCACGTCGAACCCGTGGCCGCGCCAGAAGTCGACGGCGTCGTTGACGGCGACCAGGGCGATCGTCGTCCGGCCGCTCGCCCTGGCCAGATCGACCACAGCGGCCACCGCCGGCCTCGACCAGCCCTGCCCCCGCATCGCGGGCGTCAGGACGAGGTCGTGCAGATAGAGGATCGAGGCGTCCGCTGGAGTCGCCTCGATCAGGGTGTTGAGCGTCGGCGCTGCGTCCCTCGTCCACGGATAGGCGACCAGATAGCCCTCCAGCGCGCCCGGCGTCTGAAGCACGAAACAGCCCGCCGGGTTGAGGGCGAGCCGGTTCTCGAAACAGTCCCGGCCCTCGAAATGGTTGGGAAAACCGATGACGGCGATCCCGGCGACGCGATCGAGGTCGGCTTCGGTCATCGGCCGCCAGCCGGTTGCAGTCGTCACGGGGTGGGACATCTCGTATTCAGCTCGGCCTTGTCGAATCGCCAGTCCATCGCCTGGTCGCGGTCGCCCATCCGTCCCTCGATCCGGGCCGTCAGGACGTCGCCCGTCCGCTGATAGATGACGCGCTGGGGAAAGTCGTTGTCGAGGTTCTGGAACACCACTCGCGAGGCCGAGGCCGCGAGCACTGGAAAGGCGGTCGCCGCCGCGCCGCCGGGCTGGGCGACATAGGCCATGACGCCGTCGATCGGGGCCACCCGCGCATACTCGAACGACGTCTCGCCCGAGGCCACCGTGACCGCCGCGCCGATCAGGACGCTGCCGCGCGGGTCGGTCCAGGTCTCCGATGCCTCGCGCCCTTGCGAACAGTCCAGCCAGTAACCGGCCATCCAGGCCAGATCGGGCCGGGCCGGCGCGGTCTGCAGCGCTGCAGCGGCGAACAGGGCGGTCAGGCTAGTCATCCGCGTCCTCCAGGCGGCCGCGTCGTGCGGCGACGGGTCAAAGCCTAGGCCAGGTGCGGCGGGCCCGGCTTGTAGGTTTGCGACGCGATGGCGCGGGCCAGTTCGACCTGTTCACGCGCCCATTCGGTCGCCGTGCAACCGAGGAAACGGCGGAAGTCGCGCGCCATCTGCGGCTGGTCGAAATAGCCGGCGCCCAGCCCCGCCTCCAACCAGCCGCCCGCCTCGGGCGTCGGTTCCAGCGCATGGTCGAACACCCGCCGGAACCGCAGCACGGAGCGCAGCATCCGGGGCGAGACGCCGACCCGGTCGAGGAAGCGGCGCTGCAGGGCGCGCTGGTCGGCGGAGGAGCGCACGGCGGCGGGCGCATCGTCCATCATCGCCTCGACCTCGGCGCGGACGACCGGATCGACGGTCCAGCCCTGTTGGAGCCGCAGCGCCTCCAGCCGGTCGGTCATGGCCTTCGTCTGCGCCTCGGGATCGCCGGCGGGCGGCCGGACGCCTCTGAGCCGGTCGACCATGTCCAGCCGCCCGTCGGTCGCCGTGCTCAGCGGGGCGCCCAGCCAGTCGCGGGCGCCGTCGGGGTGGAAGCGGACGGCGACCAGTTCGACCGCGCCGACCGGGCGTATGGCGATGGGCCGTGTCATCTGGCCGGCGAACAGGGCGGACGGCTGCAGGCGCCAGACCCCGTCCGGCCCCTCCTCCTCATAGGGGGCGCCGATGTCGAGGATCAGTTCGGGACAGCCGTCGGGGGCGATCCGCTGGACGGTGTCCGACGGTTCGGGATTGGCGTAGGTCCAGATCACCTTGACCCAGGGGGCCAGGGACGGCGGCGGCGGGAACTCGGCGTAGCGTTCTTCGATGTTCAAACGGCGATCCCCCAATCCTGTTCACCGTGCACCCCGGCGAAGGCCGGGGTCCAGATGGAATGACGCGTTTCAGGGGGGGAGCCGGTACGTCGTCCAACCTGCCCGAGTCCGTGATCTGGATCCCGGCCTTCGCCGGGATGCACGGAGGGAAGGGACCTCAGTTCGCCTTGCCCGGATCGATCGGGGCCGGCGGCAGGGCGGCGCAGGGGACGCCGTCCTCCTTCAGCGCCTTGACCTCGGCAGGCGTGGCTTCGCCGTAGATCTCGCGCTTCTCGGCGGCGCCCTCGTGGATGGCGCGGGCTTCGCGGGCGAACGTATCCCCGACATAGTCAAAATTCTGCTCGACGTGGCTGCGCACCTCGCGGGCGGCCTGCATCATCATCGTCTGGACCCGGGCCGTCATGTCGGGATCGGCGCCGCGAGTCTTCGTGCCCGCGACGGCCGGCGCCATGATCTGTTTCGACACGGCGTGGGAGCCGCAGAACGGGCATTCGACGAGGCCGCGCACCGCCTGATCGTCATAGGCGTCGGACGACCCGAACCAGGCTTCGAACGGGTGGGCGTGATCGCAGACGAGGGCGTAACGGATCATGGAGCGGTGAACTCCCGGTCGTGACGCAGGGCGGGCACGGAAGAGCGGGCCTTCTCGACGGCCGAGACGTCCAGCCTTGCGTGCAGTACGCCCGGTTCGTCGTGATCCAGTCTGGCGATCACCTCGCCCCAGGGACCGACGACGGTCGAGCGGCCCCAGGTCCTGCGGCCGTCCTCGTGCGTCCCGCCCTGGGCCGGGGCCAGGACGAAGGCGCCGGTCTCGATGGCGCGGGCGCGCAGCAGGGTCTCCCAGTGGGCCTCGCCGGTCGGGACGGTGAAGGCGGCCGGAACCGAGATCATGCCGGCGCCGGCCTTGGCCAGCTGGCGGAACAGATGCGGGAAGCGAATGTCGTAGCAGACCGTCAGGCCCAGACGGCCCCAGGGCGTATCGGCCACGACCGCGCCGTCGCCGGGCCGGATCGTCGAGCTCTCGCGGTAACTTTCGCCATTCGGCAGGTCGACGTCGAACACGTGCAGCTTGTCGTAGCGGGCAACGATGCCGCCGCCGGCGTCGATCAGCAGCGAGCGGTTGGCGGCCCGGTCGTCTCCGGCCTGCTCCGACTTGACGATGGCTGAGCCCATCAGGATCCAGACGTCCAGCTCCGCCGCCAGATGGCGCAGGCCCAGGACGACGGCGTCCTGCCGTTCGCTGACGATGGCGAGACCGCGGCGGTCCTTGCGCTGTTCCAGCAGGTTCGACCCCTCGGGCGTCAGAATGAATTTCGCGCCTTGTGCCGCCGCCTGCCGGATCAGGGGCTCGACATGGGCCAGCGCCGCAGCCTGCGTCCCCGGGGTGCGGGTCTGGATCAGAGCGATGGGCAGGCCCGAAGACATCAGGCGGCCAGAAGCGCGTCGAGCTGGCCGCGCCGGTCTAGGGCGTGCATGTCGTCGGAGCCGCCGATGTGTTTTCCATCGACGAAGATCTGGGGGAAGGTGGCCTTGCCGCCCGACTTCTGGATCATCTCGGCCTTCTTCTTCGGGTCGTTGGAGGCCACGATCTCGGTGAAATCGACGCCTTTGCGCGCCAGCAGGCCCATGGCCGCCATGCAGTAGGGGCAACCGGGTTTGGTGTAGAGGACGACGTCGGCCAAGGCGGCAGCTCCGAAAAATTAGTGTGATCGACCGTGCACGGTGCAAGGCGTACGGATCGAACCGTTCCCCTATCTAGGCAGTTCCCGCGCCGTTCGCACCCTCGCGATGACGGCCAGGTCCACGGCGCGGGCGCCGGCCTTGAGAAGCGCGCGGGCGCAGGCCTCGGCCGTCGCCCCTGTGGTCAGGACGTCGTCGACCAGCAGGATGCGCCGCCCGCGTACCTGTCGCGCCGCAGCTTCGGACACGGCGAAGGCCGATTTCACATTCAGCTTGCGGCCGCGCAGGCTGCGTCCGCCCTGGGTTTCGGTGGCGCGGGCGCGGATCAGGGCCTCGGGCAGATAGTCGCGGTTCGCCGCCCGGGCGATCGGCCGCGCGATCTCGGCGGCCTGGTTGAAACGCCGGGCCAGCAGGCGCGAGCGATGCAGCGGCACAGGCACGACGGCGTCGCAGTCCTCGATGAGAGGCGCGGCGGCCCGGCCCAGCCAGCGGGCGAACAAAGATGCGAACTGCTGCTGATCGCCATGCATGAACTTCAGGATCAGGCCGCGCGAGGCCGTGTCGTAGACGCAGGCGGCGCGGGCCCGGGCGAAAACATAGGGCTGGGCCAGACAGGCGGCGCAGCGATCCGAGGCGAAGTCGCCGCCGTCATATTCGAACGCCGCCCCGCAACCGTCGCAGACGGGGTCTTCCAGAAAGATCACCCGGCTCCAGGCGCCGGCGGTCAGGCCGGCGGCGGCCGTCGCTTCGCGGCTGTCATGGGCCATGGGCGGCAGGATCAGGTCGGCCAGGCCCCGGCCGAAAGACGTCAGCCTTCGACCGATCCGCGACCGGCCGTCTTCCCAACGCTCGCTCCAGCCCCCATCCTCAACAGCCATGACCGAACCCGGCCCTCCCCTGATCTTCGACGCCGCGCGGCGGGCGGCCCGGCTGGCGCGGTCGGAGCGCCGTTTCGCCGACGCCGACTTCCTGCATCACCGCGCCGCCGAGAACGCCGTTCTCAGTCTCGAGGCGACCTTGCGGGAGTTTCCGGTCGCCGTCGACCTGTCTGCGCACCCGGGACCGTTCGCCCAGGCTCTGGCCGGGAGCGATGCCGCTGGCCGGGTCGGATCGCCGCGCGCGGTCGGGGATCGGACGGATCGCGCCGGACCGGGCGCCAGGACGCTGGACATCGAGCCGGGGTCGGCGGATCTGATCGTGTCCTTGATGACCCTGCACTGGGCCAACGACCTTCCCGGCGCGCTGAGCCAGATCCGGCGGACGCTGAAGCCGGACGGGCTGTTTCTGGGGACGCTGCTGGGCGCGGGGACGCTGAAGGAGCTGCGCGGCGTGCTGACCGAGGCGGAGCTGGCCGAACGCGGCGGGGCCCAGGCGCGGGTGTCGCCCTTCGCCGACGGCTTCGACGGGGCCGGCCTGCTGCAGCGGGCCGGGTTCGCCCTGCCGGTGGCGGACGTGGATCGGTTGACGGTTCGCTATCCGGACCTGTTCGCCCTGATCCGCGACCTGCGCGCCATGGGCGAGACCAATGTGCTGGCGGGCGCGGTCCGGCCCCTGACCCGGCCGATCATCGCGCGGGCGGCCGCCCTCTATTCAGAACGATATGGCGAGGCCGATGGCCGCATTCCGGCGACGTTCGAGATCGTCAACCTGGCGGGCTGGGCGCCGCATGAGAGCCAGCCGAAACCGCTGCCGCGCGGATCGGCCAGAGTCCGGCTCGCCGACGCGCTGGGCGTCGTCGAGCACGGACGCCACGACCCTTAGCGGGGCGCGGCCTCGACCAAAACTTCGGTGCGGCGGCGCAGGGGTTCGGCCACGCCTGAGGACGTCGTGGCGCCCTGATCGCCTGCAGCCGTGAGCTCAAAAGCGGGCGTCGGCCATCCGGCGGCGGTCAGGGCCTCGGCCACCGCGAGGGCGCGTTGCTCGGACAAGGCCTGATTGGCGTCGGCGCCGCCCGTGGACGACGCCAGGCCCAGCACCTGAACGGTCTTGATCTCGCAGCCCTGAAGTTGGGTCGCGGTCAGGCCGATCGCCGTCCGCGCGGCCGGCGTCAGGCTCGCCTGGTCCTCGGCGAAATAGATGTCGAACCGCTTGGCGGCGCAGGCCGAGGGCTCGGTCACCAGCTCGTCACGGCTGGGCGTCCGCAGGGTTGAACACCCCGCCAGCGCCATCGCTGCCAAACTGGCCGCCAGAATAGTCGATTTCATCGTCATGTCGCCGCCTCCCTGAATTCTGTCGCGGAAAGGGCGGCCCGCCATCGACGAGCCGCCCTGAAAAACCTTGCGGTTCAGTATCCTAGTAGCGACGCTGGCCGTTTTCCCAGTAGCACTCGTCCTGGCGGTTGTCGTAGCAGTAGTAGTAATTGCCGCGATTATCGCGGTAGCGCTGCTGGGCGTTGCGGTCGGCTTGCGAGCCGCGGACTGCGCCGACGGCGCCGCCGGCGAGGCCGCCGATGAGAGCGCCGGTCGCGGCGTTACCCGAACCAACGTTGTTGCCGATGATGGCGCCGGCGACAGCGCCGAGGCCGGCGCCGATGGCGCCCTGGCGGACGGTCTGGTTGCTGCTGCTGTTGCCGTACGGGTCGCTGGCGCAGGCCGTGGCCAGCAGACCGGCGGCTCCGATCGCGAGAATTGCCTTGTTCATAGGATGGTCCTTCATTCCTGATGTTTCGCCCCGGGAGCGAGAACGCTGGATTATGGCAGAGGTTCCGCGCCTATGCTCCCGGTTAACGATGACATATGACTGCAGTGCGGGCGCGCGAGGGGCGTGGTCCGCGTTACGGCAGTCCGAGGGGGTTATTTATGATGCGTTTTCCTGAACCGGTTCGTATGGCGGACGACGACCACGCCAGCCCTGTGTGGGCCCGCTCGAAACGGCGAGGCGGTGGCGGAGGCGGGTTCGTGGGACTGATCGTCACCCTGCTGGCGCTGTTCGGCGTTCTGACCGCGGTGCTCGGCGTCAAGGAGCAGTCGCTGGCCGAGGGCGGGGCCATGATGGACGGCTGGATCACGGCCGGCGTCGATCAGGGCAGGAAACTGATCGGCCAGGCCCCCGAGGCCGCCGAGGTCGCCGTCGACAAGGCGGGCGCGGCCGCAGAGAAGACCGGCGACGCTCTGGAAGCCGGCGCGGCGACCACGGCCGAGAAACTTCAGACGCAATAGTGAAGCTTCGCCGGAACGACCGGCGAAACGACGCGTTCGGGGCGAATGACCGAAACGACACTGCCTGACGTCGAAATCTCGACGCCCGACGACGCGGCCCAGGACTCCGGTTCCGGGCCGCGCAATCTGACTGCTCATGTGGCGATCACCCGGGTGGTGGTGCTGGTCAATCCGCTGTCTGGTTCGGTGGGCCCGCGCGCGGCGGCCGAGGTCGAGGCGATCCTGGCCGACTATCCGTGCGAGGCGGAGGTCGTCGAACTGGTCGGCGAGACCATGGACGCCCAGATCAACACGGCCATTGCGTCCTCGCCGGACGTGCTGTTCGTCCTGGCCGGCGACGGCACGGCGCGGGCGGTCGCGTCAAGGGCCGGGCCGAACGGCCCGCTGGTCGCCCCGTTGCCGGGCGGGACGATGAACATGCTGCCCAAGGCGCTTTACGGCACGACCGACTGGAAGGTCGCCCTGCGCCGCGCGCTCGAGCATGGCGAACCGCAGTGCGTATCGGGCGGCTCGGTCGAGGGCCAGGCCTTCTATTGCGCCGGCATCTTCGGCTCGCCAGCCCTGTGGGCGCCGGCCCGGGAGGCGATGCGCACCGGCAAGCTGAGCCTGGCCTGGACCTATGGCCGACGCGCCCTGCGCCGCGCCTTCTCGGGCAAGATCCGGGTTGAGCTGGATGGCGGCAGGGCGCGGCGCAGCGAGGCCCTGGTTCTGATCAGCCCGATGATCTCCCAGGCCATGGACGCGCCCGTGGGACTGGAGGCGGCCGCCATGAACCCGGCCGATGCGGCCCAGGCCTTCCGCCTGGCCGCCACCGCCCTGTTCAGCGACTGGCGTCAGGATCCCTCGGTCATGACCCAGCCCGCCAGGCGCATCCGCATCCGGGCCAGGTCGCGGATCCCGGCGGTGCTGGACGGCGAGCCGACGCTCCTGCCGCACGATACGACGGTGACCTTCATCCCCAAGGCCTTCCAGGCCCTGGTCCCCGAGCCGCTTCAGCCCGAGTCCTCCGGGTCCGGGACGGCCGGGGACGTCGTGTGAGCATGGGGCGGGTTCTCCAATTTTCGGACGTCCATTTCGGGGTCGAGCACAAACACGCCTGCGCCGCCGCGCTCGACTATGCCCATGCCGAGCCCAGCGATCTGATCCTGATCACCGGTGACATCACCCAGAAGGGCTATCCGGACGAGTTCGCGGCCGCCGGCGCCTGGATCAAGGCCATGCCGACGCCGCGCTTCGTCATCGTGGGCAATCACGACGTGCCCTACTGGGACGTGGCGGCGCGGCTGTTCTGGCCGTGGAAGGCGTTCGAGACGGCGACCGGCCATCCGGCCCATGACGGAGAGTTCGTTTCCGACGCCGTCATGGTGCGGGGCGTGACGACGGCCCGCGGCTGGCAGGCGCGGGCCAACTGGTCCAAGGGCGTCATCGACCTGGACCAGACCCGACGCGCGGCCGAGGCCCTGCGCGCGGCGCCGGTCGGGGCGCTGAGAATCCTGGCCTGTCACCATCCGCTGATCGAGATGATCGGCGCGCCGATGACCGGCGAGGTCAAGCGCGGCGAGGCGGCGGCGACGATCTTCGCCGAGGCGGGGGTCGATTTGATCACCACGGGCCATGTGCATGTGCCTTTCGCCCTGCCCATCGACCTGTCGGACCGCTGTTCCTACGCCATCGGCTGCGGGACCCTGTCGCACCGGGAGCGCGGAACCCCGCCCGGCTTCAATGAGATCCTGTGGGACAAACATCAGATCACCGTCAACGCCATCGCCTGGACCGGCGACCGGTTCGAATGCAGCAAGTCCTGGAAGCTGCCGCGCCGCCAGGACACGCGTCATGCCGAGACCGCGCCCGATCCGGCCGTACCGGGGGTGAAGGAGGCGGCGGCGGTGTGAGTTCCGCCAGGCGGATCAGCCTCACCGCCCCTCTACCTGCCCCGTTCGCGACTGGTGCCCAAGGAAGACCTCCACCGCCGGGTGGGTGACTGAGAAGCGTCGCAGGCGATCTGCAGACCGCTCGGCGGCAGCGCGCGCGGCGAGGGGAACGGGCTGGGGCATTCCGGCTTCCCAGCCGAGGCGGGTGCTGACCGCGTCGCCGACGACCAGTTTCGGCCCGTCGACGGCATTGACCAGGTAGGCGGTCGACCCCGTCGAGTGCCCTGGAACGCTGATAACCCAGACCGAGCCGTCGCCGAAGACATCGACTATGCCGTCGAAGGCGTCATCCGGGTCGGGCTGGAAGGCCCATTCATGCAGTGGGCCATAACCCTCGAGGATGGCGTCGGCCGGACTGCCGAGCAGGAGGTTGATCCGGCTGCGTTCCTGCGCCTCACCCGGCCCGAGATAGACGGGCGTCGCGAGGGGCAGATCGATCAGGCCGCTGATATGGTCGAAATGCAGATGGGTCAGGAAGACCGCGCCCGGTGCGGTCTCGTTCGCCAGCCACTGGCCCATAGTCCGGTCGATCCGGACGTTCAGATCCCGCACGCCGCGCCGCATGACCCAGTTGAGTCGGTCTTCGAGCGTGGCCGAGACCCCCGCGTCGATCAGGACCCGTCCGAACCGGGGATGGTCGATGACATAGGCATAGATCGTCGCCTCCTCGTCGCCCTTGGGCACGCCGGCGGTTCGGGGATCGTCGAGGTCGATGAAGGCGCCGCGTCCGCCGGTCCATCGGGCGAAGGCGACGCGCTGGAAGGTCACCACCCCCGGCCGCGCCAGACTGGCCTCCATGTCCGAGGTCGCCGCCGGAATACCGAGGTCTGCGGCGGTCACAGGATGACGGGTGGTCGGAGTCGCGCAGGCCGAAACGGCGAGGGCGAACGCCAGTCCGGCGAGCAGGGACGGGAATTGGCGCGACATGACGTGTCCTCGATTGCAATGGATGGAATATCGAAATACATAAAAATATAACTGTCAATCAGACAATCTGTGACGCATTTCATGGCCCTGATCCTTGAGTTCCCGCCGCCCGCTCCGACCGAACCGCCGGCCTTCGGTCGAATCCGGCGGTTGAGCCGGCCGTTGGAGTGGCTGTTCGCCGGCCTGCTAGGGCTGGGGGCGATTCTGCTCGCCGTCGCGGTCGTCGCCGTCCTCGTCTATGCTGGAACCCGGCTTCAGGTCCGGCCCGGCGGCATGCAGATCTTCATCGACGCCCAAGCCCCCGCCTTGCACCCCGGCTGGACCACCGTGGGCAGTTTGCCGGTGATCCAGAAGCTGGCGCTCGCGACCTCTGCCAGCCTGATGATGATCCCGGCCCTGGCGGTGCTGTGGCAGCTGCGGCGGCTGTTCGGTCTCTATAGCGCGGGCAGGGTTCTGTTGCCCGAGAATGCCCGATGCATGACGACGATCGCGCTGTGGCTGATCGCCTATGCGGTCGCCCCGACGCTTGGCCATATCGTTGTGACCTTGGCCGGTTTCGACGACGAGGGCTGGTTGCGTATGGACAGTGTGAAGGCCCTTGGTCTCGGCCTGATCCTGTTCGTCGTCGCCCGGGTGATGGCCTGGGCCGCAGAGGTCCACGACGACGCCTCGCGGTTCGTCTGATGCCCATCGTCGTTCGTCTCGATGTGATCATGGCCCGGCGCAAGGTGCGCTCCAATGTGCTTGCGAGAGCCATCGGCATTTCCGAAACCAATCTGTCTCTGCTCAAGTCCGGCAAGGTGCGCGGGGTGCGGTTTGCGACCCTGGACGCGATCTGCCGCTATCTGGACTGTGCGCCTGGCGACATTCTCGAATACGCACCCGGGTCTGACAGGAGCGAAGAAGCTGACGGTCCGCGCACATCGTCGCGTCGGAGAGCCTGACAATCAGGCAGCGAGGACGGGCAGTGACCTCGATGTACCCCGGTCATAGAAAAAGCCGCGACCCGAAGGCCGCGGCTCTTGCTCTGTCGTGCTGGCCTCAGCCGGCTATATGCGCGTCCCGCGTCCCCGAAGTCCGCCCGCGACCAGCGAGATGACGAACAAGATGATGGCGATGACGGCGACGAACTTGGCGATTTCGAACGAGAAATTGGCGATCCCGCCGAAGCCGAGAACGGCAGCGACGAGGGCGACAACGAGGAAAATGATGGCCCAGCGAATCATGGACGGCCCTCCTTGAAAGGGGTTGATGACAGGCGCCGCCCAACCTCGACGCCGCCTGTCTGATCAACGTGCCAATGGCTTTGCCGTTCCGCCTATCGCCGGTACCGCGTGTGCGATTTCTCGGTGAAGGCCGCCGCGACCATAGTCGCCAGCGCCGGGTTGCGCAGGAAGATCCAGCCTCCGGCAAGCGCGGCGACCGTGCCGAGGATCGGACGCGTGCGGAACAGGGCATAGGCCCGGCCGCCGAGACCTTCGGGCTCTTCTTCCTCGTCCTCGTCCTCCATCACGCCGGCGGCGTTGAGGAAGACGATGGCCACGATGATCGCGATCAGGGCGAAGACCCCGGCCGTGATGGCGGCGGCGCCCAGGGCGGGCAGGACCAGGGCGAGCGCATAATACAGGGTCGCACCCAGGGCGACGATCGCCACGAAGGCGCTGGCGGCGACCACGAAGGCCGCCGTCAGCTTTTTAACAAGCCCCTTGCCGATCATCAGCGGCGACGACCCGCCAGCAGCAGACCGAGCACCACGCCCACGCCAAGGGCGATGGCGGTCGACTGGACCGGACGCTCCTGGACCCGCTCGGTGATGTAGCGCTGGGCTTCATCGAAACGCTCCGAGGCGTCGTCGTAATACTCGCGGCCGCGCACGCGGGCCTGGTCGTAATAGCCGCGGGCCTGGTCGCGCATTTCGTCGGCGCGCTCACGGATGCGGGCGTCGGCCTCGGCGGCCTTTTCGCGCAGGCGCGCCTCGGTCTCGGCCGCCCTGGCCTTCAGCCGCGCGGTCTCCTCGCGGGCGCCGACCTTCAGATCCTCCTTGAGGGTGTTCAGGTCGTTCTTGATGTCTTCTCTAGCCTTGGTGGTCGCCATGGTGCCGCGCTCCGTTTAATCAGCTTGGCCTTAGATACAGGCCTAGTCCGGGGAACGCCAGATTGCGGCGGCGGTTCCTTTGCGGTGCAGCAAGAAGGATGGCTGGTGGTGGGTGATTGCTGACGGGTGGAGGCAGGGTTTCAGCCGCCGGTCACGCGCCACCAGCCACTTCTCAAAACCCGCGAGCGCTCTACAACGGCAACCATGATCTCTTTCCTGTTCCCCCCCGCTCCGGCCGTTTCCCTGCCCGTCGTCGGCGATGCGCGCCGTTTTCCGGTGCGGCGCATCCTGTGCGTGGGCCAGAACTATGCCGCCCATGCGCGCGAGATGGGCAATGATCCGACGCGCCAGGCGCCCTTCTTCTTTTCCAAACCCGCCGACGCCATCGTTACCGACGGCGGCGACCCGGCCTATCCATCGGCGACGGCGAACCTGCACTACGAGGTCGAGCTGGTGGCTGCGATCGGCGAGGGTGGAGCCATCGTCGGATGGGCCGTCGGCGTCGATCTGACGCGGCGGGACCTGCAGGCCCAGGCAAAGGAGAAGGGCCGTCCGTGGGATGCGGCCAAGGGATTCGACCAGTCGGCGCCCTGCGGCGCCCTGACGCTCGGCGCCCTGCCGGAGCCGGAGGGGGCCATCATCCTCACCGTCAACGGCGAGACGAAACAGTCGTCGACCCTGGCCGAGATGATCTGGAACCCCGCCGAGATCGTCGGGAAGGCGGGCGAACTGTGGGCGCTCCAGCCCGGCGACCTGATCTTCACGGGCACGCCCGAGGGCGTCGGGCCCCTGGTCGCGGGCGATGCGGTCGAGGCGACCGTCGCCGGTCTCGAAACCCTGAGGTTCACGGTTCGATGATCCTGCACGGCTATTTCCGTTCCAGCGCGGCCTACCGGACGCGCATCGCCCTGAACCTGAAGGGCGTCGACTACGAACAGCAGGACATCGACCTGCGCACCGGGGCGCAGCGATCGGAGGCCTTCCTCAAGCTGAACCCGCAAGGGCTGGTGCCCGCGCTGGAAGTGGACGGCGTGGTCCTGACCCAGAGCGCGGCCATCCTGGAATGGCTGGACGAGACCTATGCCAAGCCGCCGCTGATGCCCGGGAGCGCCATCGGCCGGGCCCAGGTGCGGGGGCTGATCGGGCTGATCGCCTCGGACATCCATCCGCTCAACAATCTGCGCGTCCTGACCGAGCTTCGGACGACCTTCGGGGCCGATCAAACGCAGATCGACGCCTGGGCCGGACGCTGGATGGTCCCGGGGTTCGAGGCCCTGACCGCCCTGACGGCGAACCAGGGCAAGGGCTGGCTGCACGGCGACGCCCCGACCCTCGCGGACTGCTATCTGATCCCGCAACTCTATTCGGCGCGGCGGTTCAACGTGGACCTGGCGCCGTTCGCCGCGCTGACGGCGATCGAGGCGCGGGCGCTGGCCCACCCCGCCTTCGCCGCCGCCCATCCGGACCAGCAGCCCGGCGCCGACTGACCGAGTCGCGTTCCGCCGGTAAGGAACCGGTAGGGTCTCCCTCAGCATCGCTTAAGCATTGCCGGTGCAGAATGGCCGGGTGAAATCAGGCGTTTCCCCTTCCCCGGCCGCGAAGCTGGCCCTCGCGGTCGTGACCGAGCCTGAGCGCGCGCTCCCGATTCCCGTCGGCGCACGCGAAGAGGCGATGCGGACCCTGTTGCAGACGGCCGCAGACGCCGGCGTCGCCCTGATCGCCACCCGCCCCCAGGGCGACGGCGAGCGGCTGCTGGGACAGGCCTGGCCCTTCCCCTCGCCCTTCTCCGTTTCCGTGCGCACCGTGGCCCTGTCCGAAGGGCTGGACCGGGTCGAGGCCCGCGCCCGTCGTTCGCTGGAGCGGATGGGCCTGCCGCGCGGCGACGTCCTGCTGGCGTCCGGGGCGGGCGATCTGGCCGGGGCCGAGGGTCGCGCCCTGTGGGACCGGATGCAGGCGCTGAAGGACCGCGGCCTGTACAAGCGCATCGGCTTCATGGCGACGATGGAGGACGGGCCGACGCTTCTGGCACGCCGCTTCCAGCCCGACGTCGTGCAGATGCCCTGCAATATTCTCGACCAGCGGCCGGTGACCGAGGGCGTGCTGAGCGACCTCGCCGGGATGGGCGTCGACGTCCATGTCTCGTCGGTGTTCGCACGCGGCCTGTTGTTCACCAATCAGGAAAACCTGCCGCCGCATCTGGCCGGTCACGGGATCGCCCTGTCGCGCACCCGGCGGCGGCTGGCCGAGGCGCGGATCGATCCGATGCAGGCGGCGCTCGCCTTCTGCCTCGGCCTGCCGCCGGCCGCGGCGGTGGTCGCCAGCGTCGCTTCGGCCGCCGAACTGCGCGCCGTCCTGGCCGCCGCCCACGCGCCGCGTCCCGACCTGGACTGGGACGCCCTGGCCTTCCAGGAACCCGCCGTCCTCAGCGCCGGATACCGCCGACAGGTCGCGGCCTGATCCTCCAATCCTCCCCCGCTGGGGGAGGTGGCGCGGCGCGCCTTCGCGACGTGACGGAGGGGGCTCGCACCCGTTTCCGTGTTCGCGGATGGCCCCCTCCACCCCAGCGCAAGCGCGCTGCGGTCCCCCTCCCCCGATGGGGGAGGAATAGCTTGAGCCGACGCGGACGATCCGTCACCCTGACGGACCGTCATGAACGCCCCCCTCTCCCATCCGCCGAAGACCGACGCGACCGCTCCCGATCAGGGCGTCGTCACGCCCTTCATGGCCCAGTATCTGGCGGCCAAGGCGTCGCAGCCGGATGCAGTGCTGTTCTTCCGTATGGGCGATTTCTACGAGCTGTTCTTCAGGGACGCGGAGTTGGTGGCCGCCGCCATCGGCCTGACGCTGACGAAACGGGGCAAGCATCTGGGCGAGGACATCGCCATGTGCGGCATGCCCCACCATGCGGCCGAGGGCTATATCGCCCGGCTGATCCGCCAAGGCTTCCGCGTCGCCATCTGCGAACAGATGGAGGACCCCGCCGAGGCGAGGAAGCGCGGCTCCAAGTCCATCGTCCGGCGCGACATCGTGCGGGTGGTGACGCCGGGGACCCTGACCGAGGATTCGCTGCTCGATGCGCGCGGCGCCAACCGGCTGGCGGCCGTGGCGATCCGTAAGGGCCGCGCGGCCGTGGCGGTGGTCGAGCTGTCGGCGGGCGCCGTGGACTGCGTCGCCTGCGATATCGGCGATCTGGGCGCGACGCTGGCGGCGTTTCGGCCGAGCGAGGTGCTGGTCACCGACAAACTCTATTCCGATCCCGAGCTGAAAGGCGCGCTCGACGGCTCCGGCGGCGTGGTCCAGGCGCTCGCGTCCGCCGTGGCCGAACCGGCGGCGGCGGGCGGTCGGGTGGCGCGCCTGTATGGCGTGGCCTCGCTGGACGGGTTCGGGGCGTTCGAGGAGGCGGAGGTCTCCGCGCTCGGGCTGATCGCCGCCTATCTGGAGACCACCCAGGCGGGCAAGGTCCCGGCCCTGGCGCCGCCGCGCCGGTCGGGCGATGCGGGCTTCCTCGCCATCGATCCGGCGACGCGGCTGAGCCTCGAGATCGACCGGACGCAGCGGGGCGAGCGCGAGGGATCGCTGCTGGCCTGTATCGACCGGACGGTGACCTCGGGTGGGGCGCGGGCCCTGGCCGAGCGGATCGCCCGGCCGCTGCGCAATCCGGTTGAGATCAATCACGGACTCGATGCGGTCGAATGGCTGCTGGAGCGGCGGTCGCTGCGGCGGGACCTGCGCGACGGGCTGAAGGCCTCGGCCGATGTGGCGCGGGCGGTGTCGCGGCTGGCCTTGGGGCGGGGCGGACCGCGCGACCTGGCGGCGATCCGGGCGGGCCTGACCATCGCCGAAGCCTTGGCCGGGCTGTTCACCGTCTCGCCCGATCCCCTGACCGGGCCGCCGGCGCGGATCGTCGGCTGTCTGGACCGGCTGACCCTGTCGCCCGATCTGGCGCGGCTGATGCTCGACCTCGCGGAGGGTCTGGCCGAGGAGCCGCCGCATCTGGCGCGCGACGGCGGCTTCGTGAGGCCGGGCTTCCGGCCGGAGCTGGACGCCGCCCGCACCCTGCGCGACGACAGCCGCCGGGTGGTCGCCGATCTGGAGGCCCGCGCCGTGGCCGACAGCGGCGTGCCGTTCAAGATCAAGCACAATGCGGTGCTCGGCTATTTCCTCGAGACGACGGCCAAACATGCCGAGCCCCTGTTCCGGGCTGGACCGGAAAGCCCCTTCATCCACCGCCAGACCCTGGCGGCCCAGGTGCGGTTCACGACGGTCGAGCTGTCGGAACTGGATGCGAAGATCAGCCAGGCCGGGCACCGGGCGCTGGCCATGGAGGGCGAGACCTTCGAGGTCTGGCGCCGCACCGTGCAGTCCCTGGCCATGCCTTTGCAGGCGGTGGCCGATGCCCTGGCCGAACTCGACGCCACTGCCGCCCTCGCCGAATGGGCCGAGGAGGTCGGGGCGGTCCGACCCATGGTGGACGATTCCAGGGTCTTCGCCGTCGAAGGCGGCCGGCATCCGGTGGTCGAGGCGGCGGTGAAGCGGGCGGGCGATCCGTTCACGCCGAACGACTGCAGGCTGGACGGCGATGGGGCGGGATGCGCGCGGCTGTCGATCGTCACCGGGCCGAACATGGCCGGAAAGTCGACCTTCCTGCGCCAGAACGCCCTGCTGGTGGTGCTGGCGCAAGGGTCGTGTTTCGTGCCGGCGAAGTCGATGCGTCTGGGCGTCGTCGACCGGCTGTTCAGCCGGGTCGGGGCGGGGGACGACCTGGCGCGGGGACGCTCCACCTTCATGATGGAGATGGTCGAGACGGCCGCCATCCTGACCCAGGCCACACCACAGAGTTTCATCGTTCTGGACGAGATCGGGCGGGGCACGGCCACCTATGACGGCCTCGCCATCGCCTGGGCCTGCGCCGAGGCCCTGCACGACGTGAACAGGGCCCGGACCCTGTTCGCCACCCACTATCACGAACTGGCGCGGCTGGAGGAGCGGCTGGACCACGTCTGCAACCTGTCCATGAAGGCAAAGGAGTGGAACGGCGAACTGGTCTTTCTGCACGAGGCGGCGCCGGGGGCGGCGGACCGGTCCTACGGCGTCCAGGTGGCCAAGCTGGCAGGTGTGCCTCCGGCCGTGGTCGCCCGTGCGCGGGCCGTGCTGGACCGGCTGGAGACCGAAAAGGCCGCGCATGGGCGGCTCGACGACCTGCCGCTGTTCGCGGTGATGGAGCCGCCTGCGCCGGCGTTGAAATCGGCGATCGATGAGGCCGTGGCGGCGCTGGATCCCGATGCGCTCAGCCCGCGCGAGGCGCTGGAGGCGCTGTACCGGCTGAAGGGGCTGGCGAGGATTTGATGTCGACCCTCGACGCCCGTCTCGACGCCATCGTGTCCGGTCCGGGCGTGCGGCCCGCCGTCGCCGCCATCCTGAAAGCTCACTACGACGCGGCGCGCGAGAAGATCGCGGCGAAACTCGCGGCCGGTCTGCCGGGCGTGGACGTGGCGCGCCTCTATTCCGCGGCGGCCGACGAGCTGTTGCTCGCGCTGTGGCGGTTTACGACCGAGACCCTCTATCCGTCCCACAACCCGACCGAGGCGGAGAAGCTGAGCCTGATCGCGGTCGGCGGCTACGGCCGGGGCGTGCTGGCGCCGTTTTCGGATCTGGACCTCGTCTTCCTGCGGCCGTGGAAGACCACCGCGCGGACCGAGACAGTGGCCGAGTTCATGCTCTACGTCCTGTGGGACCTCGGGCTGAAGGTCGGGTCGTCGGCCCGGTCGGTGGATGAGGCCCTGTCGCTGGCCCGCTCCGACATGACCATCCGTACGGCGCTTCTGGAGGCCCGGCCTCTGGCGGGCGACGAACAGGTCACCGAGAATTTCCTCTGGCGCTTCCGGGGCATGGTGACCAACGCCGATCCGCGCCCCTTCATCGCCGCCAAGATGGAGGAGCGCGACGGCCGCCACGCCCGGGCCGGCGCCGTCCGTTATCGCGTCGAGCCGAACATCAAGGATGGCAAGGGGGGGCTGCGCGACCTCAACACCCTGTTCTGGATCGCGCGGTCGCTGGCGCCGGAAAGCCCGCTGGGCGCCCGGGTGCTGGATGAACTTCTGACGCCGCGCGAGCGCCGGGCCTTTGAAGAGGCCTTCGACTTCCTTTGGCGGGTGCGGGCGCATCTGCATCTGGCGGCGGGTCGCGCCGAGGAAAAGCTGACCTTCGACCTCCAGCCCGAGGTGGCGCGGCGGATGGGGTGGCGCGGCCGGGGCGACGAGCCGGCGGTCGAGCGGTTCATGCGCCGATACTTCCTGGTCGCTCGCGACGTCGGCGGCCTGACACGGGCCATGAGCGCGACGCTGGAGGCCCGCCACCAGAAGAAGACGATGAGCCTGTCGCGGCTGATCCCGGGGCGCAAGCGGGACCTGGGCGTGCCCGGCTTCATCGAGGACGGCGGGCGGCTGTCGGTCACGGGGCCGGAGGTCTTCGCCGAGGATCCGGTCAAGCTGCTGACCCTGTTCGTCTGCGCCGACCAGCATGACCTGGACGTCCATCCCCATGCCTTCTCCGCCGTGACCCGGTCGCTGGCCCTGGTGACGCCGAAGCTGAGACGCGATCCGCGCGCGACCGCAGCGTTGCTGCATGTGCTGGCGCACGGGCAGAGGCCCTATCGCGTCCTGACCATCATGAACGAGGCCGGGCTGCTGGGCCGGTTCCTGCCCGAATGGGGCCGGATCGTCGGCCAGACCCAGTTCAACATGTACCACGCCTATACGGTCGACGAGCACACGCTGCAGGCCATCGGCATCATCAACGACATCCAGCGCAGCAAGCTGAAGGACGATCATCCGCTGGCCACCGAGGTGATCCATCTGATCGCCGATCCGGAGGCCCTGATGCTGGCCATGCTGCTGCATGATGTCGGCAAGGGCGGCGAACGGGGGCAGCTGGAGGACGGGGCGATCGCCGCAAGGCGCGCCTGCGAACGGCTGGGGATCGAGACGCGGCGGATCGAGATCGTGGTCTGGCTGGTGCGGCATCACCTGGCCTTGTCCGACTACGCGCAGAAGCGGGACATTTCCGATCCCGCGACCGTGCAGGCGTTTGCCGAGATCGTCGGCGATCCCGAGCGGTTGCGGATGCTGCTCGTCCTGACGGTGGCCGATATCCGCGCCGTCGGGCCGGGGGTATGGAACAGCTGGAAAGGCCAGTTGATGCGCAGCCTCTACGGCCGGGTCGAGGCCCTGTTCCGGGGCGAGACCGCCGTCGGGGCCGATCCCCTGGCCGACCATGCTGACCTCGTCGCCCGCGCCTGCGCCACCGGGGCGGCGGCCGAGGCGCGCCGGGGGCCGGGCACGATGGAGGCCACGACCGAAATCGCCCTGGCTGCCCGCGACCGGCCGGGCCTGTTCGCCGATCTGACTGCAGTGCTTGCGGCGGCGGGGGCCGACGTCGCCGGGGCCCGGGTGGCGACCGCCGCCGACGGCACGGCCCTGGACGTGTTCCAGGTCCAGGACGGGGCCGACCGTCCCTATGGTCACGACGAGCCGCGTCGCCTCACCTCCCTGATCGCCGCGCTGGAGGCGGCGGCGCGCGGCGAGACCCCGGTCTCTCCCCCCGCCATGCCCAAACCCTCGCCGCGCCGCGCGGTGTTCGACGTGCGGCCGGTGGTGATGATCGACAACGCCGCCTCGGCAGACGCCACGGTGATCGAGGTCTCGGGCGCCGACCGCCCGGGCCTGCTGGCCGAGCTGTCCCGCACCCTGTCGGATCACGCCCTGTCGATCCGCTCGGCCCATGTCGCGGGGTTCGGAGAGCGGGCGGTGGACAGCTTCTATGTGACCGATGCCGAGGGCCGGAAGATCACGTCGGACGCCGTGCTGGACGAGGTCCATGCGGCGCTGGAAGCCGTGCTGGACCGGACGCCCGAGCAGCCGCAGGGCCGCCGCATCACCGCGGCGCGGGCGAGTGCGCGCGACGTCTCCGACCTGAGGCCCCGCAAGGCCGTTTCGCCCGGGCCGGAACCGCGCTAAGGCCCTTCAAATCCCGCTCATCCCGGCGAAAGCCGGGACCCAGTTCTTTGGACGATCGGCGCCGCCTTGTTCGCATTGACGTTGATCCCGCGCACCAATGCCCAGCGAAAGCACTGGATCCCGGCTTTCGCCGGGATGAGCGGAAGTGGATACCCATGAGCCTGGCCCGCAACACGCTCGTTCAGGCGACCCTGACGCTGGGCAGCCGTATCCTGGGCTTCGCCCGCGACCTGGTCCTGTCGGCCCGCTTCGGCCAGGGGCCGATGATGGACGCCTTCACGACGGCCCTGATGCTGCCCAACATGTTCCGCCGCCTGTTTGCGGAAGGGGCCTTCGCCCAGGCCTTCGTGCCCATCTATGGCGGCGTGCGCGCGCGTGACGGCGAGGAAGCGGCGGCCGTGACGGCGTCCGAGGCCCTCAGCTTCATGTTCGCGGTCGTGGCCGGGTTCTGTATCGTCCTGCAGGTCGCCATGCCCTGGATCATGCCCGTGCTGCTTTCGGCCTATCGGGACGACAGCGGCGTGATGTTCGCAGCGACCACCGCCGCGCAGCTGACCATGCCCTATCTGGCCTGCATGACCATCGCCTCGCTGCTGTCCGGCGTGCTGAACACCTCGGGCCGATTCGCCCTGTCGGCAGGCGTGCCGGTGTTCCTGAACCTGTGCACCCTGGTGCCCCTGCTGGCCCCCAGCTTCCTTCCGATGAGCCCGCCGACGACCCTGCTGGCCGTCTCCGCCGCCGTCACCGTGTCCGGCGTCATACAGGCGGGGCTCCTGTGGTGGGGCGTGCGTCGGCTGGGCATCCGGTTGAACCTGTCCTGGCCCCGGCTGACGGCCGGCGTGTCGCGTACGCTGAGGCTGGCCATTCCGGGCGTGCTGGCGGGCGGGGCCCTGCAGCTGAACTCGGTGGTCAGCCAGCTGCTGACCGGGTCGAACGAGGGGGCCCGCTCGGTGCTCTACAACGCCGACCGGCTTTACCAGCTGCCGCTCGGCCTCGTCGGCGTGGCCATCGGCCTGGCCCTGGTGCCGCGCCTGACCAAGGCCTTCGTCTCGGGCGACCACGAGGGCGGGCGACGGACGCTGGACGACGGCATTACCCTGTCCATGGCCTTCACGCTGCCGGCCGCCGTAGCCCTGTTTGTCATCCCCTTCTTCATCATCGACGCCACGGTGACGCGCGGGGCCTTCACCAGCCTGGACGCGGCCCGCACCGCCGATGTGCTGCGCCAGTTCGCCTGGGGCGTGCCCGCCTTCGTCCTGGCCAAGGTCCTGACCCCGCCCTTCTTCGCGCGGGAGGACACGCGCCGTCCGATGATCTTCGCGGTGATTTCGGTCGTGGTGACCGTGGCCCTGGGTTCAGGTCTGTTCTTCTGGTTCAGCCGGATCGGCGTCGACGGGGTGCTGGGCCTGGCCATCGCCACGTCCGTCTCGGCCTGGATCAATGTCGCGCTTCTGGGCGGGACCCTGATCCGCGAAGGGGTCTGGGCCGCCTCCGTCCGGTTCGTCGGCAGGTTCTCGCGCGTGCTGGCCGCCTCGGCCGTCATGGCCGTCGTCCTGATCCCCGCCAGCCTCTTCTACCGCGAGCTGAGCCAGAGTCTGTTCGCCAAGGAGATCGCCGTGATCGCGGTCGTCGGCGTGGGCGCTCTTGTGTATGGGTTATGCATCGTGCTTTTCCGCGCCGTCAGCCTCTCCGAACTGAAGGCGACGCTGCGACGTGAACCGGGGGCGTCCACCCCCACCGGACTCGAGTAATGACTGACGCTTCTGCGACCGCCCCCGCCTACACCGGCCCGCGCCGCATCCTGAGCGGCATCCAGGCCTCCGGCGCCCTGCATCTGGGCAACTATCTGGGGGCTTTGAAGCGGTTCACGGCGCTGCAGGAAACGGGTGCGCCCTGCTTCCTGTTCGTGGCCGACCTGCACGCCATCACCGTCTGGCAGGACCCGGCCCTGCTGGCCGCCCAGACGCGCGAGATCGCGGCTGCCTATATCGCCTCGGGCCTGGATCCCGAGAAATCGACCATCTTCCCGCAGTCGGCCGTGCGCGCCCATGCCGAACTGGCCTGGATCCTGAACTGCGTCGCCCGCCTCGGCTGGCTCGACCGGATGACCCAGTTCAAGGAGAAGTCGGGCAAGCACAAGGAGCGGGCCTCGGTCGGCCTCTATACCTACCCCGTGCTCCAGGCCGCCGACATCCTGCTCTACAAGGCGACCGAGGTGCCGGTGGGCGAGGACCAGAAACAGCATCTGGAACTGACCCGCGACATCGCCGGCAAGTTCAACACGGACTTCAACGCGCCCGGCTTCTTCCCCCTGCCCGAACCCCTGATCCAGGGGCCGGCGACGCGGGTCATGTCCCTGCGTGACGGGGCGGCCAAGATGTCCAAGTCCGACCCCTCGGACCAGAGCCGCATCAACCTGACCGACGACGCCGACACCATCGCGTCCAAGATCCGCAAGTCCAAGACCGACATGGGCGTCATGCCCGAGCCCGGCGAGAGCCTGGACGAACGGCCGGAGATCAAGAACCTGATCGCCATCTACGCCGCCCTGTCCGACCGCACGCGCGAAGAGATCACGGCCGAGTTCGCAGGCCAGGGCTTCGGCGCCTTCAAGCCGGCGCTGGCCGACCTGGCCGTGTCGTCGCTGGCGCCTGTCACGGCCGAGATGCGCCGCCTGATGGATGACCCGGCCGAGATCGACCGCGTCCTGAAGGACGGCGCCGAACGCGCCGCCGAGATCGCCGACCCGGTCATCGCCGAGGTCAAGAAGATCGTTGGTTTTTGGCAGGCCTGATCGCGTCCCCGCCTGCGCGGGGATAACGAGGGTGAGCGGTTTTCGGACCTGGCCTCGTCACCGGGGCTGACGCGAAATCTCCTGCGGGCTAAGGCGTGGCCATGACCCATCCTCTGGACCGCGCCGTGTGGAACGCCCTGACCAGCCGGTTGTCGGGCTTCGTCACCGCCGACTCCGGTGCGCGCGCCGTGAGGATCGATCCGGAGGTCGGGATCTTCGTCTCCGGCGCCGATGCGGAACCCGAAACGCTGAAGGCGATGGCCGCCCTGGCCCGGGCCCACCCCGGCGCGGGACTGGTCGAGAAGACCGGCGGGCCGCTGGCCGAAGTCGACCTGCCCGGCGTCGAGGTGATCAACCGCATCCCGCTGCTCCAGATGGTCTGCGAGGTCCTGACGCCGGGTGGACCGGACCTCGCGTTCGAGACCCTGACCGAGACGGATGCGCCCGAGATGCTGGCGCTCGCGACCCTGACCCGGCCCGGCCCCTTCCGATCAAGGACGCGGCGGCTGGGGCCCTTCATCGGGGTCAGGCAGGACGGGCGGCTGGTGGCCATGGCGGGGCGGCGGCTGCGGGTCGACGGCTTCACCGAGCTCAGCGGCGTCTGCACCCATCCCGATCATCGCGGACGCGGCTATGCAGGTGGGCTGTCGCGGGCGGTGGTCGGCGAGATACTGGCGACCGGCGAGGCCGCCTTCCTGCACGCCTTTGCCGGGCATGACGCGACCATCGCCTTCTACCGGTCGCTGGGATTCGGGGCCCGGGCGCCGATGACCTATACGATCCTCAAGTAGCGGAGAGCCGGATGAGCGAGCACGTCGCGACCATCGCCTGGAGCCGGGGCGACCAGCCCTTCGCCGACAAGCGCTATTCCCGCGCTCACGACTGGACCTTCGACGGCGGGGCGGTGGTGCGCGGGTCCTCGGCGCCGTCGAGCGTGCGCATCCCCTTCTCCGACCCGGCGGCGGTCAACCCGGAGGAGGCTTTGGTGGCCTCCCTGTCCAGCTGTCACATGCTGTGGTTCCTCGACTTCGCGGCTCGCGCCGGGCTGGTCGTGGACCGGTATATCGATCAGGCCTCGGGCGTCCTGGGCCATGACGGCGCCGGGCGAAGATATATGAGCGAGGTGACCCTGCGGCCCGTCACGGCCTTCGCCGGTCGCCAGCCGGATCAGGCCGAACTGGACCACCTGCACCATGAGGCGCACGAGAGTTGCGACATGGCCAACTCGGTCAGGGCGACGGTCCGGGTCGAGGCCTCGCTTGGCTGACCCGGCCCTCCGCCAGGGTGTCCGTCAGGCGGCGGCTTGGACCGGACGCGGCGCGACGGCGACGTCTTCCAGCAGGGCCCTGAACCGGCGGATCGCCTCGCCGGTCAGCTCGGCGTCGTATTTCATCGGCAGGGCCGTCATCGGCTCGTCGAAACTGTGGGTGCCGGGCGCGATCCAGGTCTCGACCTCGACGCCGCAATTCCTGACCATGTCATGGACCCGCTCTGCGTTGCGGACCGTGGTCAGGTGATCCCGTTGCGAGATGACGGCCAGGGTCTTCGGACAATGCCGCCAGGGTCGCATCCGGTTCAGGGCCGCGACGCCCACATAGGGATAGGCCAGATAGGTCGCCTTGACCCCCGACAGGTCGGCGGTCTCCGCGTCCCTGACGCCAAGCGCCTTCGCACGGTCCGGATCACAGCTCATGGCCTCCATGATGCCCCAGCCGCCGTGGCTCCAGCCGGCCAGGGCGATGCGGGTCCCGTCCACGTCTGGCCGGGCCGAGACGCCCTGGATCGAGGCCATCACATCGCCGGCCCGCTCCCAGCCGCGCAGCATCAGGCCGGTGCAGACCGTGGCCATGGCGAACTCGCGCGACCAGCCGCGCGGGGCGTAGGAATCCACGATCACCGCCCGCCAGCCGGCCGCCTTCGCCGCCTGGGCATACATCGGCAGGTGGCCGCGCAGGCCGCCGCAGCCGTGGAACAGGATCGCCGTCGGCCGCGGCCGGTCATCGTCGGGGCCGACGACGGTGGCACAGGGCTCAAGCTTCGCCCAGCGGTCGGAGAGGGTGTCCATGGGGCACCCTAACCCCTTCTCCCCTTGCGGGAGAAGGTGGCTGAGCGAAGCGAAGTCGGGTGAGGGGTCACGCCGGCGGCTGGATCAGGGGCTGGCAACGTAGACGCCGGATGTCAGCGTGACCCCTCACCCGACCGCACGAGGACGACGGCTGCGCCGCCGTGTGCGGGCTCCCTCTCCCGCAAGGGGAGAGGGATTGGGCTCTAGTGCCGGAACACCCGCACGCCGGTGAAGGCCATGGCGATGTTCTGTTCGTCCGCCGCCGAGATGACCTCGGCGTCGCGCATGGAGCCGCCCGGCTGGATCACCGAGGTGGCGCCGGCCGCCACGGCTTCCAGCAGACCGTCGGCGAAGGGGAAGAAGGCTTCCGACGCACAGGCGGACCCCTGCGCCAGCGAATGCGCCAGACCCTTGGCCTCGCCCGCTTCCCTGGCGCGGATGGCGGCGATGCGGGCGCTGTCGCGGCGGTTCATCTGGCCGGCGCCGATGCCGGCGGTCTGGCCGTCCTTTGCATAGACGATGGCGTTGGACTTGACGTGTTTGGCGATCGTGAAGGCGAACAGCATGTCCTCGATCTCCTGAGGCGTCGGCTGGCGGCGGCTGACGATCCTGAGGTCGGCGGGCTTGATCAGCGAACGGTCGCGCGACTGGACGAGGAAGCCGCCGGCGACGCTGCGGAACACCTCGCCCGGCCCGTGCGGGTCGGGCAGGCCGTCGGTGATGAGCAGGCGCAGGTTCTTCTTGGCCGCGAAGACAGCCCTGGCCTCGTCGTCGGCGCCGGGGGCGATGACGACCTCGGTGAAGATTTCGGTGATGGCGCGGGCGTCGGCGCCGTTCAGCGGGCGGTTGACGGCGATGACGCCGCCGAAGGCCGAGACGGCGTCACATTCCAGAGCGCGGGCATAGGCCTCGCCAAGGTCCTTGCCGACCGCCACGCCGCAGGGGTTGGCGTGTTTGACGATGACGCAGGCGGGGCTTTCGAACTCGGCGACCAGCTCATAGGCGGCGTCGGCGTCGGCGATGTTGTTGTAACCCAGTTCCTTGCCCTGGATCTGGGTGGCGTGGGCGACGCCGGGGCGGGTGTCTCCAGTGCGGTAGAAGGCGCCCGTCTGATGCGGGTTCTCGCCGTAGCGCAGGGTCTGGGCCAGCGAACCGGCGAGGGATTTGCGGGCCGGGGCGGCGTCTTCCAGCTGTCCCGCGAACCAGCCCGAGACGGCGGCGTCATAGGCGGCGGTGCGGGCGAAGGCGCGGGCGGCGAGCTGTTTGCGCAGGGCCAGCGACGTCGAACCGGAGGTCTTCAGGGCCTCGACGATCAGGCCGATGCTTTCGCTGTCGACCGCGACGGCGACATAGCCGTGGTTCTTGGAGCCCGAGCGGATCATGGCCGGGCCGCCGATGTCGATGTTCTCGATCACGGCGTCGAAACCGGCGCCCGAGGCAACGGTTGATTCAAACGGATAGAGGTCGATCCAGACGATATCGATCGGACCGATTCCGTGCTCGTCCATCGCCGCCCTGTGATCGGCGGCGTCGCGCACGCCCAGCAGGCCGCCGTGGACCACGGGATGCAGGGTCTTGACCCGGCCGTCCATCATCTCCGGGAAGCCGGTCAGGTCGGCGACGTCCTTCACCGGCAGGCCGAACCCGGCGATGGCGGCGCGGGTGCCGCCGGTCGAGACCAGTTCGACCCCGGCCTCGTGCATCGCCCGCGCGGCGTCCTCCAGACCCGTCTTGTCCGAGAGCGAGATCAGGGCGCGGACGGGCTTCACCGCGTCGGGGGCGGGCGGAAAGTCGGGAGCGGCGGGCATGGGCGAATCCGGGGGAGGGGGAGGATGCGCGCGCGTCTAGCACCACGAGGCGCCGGGGTCACCTGATGGCGGGTCGCGAACCTAGACCCGGATGTCGAGCAACTGGCCGAGACGAGGCAGACGGGGGGAGTCGGGCTCGCTCGTCTGGGCGGTCTGGAGCGTCTGCGCGGCCTGCGGACGGGTCTGGGCCGCCTGGACCTCGTTGAGCGCTGCCCGGAAGAAGGCGGCTTGCGCGGCTTTCGCCTGGGCCGACGGTCCCGCCGGGGTCAAGGCGGGCAGGGTCTGCGGGATGTCGGGTCGAATCGCGCTCATGCCGACAGGGTTAACGAATGCTGTCGAGAAAGGGTTAACGACAGTCCTGGCGGGCTATCGCTCGCCGCTTGAGCCCGAGGTTAGCCAGGTCGTTTCGCCAGCCGCGTTGAGGGACATCATCCGGCGCAGCCGGCTCTCGACATCCGCCATGCGATAGGGCTTGGCGAAAATCTGCGAGCCCGCGAGATGGTCCGGCAGGATGTTGGTTTGGTCGTATCCCGTGCTGAAGGCGAACGGGATACCGCGGTCCTTGAGAATACCGGCGATTTTCCAGGACATCTCGCCGTCGAGGTTGACGTCCAGCAGAGCGGCATCGAACGTCTCGGTCTGAGCGAGCCTGATCGCCTCGCCCAGGCGCGTGGCCGGACCGACCACCGTCCAGGACAGATCCTCGCACATCGCCTCCAGCGTCAGGATCACCAGATAGGAGTCCTCGACGATCAAGAGTCTCGGCTTGTCGGGAATATCATAGGCGGGAACGGGAGCCTCCGGCGGTTCGACCCGCATCAAGGCTCTGTCGCCGATATCCACCAGGGCCGATTTGGGCAGGATGATCTCGCAGACGACGCCCGTCGGCGCGTAATCAATCGTAGCCCTGCCGCCGGTCTCGAGGGCGAGGGCGCGCTCGATCAGGCTGGAGCCGAAGCCGCGTCGGGTCGGAGCCATCACGGTCGGCCCACCGGTCTCCCGCCACGTCAGGATCAGGGATCCGTCATCGGAAACGCGCCAGGCGACGGAGATCTGCCCCTCGACCCGAGAAAGGGATCCGAACTTGGCCGCGTTGGTGGCCAGTTCGTGCAGGGCGAGCGACAGAGACAGCGCCGACTTGGGGGTCAGAACCGCGTCATCACCCTCGAGATGAACGACCCCGGACCCCTGGATATAGGAGCCCAGTTCCTCGGTCAGCAGGCCCTCGACCGAGACGCCTTCCCAGCGACTTTGGGTCAGCAGGCTGTGCGCCTTGGCCATGGAATGGATCCGCCGGTCCAGACCTTCGACAAAGCCGGTCAGCGAGGCTGCGTTTCGGCTGGATTGGGTGACCAGGGCCTGGATGTTGGCCAGGGTGTTCTTCACCCGGTGATCCAGCTCGGCCACGAGCAGCTTGTCCCGCTCATGCGCCTTGGCCCGTTCTCGTGAAGCCGCCTCGATCCGACGCAGCACGACCTGAAGCAGCGAGACCCGCAGGTCGAACGCGGAATCGACCTCGGCGGCGGTCCATGGGAGTGCCCGGTTTCGCACCGTGTGCTTCCAGACCTCGAACGATTTGCGCGGCGATATACGATCGCCGTCATTGCTGGTTTTTGAGGGTTTAGTTGGATCACCGGCCCAAAGGGCGGTCTCGACCAGCTCGGGTCGAAACCACAGGATGAAGTCGGAGGGATCGCGCGACACGGCGATGACCAGCAACCCCGAGGCGACGTTGGCGAAGTCCTTGGCCGGCGGGTAGATCTCGCTCAACCGATCGGTCGAAAACACGCCTTCGGTATCGGTCATATAGGACGTCAGCCATTCCGCCAGGGCCTTGATCTGCGCCTTGTCGGGCGTGGCTCCCAGAGAGGTGGTCACGCTTTCCACCCGGACCGCGACCCCGCCGCCCCGCTGCCCGTCCAGAGCGATATCGCCGCCATGGATATAGTCGAGCAGATTGGGGGTCTGCTGTGTCAGTCCATAGGCATAGTCCTCCACGCCTGCGAGGTTCAGCATCAACTCCTGGAGGATCTTGCGGCTGGCCAGACGGGCCTCGAACTGCTCGCTCTTCTCGCGGGCCTCGAGTTGAAGCGAGAACATGGACCCGAACAGTTCGCAGACAGCCCGCAAATGTCGGGGCAGGATCCTCGGGCTGTCGTTATGGCAGGCGATCAACCCCCACAGCTTTCCCGCCACGATGATGGAAATCGACATCGAGGCATTGATGCCCATGTTGCGCAGATATTCGCGGTGGATCGGCGAAACGTCGCGCAGGACCGCATGGCTCATGTCCAGCGGCTTGTCGGTGCGCGGATTCAGCTCCGGCGTCAGCGGCGCCGGATCGTAATCGAGCTGGGTGATCAGCCGCAGCCAGCTCCTGAGGTAGAGCGCCCTGGCCTGTTGGGGAATGTCGGCGGCCGGATATGTGGAGGTCCAGGAACGGCGCCAGTTCGGGGGCGCGGCTTTCGGCGATCACCCAGCCTGACCCGTCCGGCATGAAGCGATAGATCATCACCCGGTCGTATTGCGCCACGCGACGCACGCTCGCCGTCGCCATCTGACAGAGCGAGAACAGCGACGGCGCCGCGCTGAACCCCTCGACCATCAACTGCACGGCCGCCAGCGGATCGGCGACGAAGGCATCGTCGGTCGCGGCGGCCTCGAACTCCAGCACCAGATCGCCGTCGACGCGGTGCGCGCTGGCGTCGAGCGGGGCACCCCCCGCGATGCGCAGAACCGGGTCGAGCAGGTGGCGCGGCTTGACCAGGTCCGGCTCCTGGCTGAGGGCCCGAATGCGATTGATCTGTTCGCTGGAGAACAGGTGGTCGAGCGGTCGGGACAGAAGGGCGCTGACGGGGCGACCGAGCAGGCCTTCGGTGTCTCCCGCCGCCTGGAGCACACGAAGACTGGCGCCATCGAGCACCAGCATGGCTCCGTGCGGCAGGATCGCGCCCGGGATGTGGATCGGTTCGCGGTCGCAATTGGTGAGGTCAACCTGGTCGCGGGCAAGGACGGAGTCAGTCATCGGTATCGTTCCATCCGCCAAGCCAGCATTCGAACAGTGCAAAAGTCGTCGTCGCGGTGGAGATGATCGTCGCCTGCTGTTCCCCCGTCCAGTCTGTGGCGGATAACCGGGCGAGATAGGCGCGCCAGGCACGGCCGGTTTCGGACTGATAGCCGGTGAAGAAGCGACGCCCGTCCAGAACGCCGACGCCAACGAGCCCCTTCAGGCCGCGCGCCAGGGTGACGCCCCCGAGGGCAGAGCCCTCGACGACGTAGAGCGCACCGAGGAGCGCTTCAGGCGAAACGACGGCCGGAAATCCGCGACAGAGGGGCAGGGCGGCCTTGCGCTCTGGAGTCATCCCCAGCGCCGCGAGGTCCATCTCAAGCCAGACGCTCCGTTCCGGCTGAAGCCGGGCGGCGCGTTCGAAGGCGATATGGAATCCATACAGACGCGCCAGGAGGCGACGGTAGGCCAGGCTGTCGATGGCGCCATCCTGAACCGCAGCCAGCCCCGGATGCTGATGGAGTCGCTCATGGATTTCGTGCGTCGCGGCGCGCAGGGCCTGACGCAAGACATCCGGGGGTCGGTGGGCGACCCGTACAGGGTCGCGTGCATCAGAAGACGCAAGATGGTCCGTGGCCATTGAGCCTACGAAAAGCACGTTTTCCCCGCCCAGGCGAGGATCACCGGGATACGGTGAGAGAACTACGCCAGTGGCGAAACGGCGAAGCCGCAAGAGGGTTCCCGCGAAGGCAGAAAAAGTTGAAGTTCCGGGTTCCACCCACGGCGGACATGTCGAAAGCTCTAGACCCTGGATGGGGGCGAATGCCCCGGTTCAATCCTTCGTCGGGCTGACCGCGTTCACATCCCCATAGGTCAGGGCCAGGAAGACGTCCTCCAGGTCCGGGTCCTCGGTGGTGATGTCCGAGATCGTGATCCCGGCGGCGCGCACGGCGGCCAGCACCTGTTCGACCGACGACTGGCCCTTCCTGTAAGTGATGGCGAAGGCGCCGTTGGCTCGCGCCACGACATCGAACCCGGCCACGGTCGGCAGGCCGTCCAGCGGATGCTCCGGCGTCACCACGACGTTCCTCGTATCCAGACGGCGCAACAGCTGCGGCGTCGGCTCGCAGGCCACGACCTCGCCCCGGTTCATGATGGCGATGGTGTCGCAGAGCTCCTGCGCTTCCTCAAGGTAGTGGGTGGTCAGCAGGATGGTGACGCCCTCGGCGTTGATGCGCCGGACGTACTCCCACAGCTGGCGACGCAGCTCGACATCCACCCCCGCCGTCGGCTCGTCCAGGATCAGGATCGGCGGATTGTGCACCAGGGCCTTGGCCACCATCAGCCGCCGCTTCATCCCGCCCGACAGGGCCCGCACATAGGCGTTGGCCTTGTCCGACAGGCCCAGGGCTGCCAGCAGCTCGTCCGAACGCCGCTCCGACTTCGGCACCCCATAGAAGCCGGCCTGCACCTCCAGCGCCTCGCGCGGGGTGAAGAAGACGTCGGCGACGATCTCCTGCGGCACGACCCCCAGGGCCGCCCGCGCGTCACGCGGCCGTTCGTCGATGTCGCGGCCCCAGATGGCGGCGGTCCCGCCGGTCTTGTTGACCACGCCCGCGAGGATGTTGATCAGCGTCGACTTGCCCGCTCCGTTCGGGCCCAGCAGGCCGAACATCGACCCTCGCGGGATGACCAGATCGACCCCTCGCAGGGCCGTCTTCGGCGGCGACTTCTTCGAGCCCGCATAGGTCTTTTCCAGCCCGCGCACCTCAATGGCGTTGACGGGCAGAGCTTCGGTCTCGGTCATAAGGGGCTTTCGGCGCGGGAGCAGGCCGTCTAACTAGGCGTCGCGCCCCTCCACGCCAAGACCACGGAACGATCCATGCCGCCGCGCCACCCCGATCACCTCGTCCTCCCGCCCGAGGAAATCACGGTCGCCACCAGGCGCGTGGCCTGCGACGGCGGCGGCGTGCTGGGCCATCCCCTGGTCTATCTCGACATGGGCGGGGAGAATTTCGTCGAATGCGGCTACTGCGACCGCCGCTTCGTCCTCTCGGCCGGCCACCATTCCGAGAACGAATACCTCGACCCGGCGGCCCGGCCGCCGGAAGCGCACTAGATCGGGGCGCACCGATCGCTGCGGAGGGTAGCCGTCAGCTTCCGTCTGAAGATTGTCGTTCTCAGAGTGATGTCGCGCTGATAAGCCGGTCGACCAAGGGCAGCCCATGATAATCCGCAATCTGATGCTCGTGTCGGTCCTGACGCTCGGGGCCTGCACACAACCGGCCGCTCCGGAAGACGCCCGCGACACGGCTCCGGGCGCCGCCAGTACCGATCAAGCGACGGCGCCCGATCCGGACTCGCCCGGCAACGAACTGCCGGTCGCCGCAGACCTCCTTGCCGGCGCGCCCCTGTCTGGCCGATGGGAAGATGTCGGCGAGGGCGCCACCGTGGGCGTGTTGTTCACGTCTCCAGACTACGCCGATACGCTCGCGATCGGCTGCAACACCGGCTCGGGCGAGGCCTATATCAACTGGACCATCCAGAACCCTGCCGAGGATGGAGAGGTCCGCATCTACACCGAAGCGAAGACCGAGATCTTCGCCGCCACCGGCACAAATGCGGGGGCCGCCATCCGCACCATTGACGTCACCGGCTCCGACCCGCGTCTCGCCGTGCTGAAGACGACCCAGGCGAAGTTCGGCGTCCAGGCCTCGGGAGAGGCCATCGTCGTGCCGTGGGATCCGTCGATCGCCCGGGTGCTGAACGAGTGCGCGGGCTGACAGGTCAAATCAGACCCTAGCAGGCCTGCCCCGCCGCCCAGCCCGAGCTCCACGCCCACTGGAAATTATAGCCGCCCAGCCAGCCCGTGACGTCGACGACCTCGCCGATGAAATAGAGGCCCGGCACGGATTTCGTCGCCATGGTCTGCTGGTCCAGCTGGTCCGTAGCCACCCCGCCCAGCGTCACCTCGGCCGTACGATAGCCCTCCGACCCCACCGGCTTGACGGTCCAGCCGTTCACCGCCGCATCCAGCCGCGCCAGCACCTTGTCCCCGACCTCGGCCAGCTTGCCGCCGACGCCCTCGCGCGCCGTCAGCACCTCGGCCAGCCGCCGCGGCACGATATGGCCCAGCGCCGTGTGCACCGCCTGTTTGCCGCCGTTCTCGGCCTTCGCCGCCTTCAGCCGCCCCAGCACGTCGACCCCCGGGGCCATCTTCACCGTGATCGCCTCCCCCTCGCGCCAGTAGGAGCTGATCTGCAGGATCGCCGGCCCCGACAGCCCTCTGTGCGTAAACAACATGGCCTCCTCGAACCTCGTCTTCCCCGCTGAGACCACCGCATCGACCGCCACCCCCGCCAGCGGCGTCGTCTGTTCCAGCAGCCCCGCCTCGAATGTCAGCGGCACCAGGGCCGGCCGCGTCTCCGTCACCCGCAAGCCCATCTGCCGTGCGAGGTCATAGCCCCACCCCGTCGCCCCCATCTTGGGGATCGACTTGCCGCCCGACGCCACGACCAGCGACGCGCAGCGCACCAGCGACCCGTCCGACAGCGCCGCCTCGAACCCCTCGCCGACCCGCTCGACCCGGTCGACGCCGACGCCCGTCGACAGGACCACCCCCGCCGCCCGCATGTCGTCGGTCAGCATGCGGATGATCTGTTTGGCGCTGTCGTCGCAGAACAGCTGGCCCAGGGTCTTCTCGTGCCAGGCGATGCCGGCCCGGTCGACGCGCTTGATGAAGTCGTGCTGGCTGTAGCGCTTCAGCGCCGAGGCCGCGAACATCGGGTTCTCGCCCAGAAAGTTGGCGACGCTCGTGCCCGTATTGGTGAAGTTGCACCGGCCCCCGCCGCTGATGCGGATCTTCTCGCCCGGCGCCCGCGCATGATCGACGACGCGCACGCTGCGCCCCCGCCGCCCCGCCTCGATCGCGCACATCATCCCGGCCGCGCCCGCGCCGACCACCAGAACGTCGAAGGTCTCAGTCTTCATCCCCGCCGCTTAGCATGCCGCGGCCCCGGGATCAGGGTGTCCGGCGCCGATCGATGCGCCAGTGCGCCCATTGGACCTGACCGCTTCCCGACCTGCGCAATCGCGAGCCGGGCCGGGGCGGCGTCCGCCTGGGCGCCCTCGACGCGGGCGTCGATTTTGCGGAAGCGGCGCCGGAGGAGCGTCAGGACTTGTGTGGCCGCATCGCCACACCCAAGTCTTGCCCCAGATCAAGGCGTCGCTTCACACAAGGACGCACGGATCCTGTCCGCCTTTCCGGGGAAACCGACCTCTCATGAATCTCGACCTCTATTCCGACCGCGCCAAACAGGCCGTCCAGTCCGCCCAGTCGCTGGCCCTCGCCCGCAAGCACCAGCAGTTCGCCCCCGAGCACCTGCTGAAGGTGCTGCTGGAGGAGCGCGACGGTCTGGCCCGCAACCTGATCACCGCCGCCGGCGGCGACCCGGCTAGGGCCTCCGAGGCCGCCGAGGCCCTGCTGAAGAAACGCCCCCAGGTCGAGAGCGCCACCAGCCAGCTCTATCTCGACGGCGCCACCGCCCGGGTCTTCGCCAATGCCGAGGAGACGGCCAGGAAGGCCGGCGACGCCTTCGTCACCACCGAACGGATCCTCGCCGCCATCGCCCGCGAAGGCGGCCCCGCCGGCGACGCCCTGAAATCCGCGGGGGTCACAGCCGAGAAGCTCGACGCCGCCGTCGCCGATGTCCGCAAGGGCAAGACCGCTGACTCCGCCGCCGCCGAGGACGGCTACGACGCTCTCAAACGCTACGCCCGCGACCTGACCCAGGCCGCCCGCGACCAGAAGATCGACCCCGTCATCGGCCGCGACGAGGAGATCCGCCGCACCATCCAGGTCCTGGCCCGGCGCACCAAGAACAACCCTGTCCTGATCGGCGAACCCGGCGTCGGCAAGACCGCCATCGTCGAGGGCCTGGCCCTGCGCATCGTCAACGGCGACGTGCCCGAGAGCCTGAAGGACAAGACCGTCATGAGCCTCGACATGGGCTCCCTGATCGCCGGCGCGAAGTATCGCGGCGAGTTCGAGGAGCGGCTCAAGGCCGTGCTCGGCGAGGTCACGGCTGCCGAGGGCCAGATCATCCTGTTCATCGACGAGATGCACACCCTGGTCGGCGCCGGAAAGGGCGACGGCGCCATGGACGCCTCCAACCTGCTCAAGCCCGCCCTGGCGCGCGGCGAGCTGCACTGCGTCGGCGCCACCACGCTCGACGAATACCGCAAGCACGTCGAGAAGGACGCAGCCCTGGCCCGCCGCTTCCAGCCCGTGTTCGTGGCCGAACCGACGGTCGAGGACACTATCTCGATCCTGCGCGGCCTGAAGGAGAAGTACGAGGTCCACCACGGGGTCCGCATCTCCGACAGCGCCATCGTCGCCGCCGCCACCCTGTCGAACCGCTACATCACCGACCGCTTCCTGCCCGACAAGGCCATCGACCTGATCGATGAGGCCGGCAGCCGCGTGCGCATGGCCGTCGATTCCAAGCCCGAGGCCCTCGACGAGATCGACCGCCGTCTGGTCCAGCTGAAGATCGAGCGCGAGGCCCTGAAGAAGGAGACCGACAGCGCCTCGGTCCAGCGACTGGAGAAGCTGGAAGACGAGATCTCCGACCTCGAGATCGAGTCCGACGACCTGACCGCCCGCTGGAAGGCGGAGAAGGACAAGGTCGGGCAGGGGGCCCAGCTGCGCGAGACCCTCGACCGCCTGCGCGCCGAACTCGCCGCCGCCCAGCGCAACGGCGACCTCGGCCGTGCGTCCGAGATCGCCTACGGCCAGATCCCCCAGATCGAGAAACAGCTCGATCAGGCCGAGGCTGACGAACAGACCGCCTCGCCGCTTACGCCGGAGGTCGTCGACGCCCAGCAGATCGCCGCCGTCGTCTCCCGCTGGACCGGAGTCCCGGTCGACAAGATGCTGGAGGGCGAGCGCGAGAAACTGCTGTCGATGGAGGACGCCCTGCGCGGCCGCGTCGTTGGTCAGGACGCGGCGCTGGAAGCCGTGGCCGACGCCGTCCGCCGGGCGCGCGCGGGCCTCAATGACCCCCACCGTCCGCTCGGCTCCTTCCTGTTCCTCGGCCCCACCGGCGTCGGCAAGACCGAGCTGACCAAGGCCCTGGCCGCCTTCCTGTTCGACGACGAGACCGCCATCACCCGCATGGACATGTCGGAATACATGGAGAAGCACTCGGTCTCACGCCTGATCGGCGCCCCTCCGGGCTATGTCGGCTATGACGAGGGCGGGGCCCTGACCGAGGCCGTGCGCCGCCGCCCCTATCAGGTCGTGCTGTTCGACGAGGTCGAAAAGGCCCACCCCGACGTGTTCAACGTCCTGCTCCAGGTGCTCGACGACGGCCGCCTGACCGACGGCCAGGGCCGGGTCGTCGACTTCCGCAACACCCTGATCATCATGACCAGCAACCTGGGTTCAGAAGCCCTGGCCAACCAGGGCGAGGGTGACGATGTCGAGGCCGTCCGCCCCTATGTCATGGAGGCCGTCCGCGCCCACTTCAGGCCCGAGTTCCTGAACCGCATCGACGAGATCATCCTGTTCAGGCGTCTGGGTCGCGACCAGATGGCCGGCATCGTCCGCATCCAGCTGTCGCGTCTGGAAAAGCTGATGGCCGACCGGAGACTGACCCTGTCGATCGACGACGGCGCTTTGGCGTGGCTGGCCGACAAGGGCTACGACCCGGTCTACGGCGCGAGGCCTTTGAAACGGGTGATCCAGAAGGATCTGGTGGATCCGATGGCGAAGAAGCTGCTGGCCGGGGAGCTGGAGGACGGCTCGGTGATCGCCGTGTCAGCGGGGGCGGACGGGCTCAATATAGGAAAAGCCCAGGTCCACTAGGACCTGGACCGATTGTCATCCCGGGCCGCGCTTGCGGACCCGGGATCGGGAAGGCGCGGGTGCACTAGGGGCCGTCTGCGACCGCTCACCCCCTTCCTTCTCCCGGTGGGAGAAGGTGGCGAGCGGAGCGAGACGGATGAGGGTCGGGCCTGTCCGTCGGCGAAGCCGTCGCACGGACGGGGACACCCCCTCCTTTCGTCATCCCCCGGCAAGCCGCGCCTTCGCGGCGCAGACCGGGGGACGCAGCGGCGCGCGGGAGCGCGAACCTGCCACGCACACGGGCGGCCGACATCGTGGTTGAACAGGTCGCCTTCGGCGCCGCTGGGTCCGCCGGTCTTCGCTTCGCTACGCCGGAGGATGACGAAAGGTAGGGAGGAAGCGGGGGCAGAGGATGACGAAAGGAAGGGGTGCGCATAGGTTGTGCGGATGGGGACCCATCGCACCTTTATCGCGACCTACATCATGGCCAGCGGACGGAACGGCTGGGTCTATGTCGGGATGTCGTCGAACCTCCACGCGCGGGTGTGGAAGCACAAGAACGGGACCTATGACGGCCACACCGCCGAGCACGGCTGCGATCAGCTCGTCTGGTACGAACAGCACCAGTGGGTGACCGAGGCGATCCGGCGCGAGAAGCGGCTCAAGAAATGGCTGCGCGACTGGAAGCTGGCGCTGATCGAGAAGGACAACCCGCAGTGGCTCGATCTCGCGGCGGACTGGTACCCGGTGAATGATCCGAACTGGGAGCCGCCGACGGAAGACGACTGATACCCATCAACGGACGCCCGGATTCCGCTCGTGATTTCAACGGCCGGCCCTGACGAGGGGCTTTTTA
Organism: Brevundimonas sp. TWP2-3-4b1; assembly: GCF_049897665.1. Taxonomy (NCBI): domain Bacteria; kingdom Pseudomonadati; phylum Pseudomonadota; class Alphaproteobacteria; order Caulobacterales; family Caulobacteraceae; genus Brevundimonas; species Brevundimonas sp. TWP2-3-4b1. The sequence continues at coordinate 59,863 of NZ_JAFCWQ010000009.1, read as the reverse complement.
CGCGGCGCCCCTCGCGGCGGGCTTATCCTGCACGAGGGTCCGAATCCGGCCGATCGCTTCGGACTCTTCGGACGCTTCGGACGGTGTTTTGCCGTCCGCCCGACCAGACTCTACGGACGCTCCGGACTCCCTTTGCGGAGTCCGGGCCGCCCACACCCCGCCTCACCGACCACGGCAGGGAAGACGCCCTAGTTCCGGGTCAACCGGCTGGCCCCGCCCCGGATTTCGCAGGCGTAGTCGGTCTGGGGCCGGCCCGTCTGGGCGCCCGGGATGGGGCTGAGGATCCCGCCCCGCTCGCGGCAGTCGGCGGTCAGCTGGTCCAGCTCCTGGCCATAGGTCGGATGGGAGCCCGGGGTCGTGGCGCAGGCGCTCAGCAAGGCGGCCAGCAGAAGTGATGAAAGGAGGATACGCGCGGTCATCGGCAAGTCTCCGGTGGAGGGTCAGCCCCGGACCGCATAGTGCGCCCGAACGGCTCCGCTGGCCACCTGTCCGTTGACGCAGGACGCTGCGCAGAGGTGTTCGTTCGCGCATCGCGACCGGCCATGCGTCGCCGTTCACGAAGCCGGGCCGTCCGTCGCCGCAACTCCGCTGGCGGCCGGGGCGGGGCGGGGCGACCGTCGGGACATCGAGATCCACCGGAGGCTTCACTTGACGCCTCTCCTCACAAGGACCGTCAAGATGATCCGCACCGCCGCCTTCGCCCCCTTCCTGCTCGCCACGACCCTCCTGACCGCCGCCCCCGCCCTGGCCTCCGACCCGGCCAGCCTGGCCCTGACCTTCGACACCGGAGCGAACACCGGGGCCGTGATGGTCGCGCTCTATGACGAGACCGGCTACGCCGGGGGCCAGCCGGTCCGCGCCGCCCGCATCGACGTCGCCGCCGGCGAGCATAGCGTCACCTTCGAAGGTCTCCCGGCCGGCGACTACGGGGTGAAGGCCTTCCACGACCTGAACGGCAACGGCCAGATGGACACCAACCCCTTCGGCATGCCGGTCGAGCCCTACGCCTTCTCCAACAACGCGGTCGGCAACATGGGCCCCGCCAGCTGGGACCGCGCGAAATTCAGCGTTTCGGGCGTCGCCAGCCAGACGATCAGCATCCGCTGATCGTCAGTCTTGAAGAGGGCTAACGCAGGCGACGCGGTCGCCTGCTGCTTGAGCCCGGTTTCCTTTGTCCAAGAGGCCGACATGACCCCCTCCCGCCGTCATTTCCTGATGGGCGCCGCCGCCCTGTCCGCCGCCGTCGCCACCCCCGAAAGGGTCCGTGCCGCGATCGCCGGGGAGGTTGCCGCTCCCTGGGCCCTGGCCACCGCCGACCTCGAAGGCGACATCGCGCCGCGCCCCATGCGACTGGTCCACGGCCGGGCGCCGGCGGGGCTGGAGGGTACCCTGTTCCGCAACGGTCCGGGCAAGTTCCGCCGCCCCGGCGGCAGCGCCACCCACTGGTTCGACGGGGACGGGCTGATGCGATCGTTCACGGTGAACGACGGCGCGGTGACCCTGGCGGCCCGCTTCGCCGACACGCCCAAACGCCGCACGGAGACCGAACTCGACGCCGTCGTCACCCCGGGCTTCGGCACGGCCGGCGACGCCCGCGCCCGGGTTGGCTCGGCCGACGACGCCAGCGCGGCCAACACCGCCGTCATGGTCACGGGCGACAAGGTCTGGGCCTTGTGGGAAGGCGGCTCGCCGCTGGCGATGGACGCCTCGACCCTCGCGACGGAACAGTTCGTCACCCTGCGCGACGACCTGAAGGGCATGCCGTTCCAGGCCCACCCCCGTTTCGCCCCCGACGGCACGGTGTGGAACGTCGGCATGAGCGGCGACCAGGCCATCGTCTGGCACCTGAACCGCGACGGCTCCCTGATCGACGCCCGGGTCCTGCGCCTGCCGCGCGCCAGCTATCTGCACGACTTCACCGCGACGGAGCGGCATCTGATCTTCGTGCTCCAGCCCTGGGTCTTCGATCACCGCGGCATGCCCTATTCGACCCAGTTCGCCTGGAAGCCCGAGCTGGGGACCCAGGTGCTGGTCGTCGACAAGGCCGACCTGACCGCGACCCGGATCTATGAACTCGAGACCTTCAGCTTCTTCCACCTCGGCGACGGCTGGGAAGAGGCCGACGGCACCATCCGCTTCGACGTCGCGGCCGGCAGGGATGTGGCCTTGGCCATCGCCGGGGCCCGGGCTCTGGTCGAACAGCGCGGCACGGTCCCCGGCGAGCATGCCGTGCTGAAACTTGTCACCCTGCACACCGACGGCCGCGCCGAACTGGCCTCCAGCGGCGTTACGGCCGAGTTTCCCAAGGCCGATCCGCGTCGCGCCGGCCTCGCCCGTCGCCTGACCGCCCACGTCGCCGGTGAACGCCCGGACCGGCCGCTCCCGACCGGTCTGGCCACATGGGACTGGGACGCGGGCCGATCCGACCGCTTCCTGTTCGGCGATGACCAGATCATGGAGGAGGCGGTCTTTGTCCCGAAGCCGGGTGCCTCGGCCGAGCGCGACGCCTGGCTGATCGCCCCGTCGATCAACCTGGCCGAGGGCGTCACCGAGTTGCACGCGTTCGACGCTGCACGGGTGTCCGACGGGCCGGTCGCGACATGGCGGGCCGACGTGGCCCTGCCGGCCGGATTTCACGGGGCGTGGAGGGGGTAGAGGGCTCAAGTCGCGCGACCGGGCGGTCGTCGGGGGATCAGTACCAGCCGGCCTCGCGCAGGGCCCGGGCGTAGCGGCGGCTCACCGGCGCGGTCACGCCGTCGTCGAGGGTCAGGGTCGCGCGACCGTCTCCGCGGGCCACGTCGCGGACCGCGTCCTTCGCCACCCACCAGCTGCGATGGGTCTGGGAGCCTTCGAGGCCTTCCAGCTCCTCCAGGGCGTCCGACAGCCGCATCAGGATCAGGTCCGATCCCCGGTCGGTATGGATGCGGAGATAGTGATCCTCCGCCTGCACCGCCCGGATCGCCGCGCCGCGCAATTTGGTCGGCAGGCGGTCGGGGAAGCGGGCGGGGGCGGAGCCGGCGGGCGCCGCATGGGTCTGGATCGGCTGCGCCCTGGACACGAAGACGTTGATGGCGCTCAGGACGCTGGTGATGGTCAGCACCGGACCGACCATCAGCGGCAGGGTCGCCAGCGGATACACGTCTCCTTCGAACACCAGGCCGGTGACGAACCAGACCAGAACCGAGACCGGGCCGGTGATCGCCCCGGTCAGGGCCGCCACCGCGAGCCACGGCCGCTCGTCCATGTCGATCCAGCGATCGATCAGCAACGAGCAGACCTGCCCCCACATCGCCCCCGCCAGCATCACCGGCATCCAGTAGACGAGCCGCATCCAGAGGGGCGCATTGATGGTGTGGAACGCCCCGGTCAGCGCCAGAACGGCCCCGGCCGCCGCGGCGATGGCCAGGCTCCGCGCGAGTCCCACCATGATGGTGCGCGCCGGTAAGCGAACAGAGGCGACGGTGGCGGTCATGGCTGGACGAACCTCTCCGGCGCGTGTCTCGTGGCTGGGCTTTAACCTGTCCACGAAAAGGCGTTTCGATGAAGTTGGCAATCCTGGCTGGCGTTTTGGCGACGTTTCTCACCGGTTCGGCCTCGACCGCAACCGCCGCAGACCTGACCCTGGACCTGTCCACGCGAGGCTCTGGCGGGCGGATTGCGGTGGCTGTCTATCGCGACGCCGAGTCCTTCCGGCGTGGCGAGGGACCGGTCGCCAGCCGAATGGTCGACCGCACCGGCGCCGTGACCTCCGTCGTCATCACCGGCCTGCCGCCCGGACGCTATGCGGTGGCGGCCTTCCACGACACGGACGGAAACGGCGACCTGACCCTGTGGCCGATCGGTCTGCCGAGGGAGGCCTATGGCTTCTCCCGCAACGCGCGCGGTCGTTTCGGCCCGCCGAACTTCTCTGCCGCGGCCTTCGCCCTCCCGGCAGCCGGAGCCCGGCAGGCGTTCGCGCTGCGCTAGGCTCGGACCGTCAGAGACTGCGTCAAGAGAGCGATAGCCTCTAGGAAGACGGAGGGCACACCGCGCGAAAGCCCGCCGAGGCGAAGCGGACCATGTAGTCGCACGCCGTCTCCAGATCGCCCGACCGGCACAGGCCGCTCGACAGCCGGTCCAGCCGCCCCGTCTCGCCCAGCGTCAGGGTCAGGGCGCCCGACAGGTTATGCCAGGCCCAGTACAGGTCGACATCGCGGGCCTGCGGCAGGATCAGCTTGATCAGCTCGATCAGCCGCCGGATGGCCGGGTCATAGTATCGGGCCATGGTCTCGCCGCCGAAGGTCGGGTTGGCGTTGGTCTGCGCGACCAGGGCGGAATAGTGTTTCCATCCGGGTCCGCCCTTAAGCGACCACTGGAACGGCGGCTCCAGGAAAGCGCGCAGCAAGCCTTCCAGCGTCATCGTCCCGACATTCGCCAGGGCATAGCGGTTGATCGCCTCGACCCGCTCATTGTTCCAGACCTCGGCCCGCCTCAGGAAGACGGCGTCGAAGAGGCCGCGCTTGGCCCCGAAGTAATAGTGGACCAAAGCCGTATCGACCCCGGCTTCACGCGCCACCTCGCGGATCGTGACCCCATAGAATCCATGTTTGGAAAACAGGTCTTCAGCCGCGTCCAGGATGGATTCGCGGGTGTCGCCGCCGACGCCCTCGGCCTTGACCTTCGGCGGGCGGCCGCGACGGGCGGGGGCGACGGGAACCGGGGCCTTGACGTCCAGCTTGCTCATGAAGCCAAGCTAGTCACGAAAACCCCCTTCGGTGCAACGGCGCCACAGACGAGCCTCGACGTGACGCCGGGCAAGCTCTGCCGTTTGACACCGGGGCCAAAGGTCGTCAGTTTCCCGGTAAATCATCGAACGCTGAATAAAAGCGTCTCGGCTGGAAACATCATTGGAAGAGGGTTTCGCATGAACAGAGTCATGAAGAGCGTGCTGCTGGCCGGGGCCGCGTGGAGCGCCGCGTCATCGATGGCCATGGCGCAGGACGCCGCGCCGCAAAACGACCAGACCGCGCTGGACGACGTCGTCGTCACAGCCCGTCGCCGCGACGAACAGCTGAAGGACGTACCGGTCGCCGTTTCGGCCCTGTCGGCCGAACAGCTTGAGCGCACCGGTGCCGCCGACATCACGGCCCTGCAGCAGCAGACCCCGAACGCCACGGTCCAGATCGCCCGCGGCTCCAACTCGACCCTGATCAGCTTCATCCGCGGCGTCGGCCAGCAGGATCCGCTGTGGGGCTTCGAGCCCGGCGTGGGTCTTTATATCGACGACGTCTATGTCGCCCGCCCGCAAGGCGCCGTGCTCGACATCTTCGACGTGAACCGCATCGAGGTCCTGCGCGGTCCGCAAGGCACCCTCTACGGTCGCAACACCATCGGCGGCGCAATCAAATACGTGACCAAGCGTCTCGGCGACGAGTTCGCTTTCATGGGTCGCGGCACCGTCGGCAGCTATAACCAGCGCGACGCCCTGGTGTCGGCCACCATCCCGCTGGGCGAGACCTTTGCCGTCGGCGGCGCCTTCGCCAAATACGACCGTGACGGCTTCGGCACGAACCTGTTCACCGGCGAAGAACAGTACGACAAGGACGTCACCGCCTATCGCGCCAGCGCCGAATGGACCCCCACCGACCAGCTGTTCGTGCGCTTCGCCTGGGATCGCGTCGAGGATGACTCGGCCCCTCGCCACGGCCACCGCGAAGTGAACTCGACCACCGGCGGCTTCACGCCTCCGGCCGGAATCTATGACACAAATGCCGGCATCCAGGGCAACCAGGAGGTCGAGACCCAGGGCACGTCCGTCACCGTCGAGTACACGGTCAACGACATGCTGACCCTGAAGTCGATCTCGGCCTGGCGCAGTGGTGATACATCCACCGTCATCGACTTCGACCAGTCGCCCCTGCCGACCCTGGACGTTCCGGCCGTCTACGCCGACGAACAGTTCACCCAGGAGTTCCAGGCCCTGATGCAGGGCGACAACTGGTCCGGCGTCGCTGGGCTGTTCTATCTGGACGGTGAATCCTCCGGGGCCTTCGACACGATCGCCGGAAACCTCGGCCTGGTCATCGCGGCTGCGGGTTACGTCAATACGCAGTCTTTCTCGGCCTTCGCCGACTTCAGCTATGATTTCTCTGATCGCCTGCACGTCTCCGTCGGCGGCCGCTACACCAAGGACGAAAAAGACGCCCAGGTTCAGCGGTTCTTCTACCTCGGAGCGGCCCGCTCGCCGTTCCAGGGCGGCGCGGTGCGTCCAATCTTCGCCACCCGCACGAACTACATGGCCTCGGACACCTTCGAGAAGTTCACGCCGCGGGTCAGCGTCTCCTACGATCTGACTGAAGAACTAACCGGCTATGCCTCGATCGGCCAGGGCTTCAAGTCCGGGGGCTGGGACATGCGCGGCGACGCGGCCCTGGTGCCCTCGACCGTCAACGGCTATCAGCCCGAGACCGTCACCACCTATGAGCTGGGCCTGAAAGGCACTGCGTTCGACAACCGCCTGTCGTTCGCCTCGGCAGCCTTCTATTCGGACTACACGGACCAGCAGATCACGACCCAGCAGGTGGCGACGCTTCCGGCTGTCGGCGTGGCCTCGGTAGTCGACAACGCCGGCACCTCGACCATCTACGGCTTCGAGTTCGAAGGTCGCGCCTTCATCACCGACAGCATCACGTCCAACGTGTCGGTCGGCTATCTGAAAAATGAGTTCGATCAGTTCATTACCCGGATCAGCGGCGCGCCGGTGGACATTTCCAACCTGCGCGAGCCGCAGAACTCACCGGAATGGTCGGCCTTCTGGGGCGTGACCTGGACGGGCGATGTGGCCGGCGGCGAGCTGAACATCACCCCGTCGATCTCCTACCGCTCGGACTACCACCTGTTCGACGCGCCGGATCCGATCCTCGACCAGGACGCCTACACCCTGGTCGACCTGGCCGCGATCTGGACCGCTCCGAACGGTCACTACCAGGTCGCCCTGACCGGAAAGAACCTGACGGACGAGGAGTACAAGGTCGGCGGCTACAACTTCGCCGGGGCCACCTTCAACAACTCGATCTCGGCCTTCTACGGCCCGCCGCGCACCTTCTCGGCGTCGGTCACCGTCCGGTATTGATCCCCGAATAACGAAACTGGGGCGGCAGTTCGACAGAGCCGCCGCCCTTTTTCTTTTGCAGCCTGCGCAGCCACGGCTACGGTTCGCGCAAGGAACGAGAGTCCACAGGAAGCCCAGATGACGGATACGGTCGCAGCAGTCCCGGCTAAGCCCGGCTATCGCTACTACGTGCTGGCGGTCCTGATTCTGGTCTACATGCTGAACTTCCTGGACCGCCAGATCATCGGCATCCTGGCCGCCCCGCTGAAGGCCGAGTTCGGTCTGTCGGACAGCCAGTTCGGCCTGCTGGGCGGCATCGCCTTCGCCTCGGTCTATTCGACTCTCGCCATTCCGCTGGCGGCGCTCGCGGACCGGGCCAGCCGGGTGTGGATCATGACCGGCGCCCTGGCCGTCTGGTCCAGCTTCACCGCCCTGTGCGGCGTCGCCGGGTCGTTCAGCCAGCTTTTCCTGTTCCGGATGGGCGTCGGCGTCGGCGAGGCGGGCGGCGTGGCCCCGGCCTATTCCCTGATTTCCGACTATTTCCCCCCGAACCAGCGGGCGCGCGCCCTGGCCGGATTCGCCTTCGGTATTCCGCTCGGCACGGCCGCCGGCACCCTGGTCGGAGGCCTGCTGGCCGCGAGCTACGGCTGGCGCACCGCCTTTGTCGTCGTGGGCCTTCTGGGCCTCCTGATCGCCCCCCTGCTGCGCCTGACCGTGAAGGATCCGGTCCGTGGCGGCACGGACGCCGCCCGCCCGCCGCAGACGGCCGCCGAGGCTGCGGCCCCGCCCGTGGTCGTGTCCGACAAGGTCGGTCGCACAGCCTCGCTGATCCTGCTGGGCCTCGGCGCCGGCTGTCTGATCCTGGCCACGCTCAACCAGTTCGCCGGTGTCGCCGTCGGCAACGCCCTGGTCCTCGCCTTCGGCGGACTGCTGGCCATGGTGATCGGCGTGTCCTTCTGGATCGCCAAGAAGACCGCCTCCATCGTCCTGCCCAAGCGCAGCTTCTGGCTGCTGGCTCTCGGCGCCGCCTCGTCTTCGGTGTGCGGCTACGGCGTCGCGGGCTGGCTGCCGCTCTTCTTCATGCGCAGCTTCGGCCTGACCCTGGCCCAGACCAGCTGGTACTATGCCGGCATCGCCCTGATCGGCGGCATGCTCGGCATCTGGCTGGGCGGCGCCATCGCCGACAAGCTGGCGAAACGCGGCAAGGGCGCCTACCCGCTGACCCCCGCCATCGCCTTCATCATCTCGGCGCCCTGTTTCATCGCGGCGATGAACTCGCCCTGGCTGATCGGCCTCGTCCTGCCTGGCGGCGGGTCGAACGCCCAGCAGCTGATCCTCGCCTTCCTGATCTTCCTGATCCCCACGGGGCTGAATCTGGCCTGGCTGGGCCCGATCACGGCGGCGATCCAGCATATCGCCCCCGCCCCCATGCGCTCGACCGCCTCGGCCATCTTCCTGCTGTTAAACAACCTGCTCGGGATCGCGGTCGGCTTCTATTATTTCGGCTGGATGAGCGACCTGCTGGCGCCGCGGTTCGGCGAGGAGAGCCTGCGCTGGGCCATCTACACCGGCATGGGCTTCTATCTGATGGCGGCCGTTCTGCTGTTCGGCGCCTCGCGAACCCTGAAGCGCGATTGGGTCGACTAGGCCGCCGGTGATTTCGGCCAGTCATTCCCTGCCAATTCCGGTGATTTCGACCATGCATCGACTGCAGTTTTCAGCGATTTCGGCTACAGTAAACGTCGCCAAAGGAGCGCAAACCGCAGTCTGAAACCGCAGAGGCCGCCATCCGATCAGCCGGTCGGGGCCGGTCTCTGTCCGAGACGGTTGCGCCTGCGAAGGCGGCCCGCCTATAAGCGCGGCCAACTTCTCCCCAGCGATCGCGGCGGTCCCCCCATGAACATTCACGAATATCAGGGCAAGCAGGTCCTGAAGGGCTTTGGCGCGCCGGTTGCCGAGGGCGTCGCCATCACCTCGGTCGACGAAGCCGAGGCCGCGGCGCGCTCGCTGCCGGGCCCGCTCTATGTCGTGAAGTCCCAGATCCACGCCGGAGGGCGTGGCAAGGGCAAGTTCAAGGAACTGGGGCCGGACGCCAAGGGCGGCGTGCGCCTATCGCGCTCGATCGAAGAGGTCGTGGCCAATGCGAAGGAAATGCTCGGCAACACCCTGGTGACCGCCCAGACCGGCGACGCCGGCAAACAGGTCAACCGCCTCTATATCGAGGACGGGGCCGACATCGACCGCGAACTGTACTGCTCACTGCTGGTCGACCGTGAAGTCGGCCGCGTCGCCTTCGTCGTTTCGACCGAGGGCGGCATGGATATTGAGGCCGTCGCCCATGACACGCCCGAGAAGATCCAGACCATCGCCATCGACCCGGCCACGGGCGTCACCGACGCCGACGTCGCCAGGATCAACGCCGCCTTCAAGCTGGACGGCGCGGCGGTCGAGGACGGCAAGAGCCTGTTCCCGATCCTGTACAAGGCCTTCATCGAGACCGACATGGCGATGCTGGAGGTCAATCCCCTGATCGTTATGACCGACGGCCATCTGCGCGTGCTGGACGCCAAGGTCAGCTTCGACGGCAACGCCCTGTTCCGCCACGACGACATCAAGCTTCTGCGCGACGAGACCGAGGAGGACGCCAAGGAGATCGAGGCGTCCGAGTGGGACCTCGCCTATGTCGCCCTGGACGGCAACATCGGCTGCATGGTCAACGGCGCCGGCCTGGCCATGGCGACGATGGACATCATCAAGCTGTACGGCAAGGAGCCGGCCAACTTCTGCGACGTCGGCGGCGGCGCCGGCAAGGAGAAGGTCGCGGCGGCCTTCAAGATCATCACTGCCGACCCGGCCGTCCAGGGCATCCTGGTCAATATCTTCGGCGGCATCATGAAGTGCGACGTGATCGCCGAGGGCGTGGTCGCGGCCGTGAAGGAAGTGGGCCTGAAGGTCCCGCTGGTCGTCCGTCTGGAAGGCACAAATGCCGAACTGGGCAAGAAGATCCTCAAGGAGTCGGGCCTCGACATTACCCCCGCCGACGACCTCGACGACGCCGCCCAGAAGATCGTCGCGGCGGTCGGCTGATCATGCCCGGCCTGGTCGCCATCCTGGCGGCGGCTCTGACGACGGCGACAGGGGCCCAGGCCCAGACGACGCCCCCGCCGGAACCGATCGATCTGATCGCCAGTCTGGATGCTGTCTGCATCTCGGCCGGGGGCGATCGGGCGCGTGCGGCCGAGTTGGCCATCGAGGCCGGCTTCTCGCCTGTTCCGGCCTCGATGGTTCCGGCGCTGCGCAATTCGTCGGAGACTGCCGGCTTCATGAAGTCCAGCGCTGCGGACGTCACCTTCGTCCTGACCGGGACGATGTCGCGACGCGTCGGACGTGAACGGGTCACCATGGAGATCTGCGGCGTCACCTCCCGCCCGACCGAGCATCGCCCCCTCGATCAGCGCCTGCGCCAGACCATGGGTTTCGCGCCCGTGAGCGACGGAGGCATGGATATCTATGCCTGGCTGCAGACGCCGGAGGGGCGCGCGCCGGCGCGCGAGCTGCGCGACCCGACCTTCCTCGCCATGGCCGGAACCGGCCAGATGCGGATGGTGGGCCTGCAACGCTCGGGCCCTGGCTCCACCCTGATCTATTTCCTTCCCCGCCTCGACTGACCTGTCGCGCGCGCCCCCATCCTCCCGTCCTCGGAAGCAGCTGATGTCCATCCTCGTCGACAAGAACACCAAGATCATCGTCCAGGGCCTGACCGGCAAGACGGGCGGATTCCACACCGAACAGGCCCTGGCCTATCACGGCACCCAGATGGTCGGCGGCGTGCATCCGACCAAGGGCGGCCAGACCTGGACCGGGTCGCACGGCGAGACCCTGCCGATCTACGCCTCGGTCGCCGAAGCCAAGGACGCCACGGGCGCCGACGCATCCGTGATCTACGTCCCGCCGGCGGGCGCGGCGGCCGCGATCATCGAGGCGATCGACGCCGAAATCCCCTTCATCACCTGCATCACCGAGGGCATCCCGGTGCTGGACATGGTCAAGGTCAAGCGTCACCTGGAAGGCTCCAGGTCGCGCCTCCTGGGTCCCAACTGCCCGGGCGTCCTGACCCCGGACGAGTGCAAGATCGGCATCATGCCGGGCTCCATCTTCAAGAAGGGCTCGGTCGGCATCGTGTCGCGTTCGGGCACCCTGACCTATGAGGCCGTGTTCCAGACGACCAACGAAGGCCTGGGCCAGACCACAGCGGTCGGCATCGGCGGCGACCCGGTCAAGGGCACCGAATTCATCGACGTGCTGGAGCTGTTCCTGGCCGATCCGGAAACCACCTCGATCATCATGATCGGCGAGATCGGCGGCGGCGCCGAGGAAGACGCCGCCCAGTTCCTGATCGACGAGGCGAAGAAGGGCCGCTCCAAGCCGATGGCCGGCTTCATCGCCGGTCGTACCGCACCGAAGGGCCGCACCATGGGGCACGCCGGCGCCGTCGTCTCGGGTGGCAAGGGCGATGCGGAATCCAAGATCGCCGCCATGGAGGCCGCCGGCATCCGCATGTCGGAATCGCCGGCCCGCCTCGGCAAGACGCTGGTGGAAGTGCTGAAGGGCTAATCTTTCTCTCCGTGCGCCCCGGCGAAGGCCGGGGTCCAGATCGCGGATTCAGACGGCCTGGATGTCTCGCCGCGCTGCCGGCTTCTGAGGCTCGGCCTTCCATCTGGATCCCGGCCTTTGCCGGGATGCACGGTGAAAGATCAGGCGGGCCGCGCATCGATCGTGCGGCGAAATGACATCAAAGACGCCCCCGGTTCGCGCCGGGGGCGTTATTCTTTGGCGCTTTAGCGAATTTCTTCGCCCTTAGCCCCGGTTCGGTCATGACCCATAAGGAAACAGCGCCTATATGATCCGCGCCAGCCTCACGCGGATGTGACCGCTCAGAAACCCGAGGCCGAAGCGGGACGACGAATACTATGGCGGACGATGCCGGTCGGCTGAACCAGGTCTTTGCCGAGACCAGCTTCCTCTACGGCTCCAATGCCGCCTTCATCGAAGGGCTTCACGACGAATGGGCGGCCGATCCGTCCAGCGTCTCGGCCGAATGGCGCGCCTTCTTCGACCAGCTTCGCGACACCGCCGCGACCGTGCAGGCCTCCTCGGCCGCCGGAAGCTGGGGCCGGTCGGGGGGCTCCGAGCCGACGGAAGAGACCGGCGTCTTCGACGGCCGCTGGCCCGCGCCGAAGCCCGACCCCAGGGCCAGGCCTGCCGCCGCTGCTGCGGCTTCGCCCGCCGCTGCCTCTCCCGCCCCGTCGGGCTCTTCGGCTGCCGAGGTTCGCGCCGCCGCCCATGATTCCATCCGCGTCCTGATGCTGATCCGCAGCTACCGCGTGCGCGGTCACCTGCAGGCGACGCTGGACCCGCTGGGCATCGAGGCGGCGACCAACAATCCCGAGCTGACGCCGGAGTTCTACGGCTTCACCGAAGCCGACATGGACCGTCCGATCTATCTGGACGGCGTACTGGGTCTGGACACGGGCACCATCCGCGAGGTGATGGCTGTCCTGAAGCGCACCTACTGCGGCAATATCGGCATCCAGTTCATGCATATTGCCGAGCCGGAGGAGAAGTCCTGGCTCCAGCAGCGGTTCGAGGGCCCTGACGCCTTCGAGAAGAACGGCTTCACCAAGGAAGGCAAGATCGCCATCCTCAACAAGCTGATCGAGGCCGAGGGCTTCGAACGCTTCCTGCACAAACGTTTCCCCGGCACCAAGCGGTTCGGCCTGGACGGCGCCGAGGCCATGGTCCCGGCCATGGAGCAGATGATCAAGCGCGGCGGCGCCCTCGGGGTCGACGACATGGTCTTTGGCATGGCCCACCGCGGCCGTCTGAACATGCTCGCGGCCGTCATGGGCAAGCCCTACCGGGCCATCTTCCACGAGTTCCAGGGCGGCTCGACCGTGCCGTCGGACATCGAGGGATCGGGCGACGTCAAATACCATATGGGCGCCTCGTCGGACCGCGCGTTCGACGGCAACCACGTCCACCTGTCGCTGACGGCCAACCCGTCGCACCTGGAGATCGTCAACCCGGTCGTTCTGGGAAAGGCGCGCGCCAAACAGGCCTTCGACATCCGCGAGGCCAACAAGGGCCTGCCGGAAAGCCAGTGGGCGCTGGACCGCTCCAAGGTCATGCCGGTTCTGATCCACGGCGACGCCGCCTTCGCCGGTCAGGGCGTGGTCGCCGAATGCTTCGCCCTGATGGGGCTGAAGGGCTACCGCACCGGCGGGACGATGCATTTCGTCATCAACAACCAGATCGGCTTCACGACCTCGCCGCGCAACAGTCGCTCGACGCCCTATCCGTCGGACGTCGCCCTGATGGTCCAGGCACCCATCTTCCACGTCAACGGCGACGACCCCGAAGCGGTCGTCTTCGCCGCCAAGGTGGCTACGGAATACCGCCAGAAGTTCAAGAAGGACGTGGTGGTGGACATGTTCTGCTACCGCCGCTTCGGCCACAACGAAGGCGACGACCCGACCTTCACCCAGCCGATCATGTACGCGAAGATCCGTTCGCTTCCGTCGACGCGCGAGATCTATTCCAGGCGGCTGGTCGAGGAGGGCGTGATCACCGAGGCCGAGGTCGACGCCGAACTGGCGCGGTTCGAGGCCTATCTCGACGCGCAGTTCGAGGCCGGCAAGACCTTCAAGGCCGACAAGGCCGACTGGCTCGACGGCCAGTGGAAGGGCGTGGGCCTCCCCGACGGCGAGGACCGACGCGGCGAGACCGCCGTGCCGGAAGCGAAGCTCAAGGATCTCGGGCATCGCCTGACGACAGTTCCGAACCAGGTCGACATCCACAAGACGCTGAAGCGGGTCATCGAGGCCCGCCGCGAGATGATCGACACGGGTCAGAACATCGACTGGGCCACCGCCGAGAGCCTGGCCTTCGGCTCGCTGGTGTCGGAAGGCTTCCCGGTTCGCCTGTCGGGTCAGGACTCGATGCGCGGTACCTTCTCCCAGCGCCACTCTGGCATCGTCGATCAGACGACCGAGGAGCGTTACGTCCCGCTGAACAACCTCGGCGGCGACCAGGCCCATTTCGAGGTCATCGACTCGGCCCTGTCGGAAGAGGCTGTGCTGGGCTTCGAGTACGGCTACGCGCTGAGCGACCCCAACACGATGGTGATGTGGGAGGCCCAGTTCGGCGACTTCGTAAACGGCGCCCAGGTCGTGATCGACCAGTTCATCTCCTCGGGTGAACGCAAATGGCTGCGCATGTGCGGCCTGACCATGCTGCTGCCCCACGGCTATGAGGGCCAGGGCCCGGAACACTCCTCGGCCCGCCTCGAGCGGTTCCTGCAGCAGTGCGCCGAGGACAATATGCAGGTCGCCAACTGCACCACCCCGGCCAACTATTTCCACATCCTGCGTCGCCAGATGCACCGGCCGTTCCGAAAGCCGCTGATCATCATGACGCCCAAGAGCCTGCTGCGTCACAAGAAGGCGGTCTCGACCCTGAAGGACATGGCCGAGGGCTCGTCCTTCCACCGCGTCCTGCACGACGACGCCCAGACCCGGCCGGACGTCTCGGGCATCACGATCAAGGGCGACAAGGATATCCGCCGCGTGATCCTGTGCTCCGGCAAGGTCTATTACGACCTGCTGGACGCGCGCGAGAAGAAGGGCGTCAACGACGTCTACATCCTGCGCCTGGAACAGTTCTATCCGTGGCCGATCAAGTCGGTTTCGGCCGAACTGGCCCGCTTCCCCAACGCCGAACTGGTCTGGTGCCAGGAAGAGCCGAAGAATATGGGCGGCTGGACCTTCGTCGATCCGTGGCTGGAACTGACGCTGGAAAAGATGAGCCTGAAGGCCAAACGCGCCCGCTACGTCGGTCGCCCCGCGTCCGCCTCGACCGCCGCCGGCCTGATGACCCGACATTTACAGGAACTCGAAAAATTCACCTCCGAGGCCCTCGCCTGACCCTGCGGAGACGGGCGGTCTCCCGCCTGTCGCCGATCTCCCCTACCTTGCTGACACGTTGAACGACCGGAACCGACCATGGCCGACATCCTGACCCCCGCCCTCGGCGAATCCGTCTCCGAGGCGACCATCGCCAAGTGGAGCAAGAAGGTCGGCGATCCGGTCCGGAAGGACGAGGTCCTGGTCGAGCTGGAAACCGACAAGGTCTCGCTGGAGGTCGTCTCGCCCTCCGACGGCACGCTCGGCGACATCAAGTTCGCCGAGGGCGACACCGTGATGCCGGGCGCGATCCTGGGCTCTGTGACCGAAGGCGCCGCCGCCGCGAAGCCGGCCGCTGCAGCACCCGCCGCCCCCGCCAGGGCTGAAGCCGCGCCGGCTCCGGCCGCCGCCGCTCCGGCGCCTGCTGCCGCTGCGTCCGCCTCGGTCGACATCACCATCCCCGTCATGGGCGAGAGCGTCGCCGAAGGCGCGATCGGCAAATGGTCCAGGAAGACCGGCGATGCGGTCAAGAAGGACGAGATCCTGGTCGAGATCGAGACCGACAAGGTCGCGCTCGAAATCGCGTCCCCCGCCGACGGCGTCCTGACCATCTCGGTCGACGAAGGCGCGACGGTCACGCCGGGTCAGGTCATCGGCTCCATCTCGGGCTCGGGCGGGGCTGCCGCCCCCGCTCCGGCCGCCGCCGCTCCGAAGGCCGCCAGCGCCAGCGCCAACGCCGGCTCGGCCCAGGTTTCCAACGACACCCTGTCGCCTGCCGTCCAGCGCGTGGTCGCCGAGAACAACCTCGACCCGAAGGCGATCGCCCCGACCGGTCCGAAGGGCAATATCACCAAGGGCGACGCGCTCGCCGCCGCGGCCTCGCCCGCCCCGGCCGCCGCGGCCCAGGCCTTCACGGCTCCGACGCCGGCGCCCGCCGCCGCCGCCCCGGCCGCCCCGCGCGCCGACCAGCCGCGCGAGGAGCGGGTCAAGATGACCCGTCTGCGCCAGACCATCGCGCGCCGCCTGAAGGAATCGCAGAACACCGCCGCCCAGTTGACCACCTTCAACGAGGTGGACATGACCAACGTCATGGCCCTGCGGAACCAGTACAAGGAGGCCTTCGAGAAGGCCCACGGCGTCAAGCTGGGCTTCATGTCCTTCTTCACCAAGGCCGTCGTCGCGGCCCTGAAGGAGATCCCGGCGGTCAACGCCGAGATCGACGGCACCGACAACATCTACAAGAATCACTATGACATCGGCGTCGCCGTCGGCACCGAGAAGGGTCTGGTGGTTCCGGTTCTTCGTGATGCCGACCTGCTGTCTCTGGCGGGCATCGAGAAGGGCATCGGAGCGCTGGGCAAGGACGCGCGCGACGGCAACCTGACGCTGGACCAGCTGCAGGGCGGCACCTTCACCATCACCAACGGCGGCACCTACGGCTCGCTGATGTCGACGCCGATCCTGAACGCGCCCCAATCGGGCATCCTCGGGATGCACAACATCGTCCAGCGCCCGATGGCGGTGGACGGCCAGGTGGTGATCCGGCCGATGATGTACCTGGCCCTCAGCTACGACCACCGCATCGTCGACGGCAAGGAAGCCGTCACCTTCCTGGTGCGCGTGAAACAGCTGCTGGAAGACCCGGCGAGGGCGTTGCTGGACCTGTAAGCGGTCCACGAGACAGAGACATGGACGGCGGGGTCGGAGACGACCCCGCCGTTTTCGCTTGCGCTACCTGAGCGCGCCCAGAACGTCGTCCGTATCGGCCCCCAATGCCGGCGGGGCGGTATCATAGCGCACCGGCGTTTCCGAGAGCCTGATCGGCGAGGCGACCGTCCGTGTCGGGACCGACAGGTCTTCGCGCTCCAGCGTGATCTCCAGCCCGCGATGCTTCGCCTGGGGCTCGTCGAAGACCTGGTCGATGGTGTTGACGGGGCCGCAGGGGACGCCCGCCGGCTCCAGTCGCGCCATCAACTCGCCCATGGTCCAGCCGGAGGTGACGGCCGAGAGGGCCGCGACCAGTTCGATCCGGTGCTCGATCCGCCCGGCGTTGCCGGCATAGCGTTCGTCGCTCGCCAAGCCCTCCAGGTGCAGCACGCCGCACAGGGTCCGGTACTGACCGTCGTTGCCGACCGCGATCACCACCATGCCGTCGGAACAGGGGAAGGGCTGATAGGGGACGAGGTTGGGGTGGGCGTTGCCCATCCGGGTCGGGGCGACGCCGGAAACGAAGTAGTTCGTGGCCTGATTGGCCAGCATGGCCGCCTGGACGTCGAACAGGGCGATGTCGACGTGCTGGCCCTGACCCGTCGCCCGCGCATGCAGCAGGGCGGCGAGGATGGCGTTCGACGCATAGAGGCCGGTCGCCAGATCGACGACGGCGACGCCGACCTTCATCGGTTCGGCGCCGGGCGCCCCGTCCGGCTGGCCGGTCACGCTCATCAGACCGCCCATGGCCTGGATCATATAGTCGTAGCCGGCCTGACCGGCGCGCGGGCCGGTCTGGCCGAAGCCGGTGATCGAGCAATAGACGAGTTTCGGATGGGTCGCCGCGAGCGAGGCGTAGTCGAGGCCGTATTTCTTCAGCCCGCCGACCTTGAAATTCTCGACCACGACGTCGCAGGTCGCGGCCAGATTGCGGATTGTTTCGGCGCCTTCGGGCGAGGCGATATCGAGCTCGACGGACTTCTTGCCCCGGTTGGCGCACAGGAAATAGGCGCTGTCGCCGCGTGAGCCGTCGGTCTTCGTGGTGAAGGGCGGGCCCCAGGCGCGGGTGTCGTCGCCGACCCCGGGGCGTTCGATCTTGATCACCTCGGCGCCGAGATCGGCCAGGGTCTGGGTCGCCCACGGTCCCGCCAGAACGCGCGACAGGTCGAGGACACGTACGCCCGCCAAGGCTTGAGGCGCCATTGCTAGAGCCCGGGATCGAAGGCGCCGGCGTCCCGCATCCGGGTCTCGCGGGCAACCTCGGCGCGATAGCCCAGTTCGTCGGCCATCCGCTTGATGTCCGCCGACACCGTCGTCTTGTGCAGGCCGGGAACCACGGCGTGGATGAAGGCGCAACCGGACAGCTTCGCGAGCCGCATGCCCATGCGCGTGGCCACGCCCGCGTGGTGCACATAGGTTTCCTCGACCTCGCGCGGGTGGTCGACGAACAGGGATTTCAAGGCGCGGATCATCCAGACAGCCTAGCTTGAGACGAGCCTCGTCTCTACCCGTCACGCGCATTCTGGCCTAAACCGGCGCCCGAACCAGGGCCGGCGCGTCACGCGCGCGTGAGAAGCCCCAAAAGACGCAACCAGCGATCAGAGGACGATCCCATGGCCGACGGCGCCGCACCCGTGACCCAGACCTTCAAGTGGGACGACCCGTTCGACATGGAGAGCCGGCTAACGGAGGACGAACGCGCCATCCGCGACGCGGCCCGGACCTATGCCCGCGAGCGCCTGTTACCCCGCGTCGTGGCCGCCTTCCGCGACGAGGTCTTCGACCGCGCCATCATGACCGAGATGGGCGAGATGGGCTTCCTCGGCGCCATGCTGCCCGAACAGTATGGCGGCTCGGGCGTCAGCCACGTCGCCTATGGTTTGATCGCGCGCGAGATCGAGGCGGTCGACAGCGGCTATCGCAGCGCCATGTCGGTGCAGTCGTCCCTGGCCATGTATCCGATCTACGCCTTCGGCAATGAGGAGCAGAAGATGCGGTTCCTGCCGAGGATGGCGGCAGGCGAGCTGGTCGGCTGTTTCGGCCTGACCGAGGCGGACGGCGGGTCGGACCCGGCCTCGATGAAGACCAACGCCGTGGCCGTGGACGGCGGCTACAGGCTGAACGGCGGCAAATACTGGATCACCAACTCGCCGATCGCCGACCTCGCCATCGTCTGGGCCAAGCTCGACGGCGTGATCCGGGGCTTCATCGTCGAGCGCGGCATGGAGGGGTTCACCACCGGCAAGATCGGCGACAAGCTGTCCTTGCGCGCCTCGGTCACCGGCGACATCGGGCTGAACGACGTCTTCGTGCCCGAGGCCAATCTGTTGCCGGGGGTGAAGGGTCTGCGCGGGCCCTTCTCCTGCCTGAACAAGGCGCGCTACGGCATCAGCTGGGGCGCGATGGGCGCCGCCGAGTTCTGCCTGCATGCGACCCGCGACTATGTCGGCGAGCGGATGCTGTTCGGCCGGCCGCTGTCGTCGCGCCAGCTGGTGCAGAAGAAGCTGGCCGACATGCAGACCGAGATCTTCCTCGGCCTCGAGGGCGCCTATGCCCTGGGCCGTCTGCTAGACACCGGCGCCTGGGTGCCCGAGGCCATTTCCCTGATGAAGCGCAACAACTGCGGCAAGGCCCTGGCCATCGCCCGCGAGGCCCGCGACATGCACGGCGGCGCAGGGATCACCGGCGAACTGCATGTGATGCGGCACGCGATGAATCTGGAGACGGTCAATACCTATGAGGGCGCGCACGACGTGCATGCGCTGATCCTGGGACGGGCGATCACGGGCGAGAGTGCGTTCTAAAGCCGCGCTGGCTAGACCAACGGATGCCGCGTCGACTTGACTTGAATGGCAATCGAAGCGGCGCTGCCCATACTCCAACCTGTTCCGTCTGAACGACGATCACGTCTGGCAGCAATCCAAGAGTCAGATCATGCGCGCACTGTCGGCTTCTCTCCGGCTGGTAGCTCCACCGCTTTCGAACCAAGAAGCTGATCGCTTTCGCACTGCGGGGCCGGAAGCGAACGATGCTCGGGCTCAACTTGGCCGAGCTACAATCTATATGATCGGTCAGCGCCAAGAGATTTTCTTCCGGGATCTCAAATGGGACGCGGAAGCCAGCCACCTGCTTTTCACACTCGTGCTGGGCGAGGTGCGCGTGCGTGGGCGCATGGATGTGAATGGGCTGTCGGAGCGACGCGGTCGTGCAGATTGCGACCCGATGGGTGTCTCTGCCGATGAGAAATACATTCACATTCTCGACGTCGATGAACATGGCGAGAAGACCGTTGTCTGGGGGGCCAGCCCTGACGCGGTGTTGTATTACGCGTGGCGTCAGGACCCAGACATTGCTTTAGAACGAGACGCCCGAGAACTCGCGTCATACCGACTGCTCTACATCGGCATGTCAGATGATGGGGCGTATCAGCGCCTTATCAACGCGCCGCATCATGCAAGACTCGATATCTTGACGAACGAATTTCAGATCAGGTCAGAGGCTCGGGTTAGTGACGAGACCTTCTTCTTCATGTTCGAGATTGAACCACTTCACCTCCAATCTTGGGGCGCTGATGACGATATCACTGAAGAGCAGATTGAGAGAATGACCAGCCAAGACGCTGGGCTCCCACAAAAAAAGCTCACCTCCGACGTCGAAAAGGCGTTCATCTCGATGTTGAAAACGCCGTACAATAAGCGTCTCTACAAGAACTATCCCAAGGTTGCCGGGGGTCTTTCCGGCTTGGGCCTAGACAGCTATGCGTACGCGATCGCCGAAGACATTTCCTTCGATGTTGACGGGCAGCGCGTTGATGGCGGCTATGCGCCGGGCTTGCCGAACTCAAACCGCGCAGATTTCATCTTGGTCTCAGGAGATCGAGTGCAACTCATCGACATCTCAGAAAAAGCTGAGATCGAATACGGTTAGGTCAAAGCCCGGACTTAACCGTTCGTTCTCTTGGCATCACCCCTCGCACCCCGTCGTGCGCTGGCTCCAGCTGATGCCCGCGATGGTCCATGCGCCGTCCTTGCGGATGATGTCGAAGTGGTTGGCACCGCAGTGGACGACCGCGCCGTCGACCTTGAACAGATAGCGGCCGAAGACCACCGCCACGTCGCCGTCGATGGCGATGATCGGGTCGGGCATGACCTCCTCGAACCGCTCGGCGCCGGGGCGCAGGCCGCCGGCGAATTCCTCGGCCGTCAGACGGCGGATGACGCGGCTTCCGTCAGGACGCTCGACCGTGACGATCATGGTCGCCTCCGGATCGAAATGGGGCGCCAGCAATGCGGCGTCGCGGGCGGCCAGGGCGGCGAAGACGGCGTTGACCGGGACCATGACGGCGGCAGCCTCGGCCGAGGCGGGATCGGCGGGCATGGTCGTCTGGATCGCGAGGACGGCGGCGAGGGCGAGCAGGGTCATGGCGATCTTCCCGTCGGCGCCCGGACGCGCCGAACGCTACGCTATCACGCCGCCCGAACCCCACAAGCCGCGCCCACGGCCTTGTCTCGTCAGGAAGGATCAGCGGCGCGGGCGGGCCGAAAGCCCCAGGATCAGAAGGCCGGGCCGGTTTGTTCTGGCGACCGCGCAGACTAAGCTGGCGGGAAGTCGGGTCGGGGGAACAGGCGTATGAGCAGCACGGACATCGAACAGGCGGCGGAAACCGATCCCTTCGCGGCCCTGGCAGAGGTGTTCGCGGGCCGGCGCGCCCTGGTGCTGGAGGACGATCCGGCCCTGGCCGAACATGTGTCCGACCGCCTGCTGCGCGCCGGGTTCGAGGCCGTGGACTGCGTCGATGCGGGCGAACAGGCGCTGAGCGCGGCCGCGGCCCATGCCTATGACATCCTGATCCTGGACCGGCTGACCAAGGGGCTGGACGGTCTGGAGACGCTGAAGCGGCTGCGCACCTCGTCGGGTCCGTCCTCGGACGCGCCGGCCCTGATGCTGACGGCCCTGACCGGGGAGCGCCAGCGGGTCGAGGGCCTGCTGGGCGGGGCCGATGACTATCTGTCCAAGCCGATCGGCGACGAGGAGCTGCTGGCGCGGATCGCGGCCCAGCTGCGACGCGTGGCCCGTCGCGCCCGGCCCGCCAACGCCGACCTGGTCAACGGCCCGTTCCGCCTGTCGCCGGGCGCCCGCACCGTCAAGCTGACGGTCGAGGGGGCCGAGCGGCTGATCGACCTGTCGCCGCTGGAGTTCGCCATCGTCTCGGAGCTGATGACCGCGCGCGGCCAGCCGGTGACCAAGACCATGCTGTGGGACCGGTGCTGGGTCGAATGGACCTTCCTGCCCGACAATTTCGTCAACATCATCGACGCACGCATCTCGGCCCTGCGTCGCCGGCTGAAGGAACAGGCGCCCGAGCTGGGCGAGGACCTGCACCCCCTGATCGTCTCGGCCCGCAGCCAGAGCCTGATCTTCCGCGATCTCGACGCGGCGTGACCAGCAAGAGTGTCAGCGGTTTTGCGCCCGGGTCACGCCTTGGGAAATGCGTGAGCCTTTGAGTCGACTGGCCGCGATCTGGAAAAGGATCCAGCCGTCCGGCCTCATGGCCTGGATGGCGCGCCGGACCCTGACCCAGCTCGCCTCCGGTCTGGCCATTCTGGCGGCCGTCGCCCTGACCGGATCGCTGGTCGTCACCGGGCAGGCGGCGCGGCTGGACCAGCGCCAGCAGGCGGCCCTGTCTGCGCTTGATGATTTCGGCGCCATGGCGTCGAAGCTGCCGGCCGACACCTCTATGGACGCCTCGGCCATGACCGAGGGCGACGCCGCCTATATGTCGGCTTTCCTCAGCGCCTTCCAGGACGGGCCGACCCGGAATGTCACCACTTTGGAACAGACCTGTCGCACCGGCCAGGGCGGGGCGGGCGTGCGCTTCATCCGCGCCCCGGTCGGCAAGCCCGCCGGCTTGCTGGCGCTGGAGACCGCACGGGCCGAGCGCCTGACGCGGCTGGGCGACGGCGTCTTCCTGATCCGACTCGACGCCGGCCAGCTCTGCCTGACGCGCGGCGTCGACGTCATCGTGGTCAAGCGGCCGATCGGGTCGCTGTCCATCATCGTCGGCCGGGTGGTCGATCCGGCCGGTGTCGCCTGGCGCTGGGCGGTCCTGGCCGTGGCCCTGACCGGCGCCCTGATCCTGGTGTCCGGCCTGACCGCGGCCCTGTTCGCCCGCCAGCGCCTGACCAGCGCCATCGCCGAGGTCAGCCTGGTGCTGGACCGCGCCGCCCTGGGCGATTTCTCGCGCCGCGCGCCCGATGTGGCTGTGGCGCCGGAGCTGACCCAGCTCTCGAACCAAGTGAACCGGACGCTTGACCGCCTCGAGGAGCTGTTGAGCTGGCTGCGCGATTCCGCCGACCAGCTGGCGCACGATTTCCGTACCCCGCTGGCCCGCGCCTCCGCCCGTCTCGACAAGCTGATGGAGACCGAGGATCCGGCCGAGCGGAAGCGGCTGGGCGAGGCGGCGGGGCGGGACATCGCCGAAATCACCCGCGCCATGAACGAGGCCATGGCGCTGCGCGACGGCGAGGCCTGGCTGTTCGAGAGCGTGCGGCTGGATGTGCTGGCCGAGGCGGCGGTGGAACTCTACCAGCCCATCGCCGACATCCGCGACATCCGGATCGTCGCCGAGGGCGAACCGGTCTCGGTGCTGGGCGTGCGGTCCCTGCTGCAGCGCGCCGTGGCCAACCTCGTCGACAATGCGGTGAAGTTCTCGCCCGACGGCGGCGTTGTGACCCTGCGCGCCTGGGACTGCGATGAGGGTCCGTGCCTCTCGGTCGGCGATCAGGGGCCCGGCATGTCCGGCAACCAGCCCTCCATGCCGCGCGCCAAGGACAGTCATGGCATGGGACTGGCCTTCGTGCGGGCGATCCTGCGTCGCCACGGCGGCCGGATGACGATTGATGACGCGCGCCCCGGAGCCATCGTCACGGCAAGGTTCTCACGCTAGGCTCCGATCAACCACTGGGGATACACCATGACGCGCCTTCGCCTCCTGACCGGTTCGGCCCTCGCCCTGACGCTGCTCGGAGCCGTCGGCGGCGTCGCGCAGGCCCAGACCGCGCCGGAGTTCCCCATCCCCTACGACAGCCGCCGCGGCGTGTTCAGCTTCGCGACAGGGCTGGAGCGGTCCCTGCCGGCCGTGGTCCAGGTGACGACACTCGGCATGTCGGCGGGGCCGACCACCGGCGAGACCGAACCAACCCCCGTCTCCAGCGGCTCCGGCGTCATCATCGACGCCGCCAACGGCATCATCGTCACCAACCATCACGTCATCGAGGACGGGCAGAAATTCCGCGTCGACATGACCGACGGACGTCTGGTCGACGCCACCCTGATCGGGTCCGACAAGGCGACGGATATCGCGGTCCTGCAGATCCGCGCCCCGGGCCTGTCGCAGGTGGAGACGGTGGATTCCGACACCCTGCGCACGGGCGACCTGGCCTTCGCGGTCGGCTATCCGCTCGGCCTCGACCAGACCCTGACCATGGGCGTGATCTCGGGTCTGGGCCGGTCCGGCATGGGCGACGCGGTCGAGGACTATATCCAGACCGACGCGGCGGTGAACTCGGGCAACTCCGGCGGGCCCCTGCTGGACAGCCGGGGCCGGCTGATCGGCATCAACACCTCGATCCTGTCGGGCGACATAGGTGGCGGAAACGACGGCATCGCCTTCGCGGTCCCGACCCGCATCCTGCTGTTCGTGGTCGAACAACTGCGCGCCAACGGCGAGGTCACGCGCGGCCGCATCGGCGCAACCCTGGGCTCGCTGACCGCCGAGCGCGCGGTCGAGGCGGGCCTCGGCTTCGTGCGCGGCGCCATTGTCGAGGATGTCCTGCCCGGCTCTCCGGCCGAGCGCGCGGGCCTGCAGCGTGGCGACATCATCACCCGCATCCAGAACCGCCCGGTCGCCAACGCCGGCTCGGTGCAGGCCACGGTGGGCATCGCACCTCCGGGAACCCGGATCGCTCTCGTCTATTTGCGCGACGGGCACGAGGCGACCACGGCGCTGAACGTCGAGGTCCTGTCGACAGATCCGGTCCAGGTCGGCTCGACCTCGCTCCAGGCCTACGGCGCCAATTTCCGCGACGTGAAGTCCTCTGACGGGATCAGCACAACGGGCGCCCTGGTCGCGGCGGTCGAGGGCGGTTCAGCTGCGGCCCAGCAGGATCTGCGCGCCGGCGACCTGGTCACCGCCGCCAACGACATGTCGGTCTCGGGCTTTTCGGAGCTGGGGCGTGCGCTCGGCACCGGCGGCGGCGCGACCCTGACGGTCCAGCGCGGTGGCGAAGAGGTCGAGATCGTCATCCCCGCGGCGGACTGAGTCTGCCTCTCGATCCGTGCCCCCCGGCGAAGGCCGGGGTCCAGATGGCGAATGCCGGCGGATGGACGAAGTATCGGTAAGCGATCCCTGCTGACTGAGTCCGTGATCTGGACCCCGGCCTTCGCCGGGGTGCACGGGGTGGGGGAAGCTGCGCTCAAGCAGCGAGACGCCGCGCGTCGAGCGATAGCGCACTAGAGAGAAAAGCGCGCCCGCGGCGCGCGCCAGACAGCAAAACGCCCGCCTTGCCGGAGGGGGGAGGGAGGCAGGACGGGCGTCTCGCTTTGGAGGAAGCGTCGGCCTGGCGAAGCCTAAATACGGCAACATCCAGGGGGGCTGGGGGGGCTGTTCAGGATCCGGGACGCTTCCGAACTCCGTCAGGCCGACGCTCTCCGTTTCGCTGTCCAACCGGGCCGACGAAGGACCGAAACGGGGCCATTTCGTGTCGTGGATAATCTATTGGTCAGGCGAGGGGTCTGGCGGCGCTGGTATTTGGCCGAACCGCGCCTAGATTGATCGGGATGACCTTTGATCCCTCCTCCGCTGAAGGCGGTCCGCAACCGTCGTCCGTCTTCTTCGAACGGCGCGAGCTGGACCTGATCCTGCGGGTCTACGGCCGCATGGTGGCCCAGGCCGAATGGCGCGACTACGCCATGGTGGGGGGCAGGGAGGCGGCCGAGTTCGCCGTCTTCCGCCGCTCCGGCGACGCCCCCGCCTATCGCATCGAGAAACGCCCGGCGCTCCAGACCCGCCAGGGCCAGTGGTCGGTCATCGGCGAGGGCGGCGTCGTCCTGAAGCGCGGTCGCGAGCTGCCGCAGGTGCTGCGCGTCTTCGACAGCCGCAAATTCCAGGTGGTGGACTAGCAAAAAGCCCCGGCCTTTCGACCGGGGCTTTCCATTGTTCAGCCTGTGCGCGCCTCTGGGAGGCCCGCCACTTGAGCCTAGTTCCGGTTGCCGCCCATGAAGGCCAGCAGGAACTGGAACAGGTTCACGAAGTTGATGAACAGGCTCAGCGCGCCGAAGCCGGTTGCCACGCCCATCGCCGCGTGGTCGCCGCCCAGCTGGTAGTAGGTCATCTTCAGACGCTGGGTGTCATAGGCGATCAGGCCTGCGAAGATCAGCACGCCCAGGCCAGAGATGATCAGGTAGAGCGTCCCCGACTGCATGAACATGTTCACGACCGAGGCGATGATCAGGCCGATCACGCCCATGATCAGGAACGATCCCATGGCCGTCAGATCCTTCCTGGTCGTGTAGCCGATCAGGCTCAGCGCGCCGAACGAGGCGGCCGTCACGAAGAAGGTCGAGGCGATCGAACCGCCCGTATAGCGCAGGAACAGAACGCCCATACCTGCGCCGATCGAGGCGACGACAGCCCAGTACAGCAGGTTCACGCCGCCGGCCGTGGGGTTCTTCATGAAGAACATCGAGCCGAACAGCAGGACCAGCGGCAGGAACTGGACGATCATGCCCAAGATGGTCATGCCGATGCGACCGTCAGGTCCCACGGCGAACAGCAGTTGCTGCACCGCCGGCACGTTGCCGGTGGCGTAGGCCAGGGCGCCGGCGACCACGAGGCCGAGCGCGAGCTTGTTGTAGACGCCCAGCATGAAGCTGCGCAGGCCCGCGTCCACGGCCATGTCGGCTTTGGCCGGAGCCGGCGTCGAGTAGCCGTTTCTGAAGTCGCTCATCGCGAGTGTCTTCTCCTGTTGAGGCGACGGGAAACTCCCGGCGCCGATGTCGGAAATATCGGGGTCTGGACCCCACTGCGCAAGGGATTGATCGCCGCAGGGGTTCCCGCCGCTTCCCGCCCTGCGCGCCAGACGCTACGAACGGTCGCATGCTGCGCCTGTTTACCGCCGTTCCGATCCCTTTCGACGTAGCCGAGACGCTCGGTCGCCGCCAGACCGGCCTGCCCGGCGCGAAATGGCGGGGTGCGGAGGCGCTCCACGTTACCCTAGCCTTCTACGGCGGTGTGGACGAGCGCCGCGGCGACGATCTGGCCGCTGGACTGGCCCGGATACCGGGTGGCGTCTTCGATATCGAACTGAAGGGCGTCGGCGCCTTCGGCGATGCGCATCGCAGCCACACATTATGTGCGGGACTGGAACCTTCGGAGCGACTCAACGTCCTGGCGGGGCGCTGCAAGTCGGCGGCCGAGCGCGCGGGCGTCACCATGGAGCCCCGACTCTATCGTCCCCACGTCACTCTCGCCTACCTGAAGACCCAGACCAATCCGGACAGGATCGGGGCCTGGATCACCAACCACAACCTGCTGCATTCGCCGCCGATCCGTGTCGATCGCTTCGGCCTGTATTCCAGCGTCCTGAGCGACGATGGCAGCCACTATGAACTGGAACGGGA
This sequence comes from Brevundimonas sp. TWP2-3-4b1, assembly GCF_049897665.1. Lineage (NCBI taxonomy): Bacteria > Pseudomonadati > Pseudomonadota > Alphaproteobacteria > Caulobacterales > Caulobacteraceae > Brevundimonas > Brevundimonas sp. TWP2-3-4b1. The sequence continues at coordinate 32,425 of NZ_JAFCWQ010000009.1, read as the reverse complement.
GTATCCGCTGTGACTGTGTCCGGCCCCACGATCGAGACCCAACGTCTGATCCTGCGCCCGACGGCGATGGAGGATTTCCCGCGCTGGTGCGATTTCCAGGGCGACGCCGAGACGACCCGTTTTATCGGCGGTCCCAAGAGTCCGGCCGAGGTCTGGCGGGTCCTGATGTCTGTGGCCGGCGCCTGGGCTCTGACCGGCGAAGGCTTCTTCTCGGTGATCGAGAAATCGACCGGCCAGTGGATCGGCCGCATCGGCCCGTGGAACCCGCACGGCTGGCCGGGGTCGGAGGTGGGCTGGAGCCTGCACCCTGACGCCATGGGCAAGGGCTATGCGCGGGAGGCGGCCGTGGCGACCATGGACTACGCCTTCGACGTGCTGGGCTGGGACGACGTCATCCACTCCATCCATCCCGACAATATCGCGTCCCAACAGCTGGCCGCGCGCCTGGGCTCGGCCAATCGCGGCCGGGGTCGACTGCCGCCGCCGTTCGAGGAGTCCTGCGTCGATCTGTGGGGTCAGACAAGGGCGGAATGGGCTGTGAACCGGAAGCGGTTCATCGCTTGAAGGCGGAACGCAACCGGAACATAAGTGTCGGATGCCCGCCGCTGCTGTTCATCTCGAACTCGTCTTCAGCCGTCCGGAGACGACCCTCGGCGTCACGCGCGGGGCGGCGAGGCTGCTGGCCGACATGGGCTATGCCCCGCTGCTGGAGGTGTGCCTGCCGAACGGCCGTCGCGCCGATGTCATGGCTCTGGGGCGCAAGGGCGACATCGTCATCGTCGAGGTGAAGTCGGGAATCGCGGACTATCGTGTCGATCGCAAATGGCCGCAGTACGCCCCCTTCTGCGACGCCTTTTTCTTTGCGGTGGCTCCGGAGTTTCCGGAAGGGGTGCTGCCCACTGAGCCGGGTCTGATCATCGCCGATGCCTTCGGCGGGGCCGTGGTGCGGGATGCGCCGGTGCTGACCCTGGCTCCCGCGAGGCGAAAGGCGCTGACGATCGCCTTCGGACGCCTGGCGGCGATGCGGACGGTGCGAGAGTAAACGTCCTTCTCCCCCTGCGGGAGAAGGTGGCAGCCGAAGGCTGACGGATGAGGGGTCGCACCGTCGATTGGAGAAAGCGCTGGCAAGGATAGCCGTTGAGGTCAGCGTGACCCCTCATCCGACCTCGCTGCGTTCGGCCACCTTCTCCCGCAAGGGGAGAAGGAAAGCGGCTACCTCGGCGCGCGTTTCGCCAGGATGCGTTGCAGCGTCCGGCGGTGCATGCCGAGGCGGCGCGCAGTCTCGGAGACATTGTGGTCGCACAGCTCGTAGACCCGCTGGATATGCTCCCAGCGCACCCGGTCGGCGCTCATCGGGTTCTCGGGCGGTTCGGGCGAGTCGCCGGTGGCGAGCAGGGCCTTGACCACATCGTCGGCGTCGGCGGGCTTGGACAGATAGTCGACGGCCCCGGCCTTCACCGCCGCCACGGCCGTGGCGATGGCGCCGTAGCCGGTCAGCATGACGATTCGGGCGTCCTCACGGCGTTCGCGAATGGCCTCGACGATCTTCAGGCCGTTGCCGTCCTCAAGCCGCATGTCCAGCACGGCGAACGCCGGCTGATAGGTCCGGAGGAGCTCTGTCGCCTCTCCGACCGATCCGGCCGTGGTCACCTGGAACCCACGAGACTCCAGCGCCCGGCCCAGACGCGTGCGCAGCGCCTGGTCGTCGTCCAGCAGCAACAGGGAACGGTCCTGGAGCCCGGCGATGCGGTCTTCCATGTTGCCGGAGTTGAGAGGCGCGGTGGTGGTCGTCATGGCGGAGTTTCTCCTAGCCACCAAGTCGGCTTCCCGCGCAGGCGGGTCAAGCGGTGCGGCGATGGAGCGCAGGCCGACCGGGTCTCACGGGACCAGTTCCAGCGCACGACGGTCCCAGCGCACAGTGACGCGTGCGCCCCGGTTGGCGCCCGGCCCGCCCTCGCCCTGACCGACGACCACCTTGCCGCCGGTCCGTTCCAGAAGGGTCCGCGCGATGAAGAAGCCCAATCCCATACCGCCCTGGCTCGGAACGATGTCGGGCTCCAGCAGAGGCGGCGCAGGGGTCTTGCCGCGCCGGGGCGGTCGTGCTGCGGCGGCCAGTCGCGCGGCCAGGGCCTGACGCGACTTGCCGAGCGGACGGCTGGTCACATAGGGCTCGCCGAGGCGCGGCAGGATCTCGGGAGCAAAGCCCGGGCCGTCGTCCAGGACCTCGAGCGTGATCCACTGCGCGTCCGCCGTCGCCCGGACCCGGACCGTCGAGGCGGCGAAATCGGCCGCATTCTCGACCAGGGCGGACAGGCCGTGGACCACTTCCGCCAGCCGCTTCACGCGCGGCTCCGCCAGGCCCCCGCGCGTGTGGACGGCCACCTTGATGTCGAGGTCGAAGCCCAGATGCGGATCGACCACCTCGTTCAGCAGGGCCTTCAGACCGATCTCCGTATAGAGAGGGTCGCCGTCCTCGGGTCGTTGCGACAGCCGCTTGAGGATCTCGCGACAGCGTTCGGCCTGCTGCAGCATCAGCCGCGCATCCTCGGCGATCGGCCCGTCGGCCGGCGAGGCGCGCAGCAGCTCCTTGGCCACCACCTGGATCGTCGCCAACGGAGTGCCCAGCTCGTGCGCCGCCGCCGCCGCCAGTCCGCCCAGCGCCGCCAGCCTCTGTTCCCGTTGAAGCACGTCCTGCGTCGTGGCCAGCGCCAGCTCCAGTTTCTCGGCGTCCGCCGCCACCCGCCAGGCGTAGGCGGCGGTGAACACCACCCCCGTCGTCAGGGCCAGACCGACGCCGAACTTGTAGAGAACCGGCAGGTCGATATCCGCACCGTTCTGCCAGGGCAGGGGCATGGACCAGAAGAACAGGGCCGTGGTCGACGCCAGCACCATCAGGCCCAGTGTCAGGGCCTGACGTCCCGGCAGGGACGCGGCCGCCACCGTCACCGGCGCGACCAGCAGCAGGCAGAAGGGATTTTCCAGCCCGCCGGTAAAGGCCAGCAGGGCCGACAGCTGCAGGATGTCGAAGCCCAGATGGATGCCGGTCTGGCGCCCGTCCGGCAGGCGGCTGTCGACTCTCTGCAATCGAGCCATGGCCAGCAGGTTCACGATCACGCTGGCCAGGATGACCAGCAGGCACTGCCATCGTGGCAGGGGGAAGTGGAACATCGTGTCCAACACGATCAGGGTCGCCGTCTGGCCCACGATCGCCAGCCAGCGCAGGATGATCAGCGTCCTGAGCGACAAGCCCCGGCTGCGGCGCGGCAAACTGGCCCAGTTCGGCGGCGCCGGCGGGAACTGCGACATGACGTCCTCGGGGGAGGCGTCGGGATCGGGACGGACTTCGCTCTGGTTCACACGGCGTCTATAGACCGGTCTCGCGCCCCTGTCGGCCCGGAGAGACACGATGCCACGCCGTTCCATCTTCCTGTTCGCAGGCGCCTGTTTGGGCATCGCCATCGCCCTGGCGACCGTGACGGTGGTCGTCGTCACGGGACGGGACCGCGCACAGGCCGTCGCCGAGGGGACCGCGACGGGTCAGCCGGCCGTCGGCGGTCCGTTCCAGCTCGTCAACCAGGACGGCCAGGCGGTCGACCAGACGATGCTGGACGGCCGGTGGAGCCTGGTCTTCTTCGGCTTCACCTACTGCCCGGACTTCTGTCCCACGACCCTGACCTCGCTGGAGGCGACACGCACCCTGCTGGGGTCGGCGGCCGACAACCTGCAGATCGTCTTCGTCTCGATCGACCCGGAGCGCGACACGCCCCGGGCGCTGAAGGACTATCTGTCGTCCGACGGCTTCCCGCCCGGCGTCATCGGCCTGACCGGCACGCCGGAACAGGTCGCCGACGCCGCCAAGGTCTATCGCGCCTATTTCCAGAAGGTCGGCGACGGCGAGGACTACACGATGAACCACTCGCTGACGGTCTATCTGATGGGCCCCGACGGCCAGTTCCGCTCCGCCCTGGGTCACGACCTGGGGCCGGAACGCTCGGCCCAGCTGATCCAGCGGGTTATGGCGCGGGGCTGACATCCCCGAGATCGCGGGCTGCGAATATAAATCCTTTTGCAGTGCAGCGCGTTCTATGATGGCATCACCGCTTCGGCGGGGCCGATCACAGGATTTCATGCTCTACTCACTTCACGAGCTCGCCTATCAGTCGGCGCAGCCTTTCCGGATCGGGGCGCAGTTCGCCCGCAAGTTCTGGACCTCGCCCCATAACCCGGCCTCGCAGACGGCTGTCGGACGCACGGCCTATGCCTCGGCCGAGCTGTTCGAGAGCGTCACGCGCCGCTACGGCAAGCCGGCCTGGGGTCTCGATGTCGTCACCATCAACAACCAGCCGGTGCGCACCACCGAACAGGTCATCTGGCAGAGCCCCTGGGTTCGCCTGGTGCGTTTCGCGCGCAACGTCGGCGACCTGAAGCGGGCCAGGAAGCCGGTCGCAGCGCCCAGTGTGCTGATCGTCGCGCCTCTGTCCGGGCACTACGCGACCCTGTTGCGCGGCACGGTCGAGACCTTCCTCCAGGATCACGACGTCTATGTCACCGACTGGGTCAACGCCCGTCAGGTGCCGATGCTGGAAGGCCGTTTCGACTTCCACGACTACATCGACCACGTCCGCACCATGCTGGCCCAGATCGGCCCGCGCGCCCACGTCGTCGGCGTCTGTCAGCCCGGCCCGCCGGTCCTCGCCGCCGCTGCGATCATGGCGGCCGAGAACGACCCGAACCGCCCGGCGTCGATGACCTTCATGGGCTCACCGATCGACGCGCGCCTGTCGCCGACGGTGACGAACCAGCTGGCGGAGGCCAAGCCGTTCGCCTGGTTCCAGTCGAACATGATCCACACCGTGCCCTGGCCCTATCCGGGCTTCGGCCGGGAGGTCTACCCGGGCTTCGTCCAGCTCTACAGTTTCATGTCCATGAACGAGCAGAGACACACCGACGCCCACCGGGAGTATTTCCGCCACCTGGTCGCCGGCGATGGCGACGAAGTGGAGAAGCACGAGGAGTTCTACGACGAATATCTGTCGGTCCTGGACCTGACCGAGGAGTTCTATCTCCAGACCATCGACATCGTCTTCCAGTCGCACCTGCTGCCGCGCGGCCTGCTGGAGCATCGGGGCGCACCGGTCGATCTGACGAAGATCACCGACATCGGCCTGATGACCGTCGAGGGCGAAAAGGACGATATCTCAGGCGTGGGCCAGACCCAGGCCGCGCATACCCTGTGCACCAACATCCCCGACGACCAACGGGTGCTTTACGTCCAGCCGGACGTCGGTCACTACGGCGTCTTCAACGGGCGGCGGTTCCGCGAGGAGATCTACACCCGCACCCGGGACTTCATCGCGGCCAATGAAAAGCTCTGCGCAATACCAGACCGGTCAGCGGCTGCCGCTTGAGGGCGGCCACGCCCTTCGCCTGAGCGTCAATCCGCGCGCCCGGCGCATCTCGATCCGCATCGATACGCGGAAGGTTGAGGCTGTGGCCATCGCCCCGTCGGAGCGGCGGCTGGCCGATGCGGTGGCCTTCGCGCGCACCAAGTCGGCCTGGATCGCCGAGCGGCTGGCGGCGCGGCCCGGCGGGACGGCGATCGAACCCGGCGCAGTCATTCCCTATCGCGGCGGCACGGTCCCGCTGGAGGCTGCGGGCGGCGCGGGGGCGGCTCGGCTGGTGGAAGGCCCGGACGGTCTGCGCATCGTTTCGGGCGGCGAGGGCGAAGCGTTCGCCCGGCGCGTCGTCAACCTGCTGAAGCGGGCGGCGAGAGAAGCGCTCCAGACCCGAACCGATTTCCATCTTCGTGCCCTGGGCCAGAGCCCCGTGAGCCTGACCATCAATGACCCGGCGTCTCGCTGGGGTTCGTGCAGTCCGCTGTCGCGCTCGATCCGCTATTCCTGGCGGGTGATCATGGCGCCGCCCGAGGTGCTCGACTACCTGGCCGCCCACGAGGTGGCGCACCTGGTCCATGCCGACCACAGCCCGGCCTACTGGTCGGTGGTCAAGGGGCTGGTCGGCGACCACCGTCCTTTCCGCGCCTGGCTGCGCGACCACGGGGCTGCGCTGCACGCCGTGGGACGGTGACATCGATCCTTCTCCCCTTGCGGGAGAAGGTGGCAGCCGAAGGCTGACGGATGAGGGGTCACACCGGCGGCCGGATTGGTGTGATCAAGCGCTGACTTTCGAGGTCAGCGCGACCCATCATCCGACCTCGCTTCGCTCGGTCACCTTCTCCCCCAAGAGGACAAGGAAGCTCAGAAGAACAGCGGGTTGTTCTCTTTTTCCGGCCGAGCCTCCGGTTCGGGGCGCTGGTCCGGCGGGTCGTCGCGCCGGGGCCGCTCGACGGGCGCGGGGTCGCGGCGGGGTTCCGCGACGGGCGCGCGCGGATCATAGGGCTCGCCCTGGTTCGGGTCGACGCCGTCCGGCAGGACGGTGGAGTCGCCGTAGGGATCCTCCACATCGCCGATCAGGTCGCCGATCGGATCCGGCGCGACCCAGCCGTCTGGCATCGGCGGACCGTTGGGGATCGGCTGGACGTTCAGGCGCGGCAGGGCCGCCTCCATGAAGCCCTTCCAGATCGCCGCCGGGGCCGCGCCGCCGGTCACGCCGCGCATGGCGGTATTGTCGTCCTTGCCGACCCAGACGGCGGTGACGAAGCCGCCGGTGTAGCCGACGAACCAGGCGTCCTTGTAGTCGGAGGTCGTGCCCGTCTTGCCCGCGATGTCGCGGCCGGAGATCGCCGCTGACCGGGCCGTGCCGCTCGTCACCACGCCCCGCAGCATCTGGTTCATATAGTAGAGGGACGGATTGTTGATCGCCTGACCGGCCGCCGTGTCACGGGCGCCGCGCTGGTAGATGACCCGGCCCTGGGGGGTGCGGATCCGGCTGATGCCATGGGCCTCGACCCGACGTCCGCCGTTGGCGAAGGCGTCATAGGCGGTAGCCATGTCGATTGGCGTGACCTCGACGGCCCCCAGGGCCATGGCCGGCTCCAGCCCGATGCGGGACGAAATGCCGAGGCGCCGCGCGGCCCGGGCCACGCTGTCACGACCGATCTGGTCGGCGACATAGGCGGCGACCGTATTGGTCGACTGGGCCACGGCGTTGGCCAGGGTCATGTTGCCGGCGAAGGTGCCGGAGTAGTTGCGCGGGCTCCAGTTGCCGATGCGGACAGGCTCGTCCACCACCGGGGTCTCGGGCGTGTAGCCGGCCTCCATGGCCGCCAGATAGACGAAGGGTTTCCACGCCGAGCCGGCCTGACGGCGAGCGTCGACGGCGCGGTTGAACTGGCTGTCCGCATAGGAGGCGCCGCCGATCATGGCGCGCACCCGGCCGTCGCCGTCCAGGGCCACCAGGGCCGCCTGCTCCACGCCGCGCGAGGCGTCGCGGTCCAGGATGCGGCGGACATTGCGTTCGGCCGCCGTCTGCAGGGTCAGGTCCAGGGTGGTCTCGACGATCATGTCCTCGGTCGGCTCGCCGACGAGACCGCGGATCTCCTTGTCGAGCCAGTCGACGAAATACTGGGCGTGCTGGGTCGCCAGGGTCCGGGAGACGCGAACCGGCTCGAGCACGGCGGCGGCGCGCTGTTCCGTCGTGATGACGCCGGCCTCCGCCATCTCGTCGAGCACGACCGTGGCGCGGGCGGCGGCACGCTCATGTTCCGAGACCGGCGAATAGCGTGACGGAGCCTTGAGCAGTCCGGCCAGAAGAGCAGCCTCGCCGACGGTCAGGTCCTTGGCACCCTTGTCGAAATAGCGTTGCGACGCCGCCTCGATGCCATAGGCGCCGGCGCCGAAATAGACGCGGTTGAGATAGAGGGCGAGGATCTCCTGCTTGGAGAATTTCAGCTCCAGCCAGACGGCCAGCATCAGTTCCTGCACCTTGCGGCGCACGTTCTGGTCGGGCGTCAGGAACAGGTTCTTGGCCAGCTGCTGCGTCAGTGTCGAGCCGCCCTGGACGATCCGGCCGGCGCGCATGTTCGCCGCCATGGCCCGGCTCATGCCGATGGGATCGAAGCCGGGGTGCCAGTAGAAGCGGCGGTCTTCAATCGCGATGAAGGCGGCGGGCACATAGTCCGGCAGCGAGTCCAGATCGGCCGGCGGCGCCTGCTGCGAGCCGCGCGTGGCGATCAGGGCGCCGTTCCGGTCCAGATAGGTGATCGAGGGCTGGCGATCGATGTCGTAGAGAGCCGAGGTGTCCGGCAAGCCTCGCGCGAACACGGCGAAGAAGACCACCAGAAATATGACGCCCCAGACGGCCAGCACCGAGCCCCAGTAGAGGACCTGCTGCAGCCGGGTGCGCGCCGGTCTGGCCCCGCCGCCCGCATTCCTGTTTCCGAACCCCGGACCGGCCATCGACATCCTCAGAAACCCCGGCCGTCATAGCCGTTCACGTCGCCTACCAAAACGCCGTTGTGGTGAACGGCGCGTGAAGACTTCACGTCAGCGTGATGGTCCTTTCGGCCGAAACGATGGCGCGGGTCTTAACGATCATCCATCGCGATGGGCGAGCCAGACCGACCCGTCGTCCGCCCGGACGCCGGATTCAATCCAAAACCCGTGCCCGGCGAGTTCCGCTTCGTAGGCCTCGGGCTCCAGACTGCCGTGATAAAGGGGCTCGCCTCGCCACTCGCCCATGGCGTGGCCGAGGCGAGGGCCGGACGAGAACATCACCACAGACCTCGGCGCGCAGTGGGCCAGGAGACCCGGCAGGGCCAGCCGCTGATCCTCGGGCGAGAGATGGAACAGGCTGTGCCAGGCGAGAACGCCAGCGAAGGTCTGGCCGAGCTTCAGCGTGCGCATGTCGGCCTGAAGGAAACGGCCGGCCGGCAGGTCGGCCGCCGCGTGGGCGGCGAGCCGGGCCGAGGAGTCCACGCCCGTGACCTGGAACCCTCGATCCAGCAGAGCCGCCGCCATCGGCCGCCCCGAGCCGCAGCCCACGTCGAGCACGGTGTCGCCCGGCGCCAGAGAGGCGGTGAAGCGATCCAGCCAGAGCCGGTCGGCTTCGGTCAGAACCGCGCCGCGATCGGCGATCCAGTCGCCGGACCGCCGATCGTAGAGGTCGACGATGTCGGCCGCAGCATCGAAGACGCCGGGGGCGACCGGATCGCTCATTCGGCGAGGAAGGCGTCCAGCCTGGCATGGAAGGCCTCGGGCTGGTCCAGGAAGATGAAGTGGGCGCTGTCGTCGATCCGCTTCAACGCCACGCCCGGCAGGCCGGCGAAGGAGGCCTGGTAGATCATGTCGGTGATCTCATTGGTCATCCGGGCGTCGTTGAACTTCACATACAAGACCTCGGTCGGGGCTGTAATGCGGGCCAGTTCGGGCCGCAGGTCGGTCAGGATCAATTCGCGGAACGCGCGCGAGGAGACCTGCTGGTCACTGGTCGCCCCGTCTTCCAGCGGACCGGCACGCTTCGATTCCGTGTTGATCATGCCGGTAATCGAGGCGGCGCCGCGGGCCTGGTACTCGGCCGGCGCGGAGGCGGCCATGCCCTGATAGATCTGCTCGGCGACGGGGGCGACGCTCTCGGCCGTGGCGCCCGGACCGCCGAACATGGCTCCCATGAAGGGCACCATGTCGACGACCATCAGCTTGCCGACCGCGTCAGGATGACGGGCGGCGAGCATCACGCCGATCGTACCCCCCATGGAATGGCCGACGACGACTGGTTTATCCAGGCCCTGTTCGGAGATGTAACGCGCGATCTCCTCGGCCACGGGCGCGGCGACCGGACCCTCCGCATTGCCTTGGACCGGCGCACCGGCGAAGCCCTGGATGTGGATGCGGTGAACGCGCCAGCCGGAGCCCAGGTGATCGACCGTGCCCTGCCACACCTCCGGCGAGGAGCTGAGGCCGGGGATCAGGATGATGTCGCGCACGCCTGGCCCGGCCTCGCCGTCCACGCGGACGTGCATGCGGTTCGACTCGAAGTCGGCGTGATGATGACCGTGCTCCGCCGCGTGGGCCGCATGGCCGTCCTGTGCGCTGGCGGCGCCAACGAGGGCGAAATTGGCCATCAGGCCGAGGGCGGCGACGACGCCCGTGAGGATCTGGCTGTTCATGGTCTCTTTTCCTGGCGCCGGCCTGATCCGGCGTTCTGGTCTGTTGTCGTCACAGGTCGTGCGAACGGATGCAGGCCGCAACCTGCCGCGACGATTTTCACGGGACAATGACGAAAGCGAAACCAGCCTCTATCATTCGCCCATGACCCCTGCCGAAAGCCCCACCGCCGTTCCCGAGGCGAAAGCCCCGCTCGCAGCCTTCGGCAAGGGGTTCGTGCTGGACACCTGGTATTTCGTCGCCCTGTCGCGCGATGTCGCAGAGGCCTCGCTGACGCGCCACGAACTGCTGGGCGAACCGGTGCTGGTCGGGCGGACGCGGGCGGGTCAGGTCTATGCGATGCGCGACATCTGTCCGCACCGCGCCGCGCCCCTTTCGGCCGGCCGTCTGGTGCAGAAGCCGGGCGAGCCCGAGACGGTCGAGTGCTGCTACCATGGCTGGCGCTTCCGCACCGACGGGGTCTGCGCCGCCATCCCGTCGCTGGTGGACGAACAGCCGTTCGAGGTCGAACGGGTCCGGGTGCGGTCCTATCCGGTGGTCGAGAGCCAGGGGATGGTGTTCGTCTTCGTCCACTCCGATCCCCGCTCGGACGCCGAGCCCGATCATCCGCCGCCGACCTTCCCCGGCGTTGTCGGCGGGGAGGCGAAACTGGTCGAGTGGATGGATTTCGACAGCCATATCGACCACGCGGTCGTCGGCCTGATGGACCCCGCCCACGGGCCCTATGTGCATCAGCAATGGTGGTGGCGCTCCGAGCATTCGATGCACGAGAAGTCCAAGGCCTTCGAGCCTCGGGAGCTCGGGTTCGCCATGGTCCGTCACGCGCCGTCGTCGAACTCGCGAGCCTACAGGATCCTGGGCGGGGCGCCCGCGACCGAGATCACCTTCTGCCTGCCCGGCTATCGCTGGGAGCATATCCAGGTCGGAGCGAAGCAGGTCCTGGCCCTGACCTGTCTGACGCCCGTCACCGAGACGAAGACCCGGATCACCCAGATCTTCTGGTCCGACCACTGGGTGTTCGGTCTGGCCAGGCCCTTCCTGAGGATGGGAGTCGCCGCCTTCCTGAAGCAGGACGGCGGGATGGTGAACCTGCAGAACGAGGGGCTGCGATACGACCCCGCCCTGATCTGGATCGACGACGCCGACAAACAGGCGAAATGGTACCAGCAGCTCAAGCGCGAATGGCAGAAAAGCCGCGCTGAGGGGCGCGGCTTCTCCAATCCGGTCAAGCCGGCGATCCTGAAGTGGAAGAGCTGAAAGCTCTTCCCAGGACTATTTCGTGCTGACGCCGGCCAGCAGGGTGTCGACCTGGCGGCCGATATGGTCGGCCAGCTGCTCCACGGTCCAGCCGTCGTAGGCGGCGCGGCGGTAGTTCGACAGATAGGCGTCCCAGGTCAGCTCGGTCAGCAGAGCGATATCGGCGTCCTGCCTGATTTCGCCGGCGCCGATACCGGCCCGCAGGATGTCGGAGATGACGTCGGTCAAGCCTTGCGTCGCGGCGCGCTGGCGGGTCTCGGCGGCGACAGGCTGGAACCACGAGCGGGCGACTATGGCCTGGAACAGCGGCAGCTGGTCGATGGAGCCGTGGTAGCCGGCGGTCAGGGCGTTGACGAGGCGATCACGGGTCGAGCCGTCGCCTGCGCCGTTGAGCATGACCTGGCCCAGACCGGCCATGTCCTCGGTCAGGACGGCCTCGAACAGTTCGGCCTTGTCCTGGAAGTTGGCGAACACCGCGCCGGTGGACATGCCCGCGCCCTTGGCGATGTCGCGGATGGTGGCGGGCTCGTAGCCGCGCTCCGCGAACAGGCCGCGAGCGGCGTCCAGAACCTTCTGGCGCGTGCGTACCTTGGCGGCCTGGCGGCGATTCAGCCGGGGCTGCGCTTCGAGGTTGGAGGGGGTGGCGGTCGACGCGGACTCACGCATGAACACGAATACTCTGTGGCTGACGCTTCACGGCGGGGGACCGCGAAGGAGATGGACAGAAGGGGCAGAGGCTGGATCGGTCAGGTCACGGATACGGACGTGAGATAGCGACCCGTGCAACGCCGAGCCCCGGGGGAGGCGCGCTTTCATCATGGAACGATGACCAAAATGGGTCGTGTTTCTGGTTAAGGCCTGGGGCCGGCCCGGAGCGCGCGGGTCTTGCGGTTGCGCCGGGCCTCGGGGATCGCCGCCTGGAACACCGCCCGGTATTTGTCGCGACGCTCGTGGATCGAGGCCAGGACGAGCCCCATCGGCACGCCCAGATCGACCAGGGTGTTCTCCGCCAGCTGAAGGCTGGCTTCGGTGGTCTCCGGCACCGCGTCAGTCACGCCCAGGCCATAGAGGCGCGCCGCATGGCGGTCGTCCCGGGCGCGTGCGATGACGATCAGATCGTCGCGCAGGGCGCGGGCGGCGATCACGACATCGTCGACCTTGGTCGGGGCGTCCATGGTGACGACCAGGGCCTTGATCGTGTCGATGCCGCACAGGGACAGCATCTCCGATCGGGCCGCATCGCCGTAGGAGACGTCATAGCCGTCGCGTCGACCGGCGGCCACGGCGGCCGGATCGGTGTCCACCGCGATGAAGCTCTGGCCGTGCTCCTTGAGCATTTCGGCCACCAGCCGACCGACGCGGCCGAAGCCGACGATCAGGACGGCGGCGTCAACCATCCCCACATCGCGCACCGGACCCAGGCCGAGCGCCGGATCCCCGGCCAGAGGAACGGAATTCGCAGGAGCGCCTGCCAGCCTCTGTCCCAGCATCGCCATGAGCGGAACGGCGAACATGCTGATGGTGGCGGACACCAGCACGCTCTGGGTGAAGGCCGGGGAGGCGAGACCTTCCACCATTCCGGTGTTCAGGATGACAAAGGCGAACTCGCCCGCAGGCCCCAGGACCAGGGCCGTCTCGATCGCCGAGCGTGCGCCCACACCCCACAGCCGGGCCAGCCCGAAGATCAGCCCGACCTTGATCGCGATAATGGCCAGCGCCAGGCCGAACACACCCAGAGGATTGGCGGCGACCGCATCCAGATCGAGACCGATTCCGACCCCCACGAAGAACACCCCCAGAAGCAGGCCCTTGAAAGGCTCGATGTTGACTTCGATCTCGCGGCGATACTCCGTCTCCGCAAGCAACAGGCCGGCCACAAGGGCCCCCAGGCTCATCGACAATCCAGCCGCCTGTGCCGCCACGCCCGCGCCAACCACGATCAGCAAGCACAGGGCGACAAACAGCTCCTGCCGTCCGCCGCCGGATCTGGATCTGCTCTTGGCGACCGACCGGAACAGGGGACGCAGCGCCAGCCTGCCGAACATGACCAAAAGCCCCAGGCCGATGGCTGCGGGCGCGAGGGTCAGCAGCGCCGGCCCGAGGACGCCAGGCTGAACGTCTCCGCCGCTGATCGCCAGCGTGGCCAGCACTGTGACGGTGATCAGGATCGGCGCGACGGCCAGGTCCTGGGCCAGGAGCGCGGCGAAGGTCGTCCGCCCGACCGCACCCTTCATGCGGTTTCTTTCGGCCATGACCGGCAGGACGACCGCCGTGGACGACAGCGCCAGTCCCATGCCCAGAACCGCTGAGCCCGCCAGGGGCTGGCCCAGCAGGATGAAGCCCCCGGCCAGAACGGCGGAACAGAGAACGACCTGCATCAGGCCGAAGCCGAAGACGAGCCGGCGCATCGCCTTGAGCCGTTCCCAGGACAGCTCCAGCCCGATCATGAACAGCAGGAAGGCGACGCCCAGTTCCGACAACTGGGCCAGCTGGTCGGCGTCGTCGATGGTCAGCCAGGACAGCCAGGGGACCACGTCCGCGAACCGGCCGAGCCCGTCCGGCCCCAGCAGAACGCCGGCCGCAAGGAAGCCGAGTACGGGGCTGATCTTCCAGCGGTTGAACAGCGGCACGACCACCCCAGCCGCCGCCAGGAACACGACCAGATCCTTGTAATCACCGCCGCCGTGCGCGTCTGCCATTCGATCTCCTCGATGAGTGATCGTCACCTTAAAGGCTGCGCTTGGCGAGCCGTGCGATCGGATTCATGAACTTTTTTTAAGGCGACACCCTGTCGGCCGGGCGTAGGGTTCGCGCCGAGCGCGCGACAACGGCGCGGCGAAGATCCGAACCCCCAGGAAATCCCCATGAAGTCTCTGCTTATCGGCGCGGCGCTCGGCGCGCTCCTGCTGCCGGCCACCGCTTCCGCCCACGACCACGACCACGGCTGTATCGACGAGGCCTGCACCATCCAGTCGATCTTCCAGGAGGGCGATGCCGCCTTCACCGGTTATCGCGGCACCGAGACTCCGCACTACGGGACCTGGGGCTTTGACGCCTCCGGCATGGACCGGTCCGTGTCGCCGGGAGACAATTTCAACCGCTTCGCCAACGGCCTGGCCCTGGATCGCACGGTGATCCCGGCGGACCGGTCCAGCTACGGCATCTCGTTCGGCCTGCTGCGGGAGCTGTCGGACAACCGGGTCAAGGCGATGATCGACACCCTGGTCGCCCGCACCGACCTGCAGGCCGGCACGGACGAGCAGAAGATCGCCGACGCCTATCGCTCCTATATGGACACGGCCCGGATCGAGGCGCTCGACGCCCGGCCGCTGCAGCCCTTCCTAACCGCCATCCGCGCCGCCGACAGCCATGAGGCCCTGGCCGCCTATATGGGCCAGACGATCGGTGGACTGGGCGGCTCCTTCTTCGGCACCGGCATCACCACCGACCAGAAGGATCCGGACCGCTATGTCGTCTCGACCAGCCAGTCGGGTCTCGGCCTTCCCAACCGCGACTACTATCTGTCGCCGCTCTTCGCCGAGAAGAAGGTGAAGTACGAGGCCTATGTGGCCCAGATGCTGGAGATGATCGGCTGGGACGATCCCGCCGGGACCGCCGCGGCCATTGTGGCCATGGAGACGAAGATCGCCGAGGCCCACTGGACCCCGGCCGAGAGCCGCGACCGCGACAGGACCTACAACGAATATACGATCCAGCGTCTGGCCGCCGACGCGCCGGGCTTCGACTGGCAAGGCTATTTCGGCGCGGCGCGTCTGGGCGACATCCCCCGTCTGATCGTGCGCCAGAACACCGCCCTGCCGAAGATCGCCGCCATCTATGCCGAGACGCCGGTCGCGACCCTGCAGGCCTGGCAGGCCTTCCAGACCGTGGACCGCGCCGCGCCTCGCCTGTCGCAGCGGTTCTCGGACGCCCAGTGGGAGTTCCGCTCGCGTGAACTGTCGGGCGCCCTGGAACAGCGCAGCCGCGACAAGCGCGGCATCAGCTTCGCCGACGGCGCCCTGGGCGAAGCGGTAGGCCGCCAGTATGTGGCCGAATATTTCCCGGCCGAATCCAAGGCCCAGATGGAGCAGCTGGTCGCCAACCTGCGCACGGCCCTGAGCCACCGCATCGAGGGCTACAGCTGGATGAGCGCCGAGACCAAGGCGGCGGCCCAGACCAAGCTGGAGAAGTTCACTGTCAAGATCGCCTATCCCGACCGCTGGCGCGACTATCGGGATCTGGAAGTCCGCGCCGACGACCTGTTCGGCAACGGCGAGCGGGCCAGCCGCTTCCGCTGGGAATACGACCTCGCCCGCCTGAATGCGCCGGTCGACAAGACCGAGTGGGGCATGACGCCCCAGACGGTGAACGCCTATTACAACTCGACCAACAACGAGATCGTCTTCCCGGCGGCGATCCTGCAACCGCCGTTCTTCGACCCGGAGGCCGACCCGGCCATCAACTACGGCGGCATCGGCGCGGTGATCGGCCACGAGATCGGCCACGGTTTTGACGATCAGGGCCGCAAGTCGGACGGCGACGGCGTGCTGCGCGACTGGTGGACCCCGGCCGATGCGACAGCCTTCAACGCCCTGACCACCCGTCTGGGCGCCCAGTACGGCGCCTATGAGCCCCTGCCCGGGCACTTCATCAATCCGGGCCTGACCATGGGTGAGAACATCGGCGACGCCTCGGGCGTGGCCGTGGGTCTGGAGGCCTATCAACTGTCCCTGAACGGCGCCGAGGCTCCGGTTCTGGACGGCTTCACCGGCGACCAGCGCTTCTTCCTCGGCTGGGCCCAGGTCTGGCAGTCGAAGTCGCGCGAGGACGCCCTCAAGAACCGCATCGCCACCGACTCGCACTCGCCCGACGAATTCCGCGTCATCGGCCCGCTGCGCAATGTGGACGCCTGGTACGAGGCCTTCGAGGTCCAGCCGGGCACCCAATACTACCTGGCGCCGGAAGAGCGGGTTCGCATCTGGTAGGCGGGCGCCAAACCGACCAAGGGCGACGATCAAGGTCGCCAGGATGACCAAGAGGCCGGAGCTCACCGCTCCGGCCTTTTTCATGTGCCCCCTCGCCCCCACCTCCATCATCCCTGGACGAAGCGAAGCGGAGATCCGAGGACCCAGCATTCCGGGCGGGAGGCGCGCCCGTCGCTATCACGTAGCTGGGTCGCCGGGTTCGCTGCGCGCCCCGAGGATGACGGAGAGACTGGAAGGCGTCGCGCCAACCTCCAGACGTGAAAAAGCCCGCTGCGGGGGATACATCGCAGCGGGCTTTCACGCTCTCTAAGGAGCGGACGTTTCCTCCCCGAAACGCCTTCGATCAGCGGCTGCGCCTTGTCAGCGCCGCGCCGTTCGAGTGAGGTCAAATGACGCCCCGGGCCGGTTCAAGTCAATCAAACCACAAGCGAAAACCGACAGTTTCATGACTGAACATCGATAAGTCATCCGATGGGCGTCGTCATTCTCGAAGAAGCTTCGATAATGGTGCGAATGGTTCGCACGAGGTCTCCGCGAGCGACGGTCTGCTGGCCCGGACGCTCGGCCTTCCAGGCCTCGTTGTCCGCCAGACCGGCGGCTGCCGCGCGCCCGGCGTCGAGATCCTTGATGGTGACCTGGCCGCCGGCGATCTCGTCACCGCCCAGGAGGACGACGACCGGAGCGTTGCGCCGGTCGGCGTATTTCATCTGGGCCTTCATGCCCGCGCGACCCAGATAGAGTTCGGCGGCGACGCCGGCGGCCCGCAGTTCGGACACGGCGTCGAGATAGGCCTGCATGTCGTCCTGGGAGAAGACGATCACGACCACCGGGCCGCGCGCCGTCTCCGGAGTCCGGCCCGCCGCGCGCAAGGCGGAGGCCAGGCGCGAGACGCCGAACGAGAAGCCGGTCGCCGGGGTCGACTGGCCGGTGAAGCGGGCCACAAGGTCGTCGTAGCGACCGCCGCCGCCGATCGAACCGAAGCGGACCGGCCGACCCTTGTCGTCGGTGGTGTCCAGCAGAAGCTCCGCCTCGAACACCGCGCCGGTGTAGTATTCCAGACCGCGCACGATGGTCGGGTCGAACCGGACCGTCGCCTGATCGACGCGCATGGCGGTCAGGGCGCGGTCGATCCCGGCCAGCTCCTTCAGAGCCGCTTCGCCGGCGGCCCCGAGGCCGCCTGAGCGGGCGATCGCGTCGAGTGTCTCGGCGCGCGTGCCTTCGGACGCCGATCCGAGGAAGGCCTCGATGGTCGCGGCCACGCCGAGCGGCAGGTTGGCGCCCTTCGTATAGTCGCCGCTGTCGTCCAGACGGCCCTCGCCCAGCAGGGCGGCGACGCCCTCCCAGCCGAGGCGGTCGAACTTGTCGATGGCGCGAAGGGCGGTCAGGCGCTGGATCGGGTCGGTGATCCCGCCGGCCTCGAACAGGCCGTCGAACAGCTTGCGGTTGGAGACGCGCACGACCGCCTGACCCTCGGCGAGGCCCGCGGCCTGAAGGCCCTCGCAGGCCATGGCGATGATCTCGGCGTCGGCCTCGGGACGGTCGGAGCCGACCGTGTCGGCGTCGCACTGGACGAACTCGCGGAAGCGGCCGGGTCCGGGCTTCTCGTTGCGCCACACGGGTCCGAAGGCGTAGCGGCGATAGGGTTTGGGCAGGGTCTCCCAGGTCTGGGCCGCGAACCGGGCCAGGGGCGCGGTCAGGTCGTAGCGCAGGGCCATCCACTGATCGTCGTCGTCCTGAAGGGCGAAGACGCCCTCGTTCGGACGGTCGGCGTCGGGCAGGAATTTTCCCAGCGCATCGGCGTATTCGAAGGCGCCGGTCTCCAGCGGCTCGAAGCCCCAGCGCTCATAGACCTCCGACACCTGGCGCACGATCCGGCGTTCGGCCGCGACCTCGGGCCCGCGCCGGTCGGCGAAGCCTCGCGGGCCTCGGGCTTCGGGGCGGGGTGCTGCGGGCGTTTCGGCGTCGGTCATGCCGGGCTTCTAGAGGCTCGACCGCCGGGGGTCGAGGCCCCGGATCTCAGCGCCGGATCGGCACCATCCGTCCGTAGGTCAGACAGCGCCAGATCCACTCCAGCGGTCCCATGGTGAAGACCGACAGCCAGAGCGGCGACCAGATGATCTGGGCGGCCCAGATCGCGCCGACCACCATCCACATTTCGGCCGGACCCTGCTGGCCGAACCACATCGGGCCCCACGGCGCGTAGTAGAGGGTGACCATGATCAGGGTCTGGGTCAGGTAGTTGGTGAAGGCCATGCGACCGACCGGCGCCAGCCAGGCGACCAGAGGCCTGAGGCCGAAGCGGACCAGCAGGATCAGGATGCTGGCGTAGAGGAGGGTGATCAGGAAGGCCGCGCCGCCGGCGGCCGCCGCCAGGCCCCTGGTCGGATCGGCCTCGCCGGCCATCGTGTCCTGCCAGCCCCAGACGGCGAAGGCCGCCAGATTGGCGCCGCCGACCAGGATGATCAGAAAATAGATCCACAGCGGCGCGTGGCCGTGCAGATATCCGGACTTGAACAGGCCCAGACCCAGCATCATCAACGGCACGGTCACTGGGATCAGGAACGGGCTGGCCATCAGCTGGAAGGTCGCCCAGACCTCGATGTTCTCCATGAGGCCGGCCGGCCAGCCCGAGCGGTAGAGGGCCACGGCCTCGGCGATGGCTTCGGGGCTCGCCACCGGGCGGGCGGCCTCCATCTGGGCGGCGACCTCGGCCGGCAGATTGGCCATGCCCCAGGAGGCGACCGCCGCGACGACAGCCCACAGCAGCGTCAGGCCGCCGCCGATCCAGAGCAGCCGGCGAGCGCTCCACGAGCGCATCATCATCATCAGCAGGCCGCAGTAGGCATAGTGCAACAGGATGTCGCCGTACCAGAGGACCACGCCGTGCAGCAGGCCGAACAGGCCCAGCCACAACAGGCGTCGCCACAGCAGCGCGCCCCGCGCCTCGTCGGACTTCTCGCCGCCGACGAGGAAGATCGAGACGCCGAACAGCATGGTGAAGAGGGTGCGGAACTTGTCGTGGAAGAAGACGTCTGTGACCCACACGCCGATCAGATCGGCCGGGCTGGTCGCGCCCGGAGGCGGCGCCTCGGACATCATGACCTGGAACGGCCAGGCGAAGGCGATGGCGTTGACGGCGAGAATCCCGAGGATGGCCCAGCCGCGCAGCACGTCGAGCTGGAAAATGCGGTCCCTGGTCTCGGTCGGCGCGAGGCCTCCGGCGGCGGTCCGAGGCTGAACCTCGAGTGCGGGCATGGCCATTATGCTTCCCCCAAAGCAATCATCCCGCAACTCTAACGCAATGCTGTCAGGCGTAAACCGGACGATGACCGCAGCGTCAGTGGCCGAGAACGCCCAGACGGTCCTTCACCTGCTCGGGCGCGGGGATGAAGGCGATGAAGGCGGCGCAGAGGCCGGCCCACAGGGCGTAGCTGACGCCGACCAGGATCGCGACCGGCAGGCCGGCGACGCCATAGATCAGCAGGGTGGTTTCGGTGGCGCCGACTCCCTGGCCGAGGTCGCCCGACTGGACCCAGCCATAGACCATCATGCCCAGGGCGAGCACCGTCTGGGCTGCGGCGGCCAGCAAGCCACCATACAGCATGAAGCGCCACACGACGCCGAGGCGCGAGGCCGGGCGACCGCGACGGTCCCGCTCGCGCCGGATCGACCACAGGCCGGCGGGCACGGCGATCATGCCGATCAGCAGAACCGTCAGCCGCCAGTCGATTTCCCGACCCGGAATCCAGTTCTGGGGCGGCCAGACCAGCAGCGTCAGGATCAGCGGCGGCCACATGACGCCCGCCAGCGCAGCCAGGGGAATTGCCGCACGGGTCCGGCGCCAGATGACCGGCGCCTGACCGGGAAGATCGGCGGGGGTGTCGAACCGGGCCATCAGCGGGTCGGGACCGGAACGTCGCCGGAATAGTCGTAGAAGCCGCGTCCGGACTTGCACCCCAGCCAGCCGGCCTCGACATATTTCACCAGCAGCGGGCAGGGCCGGTATTTGCTGTCGGCCAGCCCGTCGTAGAGCACGTTCATGATGGCCAGGACGACGTCCAGACCCATGAAGTCGGCCAGCTCCAGCGGCCCCATCGGATGGTTGGCGCCCAGCTTCAGCGCCTTGTCGATCGAGGCGACGTTGCCGACGCCCTCGTACAGGACATAGATCGCCTCGTTGATCATCGGCACAAGGATGCGGTTGACGATGAAGGCGGGGAAGTCCTCGGCATTGGTGGTGGTCTTGCCCAGGCTTTCGGCGAAGGCGACGGCGGCGTCGTAGGTCGCGGCCGAGGTGGCGATGCCGCGGATGATCTCCACCAGTTTCATCACCGGGGCCGGCTTCATGAAATGCAGGCCGATGAACCGGTCCGGCCGGTCCGTCGCGGACGCCAGCCGGGTGATCGAGATCGAGGAGGTGTTGGAGGCCAGCAGGGTGTCGGCGCCCAGATGGGGGACCAGTTCGGCGAACACCGCCTTCTTGGTCGCCTCGTCCTCGACGGCGGCTTCGATGACAAGGTCGGACTTTCCGGCCTCGGCCAGGGTCTCGACGCCGGAAATGTTGGCCAGGGCCGTATCGGCCTGGGCCTGGGTCACGCCGCCGCGCTCGACCTGGCGGGCCAGGGAGGCGGCGATGACGCCCAGCGCCATGGGCAGCCGCTCGGCAGCGACATCGTACAGCCGCACCTGATATCCGCCCAGGGCCACGGCATGGGCGATGCCGACACCCATCTGGCCGGCGCCGATCACGGCGACTGTCTTGATCGTGGAGGTCATCTAGTCGTGGTCAAAAGCGGCGTCTCGCCCGGGCCGGGGCACCTTAAGAGCGTCCGGGCGCGGCGCAAGGCTGGAATGTCGCACTGCGGCGCCTGCGCCACGGCCCGGGGCGCGCCGACATCACCCCAGCAGGGCGATGATCGGGCCGGCGGCCATGTTGTTGAAGGCGATCCGCGCGAAATTGAGCAGCAGCAGCACGACGATCGGCGAGATGTCGATGCCGCCCAGCGGGGGGATGATCCGCCGGAACGGCTCCATCAGGGGCCGCGTCACCGCGTCGAGGAATCCGGCCAGCTGGTTCACGAAGCGGTTGCGGTGGTTGATCACATCGAAGGCGAACAGCCAGCTGAGGATCGCCGAGCCGATGATGAACCAGGTCATCAGGCTGATGATGGCGTTGATGAGCCAGACGATCGCCATTCCCATGCGGGGAACTCCTTCAAGAAATGAACGCCGCTTCTAGCGGGCCAATCGCCCGAGGCCAAGGATTCCCCGGAGGGGCGGCGTGCGGCCCGTTGACACCTCGCCTTGCGCCCGCCTATGTCCCGCGCTCGCCTGTCACCCGGAAAACGGGGCCGTAGCTCAGTTGGTAGAGCGCGTCGTTCGCAATGACGAGGTCAGGGGTTCGACTCCCCTCGGCTCCACCATCCTATTTCGCGCTTCGTAGGACAGGTCCCCTTCTTTTCAGGCGCGAAGTAGGATGCCCTCCGAAGCCTTGGCGAAGGAGGGCCGGTTCCGATGCGGTATGTTTATTTGCTGCAAAGCATCGACTGGCCAGATGAGCGCTATGTCGGCATGACTGATGATCTGAAGGCACGTCTTGCAGCTCATAACGCCGGACAATCGCCGCATACGTCCAAATTCAAGCCGTGGCGGCTGGTGACCTACCTGGCATTTACCGACCCCGCCAAAGCCCAGACGTTTGAACGCTATCTGAAAGTTGGCTCTGGCCACGCCTTTGCTCGAAAGCGTCTCTGGTGACTACCGACAGCGCCTCCGTCCGCGTCGCGGCCCTTTACCGGTTCGCCGCCGTCGCCGATCCCGTCCGCCTGCGGGACGACCTCGAACGACTCTGCGGCGCCGAGGTGCGCGGCACCCTGC
Organism: Brevundimonas sp. TWP2-3-4b1; assembly: GCF_049897665.1. Classification (NCBI taxonomy): domain Bacteria; kingdom Pseudomonadati; phylum Pseudomonadota; class Alphaproteobacteria; order Caulobacterales; family Caulobacteraceae; genus Brevundimonas; species Brevundimonas sp. TWP2-3-4b1. The sequence continues at coordinate 10,242 of NZ_JAFCWQ010000009.1, read as the reverse complement.
TGGTGGCGCATGAGGGCGTGAACGGGACGATCGCCGGGCCCGGGGACGCGGTCGCGCGGGTCATCGACGGGCTGACCGCCCTGCCCGGCTTCGCGGAGTCCGACGTCAAATATTCTTCCGCCGAGCGGATGCCGTTTCATCGGCTGAAGGTGCGGGTGAAGCCCGAGATCGTCACCCTGGGCCTGCCCGACCTGGAACCGGCCGCGAACGCCGGGACCTATGTTGCGCCCGAGGACTGGAACGCCCTGATCGCCGATCCGGACACGATCGTGATCGACACCCGCAATGACTACGAGGGCGAGGTCGGGGCGTTTGTCGGGGCGGTGCAGCCGAACACCCGGTCGTTCCGGGATTTCCCCGAGTGGTTCCGGACCGAGGGGCGCGCCCTGCTCGCCAAGAAACGAGAGATGGGGCCGAACCCGCCGAAGGTGGCCATGTACTGCACCGGCGGCATCCGCTGCGAGAAGTCGACGGCCTTCCTGAAGTCAGAGGGAGTGACGGACGTCTTCCATCTGCAGGGCGGGATCCTTCGCTATCTCGAGACGGTGCCGGAAGCCGGGAGCCTGTGGAAAGGCGAATGCTTCGTGTTCGACGAGCGGGTCGCGGTGGGGCATGGACTGGCCGAAGGGACGCACACCCTCTGCCGGGGGTGCCGGATGCCGGTCAGTCCGGAGGGGCGGACGTCGCCGCTCTATGTCGAGGGCGTCTGCTGCGAGCGGTGCCACGGTGCGCGGACCGAAGAACAGCGCGAGGCGGCGCTGGAGCGGGATCGTCAGGTCAGGATCGCGAAGCGGCTGGGCATCGCCCACATCGGGGCGAGGCAGGGCGGGGACTAAGGCTCAAGCAGCAAGCGACCGCGTCGCGCGCGATAGCCTGCTAAAAAGCCCCTACTGGTCTTCGTCGAACTTGCGGGAGACCAGGTCATTGAGGGCGTCGATGGCGTCCCGGGCGTCTGAACCCTCGGCCGTGATCTCGATCGAACAACCGTTTCCGGCGCCGAGCATCAACAGGCCCATGATCGAGCGTGCGTCCACCGTGACGCCGTCGCGGGTCACCTGGATCTCGGCCTCGAAGCTGGAGGCCAGTTTCACGAATTTCGCCGAGGCCCGGGCATGCAGGCCGCGCGTGTTGCAGATGTTCGCGGTCGCCTTCGCGGTCGGCATGGTCTGACCCATGGAAGCTACTTCTCGCCCGCCAGGACCCAGGAGGCCACGGAGATGTATTTGCGGCCCGCGTCCTGGGCATGAGCCACGCAGGTTTCGAGGGTTTCGCGGCCGCGCACGCTGGCCAGCTTGATCAGCATGGGCAGGTTGAGCCCGGCGATGACCTCGGCGTGGGTCTGTTCCATCACCGAGATGGCCAGGTTCGAGGGCGTGCCGCCGAACATGTCGGTCAGGAGGATGACGCCCGATCCGTCATCGACGGCGGCGGCGGCGTCGACGATGTCACGGCGGCGCCGTTCCATGTCGTCCTCTGGCCCGATGCAGATGGCCGCGACCCCGCGCTGGGGGCCGACCACATGCTCCATGGCGGACAGGAATTCGGACGCGAGTCCGCCGTGGGTGACGATCACCAGGCCGATCATGCCGAGCCGATCATGAAAGCGACTGCAACGCTGGGTATCCCCTATGCGGTGGATCGGAAGCCCCCGCTCCGACCCTAGCGGGCATAGATAGGCCAAACCGATCTGCGATTAAAGCCGGTCGATGGCGAGCGCCAGAGTCGCAGCCGCCGAGGCCGGGCGGACATCCACGATCAGGCGCGGCAGGCGGACGCCGTCGAGGGTCTCCCATTGCGGTTCGGGCAGCCGTTCCGGCGTCGTCCGGACGCAGTCGACCAGCAGGACGATGCGCGCCAGGGGCCGGAAAGCGGCGTCCAGAACGTCGAGGCCCCGCGCCTCGATCCGTCCGGCGATAGGTTCGGGCGCGGAGGCGAACAGACGGCCGTCGGAGGTCCAGACCCAGGCGTAGTCGTCGGCGACCAGACGCCAGCCCGCGTCGATCAGGCGCAGCGCCAGATCGCTCTTTCCGGCCCCCGACGGGCCGCGCAGCAGGACGCCATGCCAGCCGCCAGAGGCGTACCGGGCGACGGCGGTGGCATGGACAGGCTGGCTCACGGTCGGCGGCCGACGGCGGGCAGGGCCACGTCGAACCGCGCGCCTTTGACAGCGCCCGAGGCGTCCAGCCGGTTCGTGGCCGTGACCCGACCGCCGTGGGCCTCGACGATCTGGCGCACGATGGACAGGCCGAGGCCGGAGTTGGAGCCGAAGGCCGCGCCCCGTGGCCGCGACGTGTAGAACCGCTCGAACACCGTCTCCAGGTTCTCGGGCGGGATGCCCGGACCATCGTCCTCGACCGCTATCCGCAGCGGCAAGAGGGTGTCGGTCTCGTCCCGACGCACCGCGATCCGCACGGTCGCGCCCGTCGGGCTGAAGGAGCGAGCATTATCGATCAGGTTGCGGAACACCTGGCCCAGCGGCCCGTCGCGCCCCATGACCCGCGCTGGCGCATCGACGGCGAGGTCCAGCGTCACCGGCGCCTCCCCGGGCTTTCCGGTGGTTTCGTAGACGCCGACGATCTCGGTCAGCAGGGCCGCCAGATCGACGGGGCGCGGCCGATCGCGCGACAGCTCCGCATCGAGGCGCGAGGCATTGGAGATGTCGGTGATCAACCGGTCCAGCCGCCGTACATCCTGTTGCAGCACGGCGGTCAGGCGGTCGCGCTTGTCCTTGTCCTGAACCAGATCGAGGGTTTCCAGCGCCGAGCGGATCGAAGTCAGGGGGTTCTTGATCTCGTGCGCCACGTCGGCGGCGAACCGTTCGATGGCGTCCATCCGCGTCGACAGGGTGTCGGTCATCGATTCCAGCGACCGGGCCAGATCGCCGATCTCGTCGCGACGATCCTCCAGGTCCGGCAGGGAGATGGCGCGGGCGCGCTGCAGCCGGACCTGATCCGCCGCCGCCGACAGCCGCATGACAGGGCGGGCCACGAACAGGTGCAGCAGCAGGGAGGCCAGCAGGTTCACCCCCAGGGCCACCAGGGCGAACGGCACCAGCGCGCGCCGCTGGGCGTCCAGGATCTGGTCGACGTCTCCGGCCTCCAGCGTCAGGACGCCCAGCACTTGCTGCACATGGCGGATCGGCAGGGAGACGGACACGACCCGGTCACCGTTCTCCGACCGCCGCACCGCGGCCTGGGCATTGCCCGCCAGAGCCGCAAGGATTTCCTCGTCCAGCGCCGCATTGGCCCGTTCGAGGTTTGCGGCCGCCTTGGCGTCGACGGGGTCGGGCGCCGCCGGCGTGCCGGCCGGGCGCGCCGGCGGCAGGGGGTGCCCCTCGATCGTGTCGGACACGTCGAAACTGTCGGCGATCAGGACGCCGTCGCGATCAAAGATGCGGGCGCGCTGGCCCGCCGGCACGAACCGGTCGATCAGGACCTTGGCCGACTGGGTCGGGTTCAGCTCCGGGATCGGCTCGCCGCGGGTGTAGTCCTCGTCGCTCAGCACCTTGGCCAGCAGTTCGGCCTGGCCCAGCAGGGATTCCTGCCGCGTCTTGATCAGCCCGGTACTCCACTCGTTCAGCGCCAGGGCCCCGCCGAAAAGGATCAGCAGGCTGAGAAGGTTCAGCGCGAGGATCAGACCGCCGAGCCGCGACCCGCCGAAGCGGATTAGACGGCGGCGCGGCGGCAGATCCTCGGACGGCTCCGAAGCGTCAGCTCTCGCGGTATCGATAACCGACGCCATACAGGGTCTCGATCGCGTCGAACTCGGGATCGACGACCCGGAACTTCTTGCGCATCCGCTTGACGTGGCTGTCGATGGTGCGGTCGTCGACATAGACCTGATCGTCGTAGGCGGCGTCCATCAGGTTGTCCCGGCTCTTCACGAAACCGGGGCGCTGGGCCAGGGCCTGCAGGAGAAGAAACTCGGTGACGGTCAGCTTGACCGCGCGACCGTCCCAGGTGCTTTCGTGCCGCGCCGGGTCCATGACCAGCTTGCCGCGCCGGATGGCCTTGCCGGAAATCTCGGCCGAGGGTTCCGGCTCGCCGCCGTCGCCGCCCGAGCGGCGCAACAGGGCCTTCACCCGTTCGATCAGAAGGCGTTGGCTGAACGGCTTGTGGATGTAGTCGTCGGCCCCGAGGTTGAAGCCGAGGATCTCGTCGATCTCCTCGTCCTTGGACGTCAGCATGATGACCGGGATCTGGCTGGTCTGGCGCAGGCGACGCAGCACCTCCATGCCGTCCATCCGGGGCATCTTCACGTCAAGGATGGCCAGGTCCGGCGGCGAGGCCTCCAGCGCCTCAAGGCCCGTGGCGCCATCGTGGTAGGCGACCACCTTGTGACCGTGGCTCTCCAGAGCCAGCGACACGGAGGCGACGATGTTCTCGTCGTCGTCCACCAGGGTGATGTTGGCCAATATGAAGGTCTCCTCGTCTGATCCTGACCGAAGTCGGGAGCGTTTGAACGCACGACAAGCGTTACCGTTCGCCCGCGATCACGGTGACTTTACGGCCACAGTCGCCCCAGCGCCAGATTTCGTTCGCGAAACGGGAGCTTAAAGCCTTGGGGCCTAACCTGCGGCCAAGACCGCAGAAAGCGACCCGATGGCCGGACCTGTCCACTACGAGCTCTATATCCGCAAGACGGCGCCCGCGCCGTGGTCGCTGATGCTGGCGACCGAAGAGCGCAAGCACGCCGTCGATACCGCCGAGGAAATCCTGAAGGACAAGCACGCCGTGGCGGTGCGGGTCACCAGGGAGACGCTGGATCCGGACACGATGGAGTTCAGCAGCCACACCGTCCTGACCAAGGGCGTGCCGGAAGCGCCGAAGAAGCGCCTCGTCAACGCCGACGAAGAGCGCTCGAACTGCCTGGGCCCGCAGGACCTCTACGCACCGCATGCCCGCGAGCTGATCGGACGGGTGCTGGAGGACTGGCTCGGGCGCAACGGCATCACCGTCTTCGAGCTTCTGCACCGGCCGGATCTGGTCGAAAAGCTCGAGGCGTCCGGCGTCGAACTGCAGCACGCGATCCAGAAGGTCGTCATTCCCGAGAGCCAGGCCACGGGTCAGGCCTCGCACGAGCTGATCCGTCACTATCAGAAGCTCGTCGGGCAGGCGATGGAACGGGTGATGTCCGCCGGGCGCAAGGGAACCTTCCCCGACCTGGCCAACCGGTCGCTGGCCGATGTGGCCGAGAAGCTGGCGGGCGCCTCGGATCGCGCCTTCATCATGGGCGGGGTCATCGCCGGCGCGCTGGCCGGCGCCCGCGGGGCGCGGCCGCGTCTCGACCGGCTGATGGACCTGGCCGATCGGGCGCCGGGCGAGGGCGCGCCGCGCGCCATGGTGATGGTCGCGATCGAACAGATCCTGTGCGAGCAACTGGGCGCGCGGACCAACCTGTCGGAAATCCTGGGGCCCGCGCTGGACCAGGGCGGCAGCCTGGCCGCCGTGGTGCGGATGGTCGCGCCGCGCGAGATCGAGATGCTGATCCGTCACGATCCGCGTATGGCCCTTCTGATGCCGTCGGTCGACGGTCCGGCGGCCCGGCTGGGGGCCCGGATCGAGGCCGGGGAGTACCCGATCCTCGCCGCGTCGCTCGCTCGTATGGTGCTGCGCGAACTGATGGGACAGCGCCGCCTGCGTCCCGCCGATGCGCCCGGCGAGATCGACATCCTGCGCGCGCTCGCCATGTCGCTGACCGCCACGGCTGGGCGGCTGCTGACGCTGGACGAGGTCCAGACCGCCTTCACCGAACGGTCCAAGAGCCTGGTCACCGCCGACTTCGTCCAGGCCTATGTCGTGCCCTGCGAGACCGTCCTGTGCGAGGCCGAACAGCTGACGCGCCTGTGCGAGAACGTCACCGGCAATGCGAACAAGCGCTCCGCCGCGCGCTGGCTGTCCGCCTGCGTCACCTCGCTGCGCTTCGAGAGCGAGATGCGCCTCAACGGGCCGACCGCCTCCAGGAAGCTTCAGGTCCTGGCCCAGCTGAATCGATCGGTGAAGGCGGCCGCGCTTTCTGAGCACGACACCGAACAGATCATGACCTCCATCGGCCATGTCGGCGGCGTGGTCGAGGCCGAAGCCAGGCTGACCGTCCAGCTCTCCCGGGCGACCGCGCCGGTGCAGCAAAAGCTGTCGGCCCTGCTGCGCCTCGCCGCCGGCGAGACCGCGCCGCTGGGTCCGGCCGCAGACCGGGCCAAGGCCGAGGCAATCAAGCTGTTTCGCGCACCCCACTCCCGGGCCGCCCTGACCGCCGCGCCGGAAAGCCTTGCGCCGCTGAAGTCCCTGATGAAGGCGGCGGGGTTGGCGGCCTGAATAGATATGTCTCCTCCCTGCGCCGCAGGCGTGGGGAGGGGACAGCGAGCCTCTTCGCGAGCTGACGAAGGGGTTCTGGACTGCGGCGAGACCCTCTTCCGTCTCCTCCGCTTCGCTCCGGATCCACCTCCCCATCGCGTCGCGACGGGGAGGCGACGCTCGACGTCAGTCGAAGATGTCGAAGATGCTGTCGCGCTTCTTCTTTTTGTAGCGATTGTCGTCGTCGTCGCGATAGCGCGGCTGTTCGCGATACTGCGGCTGCTGCGGAGCCTGGCCCCAGGGCTGGCTCTGCTGGGGCGGCGGCGCATAGGCCTGGGCCTGCGGCGGGGGCGCGGAGGCCACGGCATTGGCGGCGGCGCTCTCCATCAGCTTCTCGAGCTCGCCGCGATCCAGCCAGACGCCGCGACAGCTGGGACACATGTCGAACTGGACGCCGTTGCGATCCAGCGTCTGCATCTGGGCATTGTCGTTGGGGCACATCAGAAGGGGCAACGGCGGTCTCCTAGGCGACAAGTTTCGACTATAGATGGAGCCTCTGGCCAGACGCGCCAAGCGGGGCGGGGTGTCGCAGCCCCGCCCCGATCGATGCGATCAGTCCTCCGCCAGGACAATGATGCGGTCTTCGGGCAGATAGTCGAGCGCCTCGGACTTGGCCGGATTGACCACCACCCCGCCCATGTTGCGGTCGTCGCCGGCCTCGCTCTCGCGCTTGCGCCGATAGCCGATGGCGGTCTCGCCGCGCTGACGGGCGGCCTCGGCGATCGTGTAGAAGGTCACCGGCCCGGACAGGTCCACATAGTCGCCAACCGGGCGCATGTAGATTTCCGAGCCGTCCTCATCCAGCAGGTCGTCGAAGATCGAGCTGAGGTATTCGTTCTCGGACGCCTGGGCCAACATCAGGCTGACCAGCTTGTTGGACACCACGAAGTCGTCGGCGCGGGTGACCTCGGCCAGCTCGCGGTTGCGGATGTCGATCATCTCCGAGACCACGCTGATGTGGGTGCCCAGCCGCTCGGAGAGTTTGCGCAGGTGCAGCAGGGTGATCAGCGTCCGGGTGTCGGCCGACTGGGCTTCCATGGTGTCGGAATAGCCCAGCACCATGATGGAGTCGTAGCTGACCGGGTCCAGCGCCTCGATCGAGGCCGAGTGGCTGGTGTCGATGGTCTTCGATGTGACCTTCATATTGGTCGACCCGAGCGGCATGGACGCGATCTCCTCGGCGAAGCCGGGGGTGTCGCCGGCCACCACGAGGGTCGAGCCGGGGCGCACGTATTTCGACAGCTCATAGGCGATCATCGGACCGCGACGGTTCCAGCCGATGATCAGGGTGCGTTCAGCCTTGCGGCGCACCACCTTGGGCTTGCGGATCGCCGAGGCGTCGATGGCGTCCTCGGGCAGCGGGGTCAGTTTGATGGCTGCGTCGTCCTCGGCGATGATGATCGCGCGCGAGCCGGCGACGATAATCTCGTCCATCGGCGGGTTCATCCGCACCCGGCCGTCGGGATAGCGGATGCCGATCAGGGCGGAGTCCTCATAACCCATGACGGCGTCGCCATAGGTCACGCCGGTCAGCTCCTCGAGCTCGGTCGTGTAGATTTCGCAGCCGTCGAAATCGAGCAGCTCGGAATAGACGGCCGAGAGGCCGGCCTGGCGGCTGGACTGGACCACGATGCGCGAGATCAGGTCGTCGGCGAGCACCAGCTGGACCTCGTCGCCGCCGACGATGCGGGCAACCTCGGCGTTTTTGGCGTCGCGCAGTTCGGCGGCGATCTGATAGCGGGCCTCGCGGCGCTTGGGATCGTTGGTCAGGGCCAGGACCGTCTTGATCACCTGGCTGTCGGGATCCTCGGCGCCTTCCGGCGACACCACGATGATCGAACGGCAGGCCTGAGGGTTGACGATCGAGAGGTCGAACAGGTCGGTCGGATCGCCCGAGCGGCAGATGATCTGGGTGTTCTTGAGATCGGACACCTTGTCCGAGATCTCGTCCTCCATCTCGACCTTGTCCTTGTTGGCCATGATGACGATGCGCGGGTTCTTCCGGCTCTCGTTGGCGATGACCAGTTCGGAGATGATGTCGAAGATCGACGCCGACCAGTTCAGGATGATGGTGTGATCAGTTTCGAGGACGCGCGAGCGGCCCTTGCGGGCCTCGTCGATCTTGGCGTCCAGGCCCGCCGAGATGATCGAGATCAGGGCCGAGAAGACCAGGATGCCCATCAGGGTCACGAACAGGGTCAGGAAGCGGAACGGCCAACCGGAGTCGCCGCCCATCGTGCCGGCGTCCATCGTCCGCATCAGCGACTGCCAGGCAGCCTCGAAGAAGTTGAAGCCGCCATCCGGGCCCATCCGGCTGATCGCCAGGATGGTCGCGGCGATCACGATCACCACAAGAGTCACCAGGCTCAGCCAGCCGACCAGGGCGACCGGTCCGCCGGCCATGGATTTGTCGAAGCCGTACTTCAGCCGTTCGCCGAGACTGACGTCGCCGACCTGCTGTCCCTTGGTGGTGTTCGGTTTGGCGGCTGCGCCCTTGCCGGCGCTGCGCGCCGCGTTGGCGCGAGTGAGCGATCCCATGAAGCGGCTGACTGTCCCTGGCTGTCCGCCCGCCCCCCTGGCCGACGGCTGCGTCCTGCGACAATTCGTGCAAGGACGTTGAGCCGCCACGCTTAGAGCGCTTTTCCGGCCTTTGGAAGCCGACGATTCCCGACTAGAAGGCGGGCCTTCTCCCTCTTAGCCTGAGGCGATCTCATGCGCTATCTGCACACCATGGTCCGGGTCGCCGACCTGGACGCCTCACTGCATTTCTGGACCACCCAGCTGGGCCTGGAGGAGGTCCGTCGTCTCGAGAACGAGAAGGGGCGGTTCACCCTCGTCTTCCTCGCCGCGCCGAAGGACAAGGATCGCTCGGCCGCCGAGCGATCGCCCGAGGTCGAGCTGACCTGGAACTGGGACCCCGAGGTCTATACGGGCGGCCGGAATTTCGGCCACCTCGCCTACAAGGTCGATGACATCCATGCGACCTGCCAGCGGCTGATGGACTCGGGCGTGGTCATCAACCGCCCGCCCCGCGACGGCAATATGGCCTTCGTCCACTCGCCGGACGGCATCTCGATCGAACTGCTGCAGGAAGGGGCGCCGCTGGAGCCCGCCGAGCCGTGGCTGTCCATGCCCAATACCGGGACCTGGTAGGCGTGCGTCTGATCCTGCCGGGCGTCGCGGTCGTGCTGGCCGCCCTCCTGGCCGGATGCGCCTCGACGTCGGAAACCAACCCGGGCCGGACGGCGACGGAACAGCTGCTGATGGCGCGCGCCGCCGATCAGGCCGTCGATGGGCTGCGTCTGCCGATTCCGCCCGGATCGCGGGTCTTCGTCGAGAGCCGCTACATGCAGGGAGAGGGCTCGGCCTATGCGACCTCGGCCATCCGATCCGCATTGTCCGAGGCCGGTTTCGCCCTGGCCGACGACAAGGCCCAGGCCGATGCCGTGTTCGAGCTGCGCGCCGGGGCCCTGTCGCTGGAGCAGATGCGCCGGGTCGTCGGCCTGCCGCCGCTGGCCCTGCCGATCAACGAGAACCTGAACGTCGTCTCGATTCCCGAGCTCAGCCTCTACAGCCGTCGCGACCGGGTCGGCGTCGCCGAGTTTTCCGGCTTCGTCTATGATGCGCGCACGGGCGCTCCCCTGGGGGCCGTCAGCCCGATGATCGGCGAATACCGCATCCGCAGCCACAAGCTGCTGATGATGGTCAGCTGGGGCCAGCAGTCGGCCCGGCCCGGCGAGCGCGACCCCGGCGACAGCTGGCGCGAGTTCTAGGTGATGTGGACAAAGTGGATTCCCAAATCAGCTGATCGCTGATTCAAGGCTGTTCTTTGCGGAGAGCAGCCATGGTTCGTGGTTTGATGTCGGATGCGGAGTGGGCGTTCTTCGAG